>JAIXXC010000011.1 GCA_027490985.1 Verrucomicrobiales bacterium
CCACCTACGTCGTGGAGGAGGGGTTGACCCGGGGGTTGGAGGGGGCTTCTCGTCCGACCCACTTTCGGGGCGTGACCACCGTGGTGGCCAAGCTCTTCAACTGCGTGTTGCCCGAGGTGTCGGTGTTCGGCGCCAAGGACTGGCAGCAGGCGGCGGTGATCCGGCGCATGGTCCAAGATCTGCAGTTTCCGATCCGGATCGTGGTGGCCCCGACCACGCGTGAATCCGATGGATTGGCCATGAGCTCCCGCAACCGCTACCTGCAGCCCGACGAACGGGTTCAGGCCACCGTGTTGTGGCGTTCCCAGCACTGGGTCCGCCAGGAGGTGCGTCGCTCGGCCTCGGCTGTTGCTGCCGCCACGCTGCGCAGGGGGGTCGAAGCCCTCATCGCCCAGTGCCCTGCCGCCCGATTGGACTACGTGGAGTTCGTGGATCCCAACACGCTGCACCCCGTGGAACAGGTCCAACGCGGCACCCGGATGGTGATGGCCGTGTTCGTCGGCAAGACGCGACTCATCGACAACGGCGCGATGTGAGAGGTTGTGCCCGTTCCCGGTCGGCAGACGGGCAGCCAGAGTCCCTGAGACAGGGCGGGGTCACTTGGGGTGACCCTTCGCGAATCCGTCGGTCGTGCCCGGCGACCCCAAGCCGTGTGACCCCAGGAAAACGAAAAGCCGCTCTGTTTCCACAGGGCGGCTTGTTCTGAACACTCCAATACGAAAGGCTCTATCTGAAAACGGAGACTCGACCCGATCCAACAGATTGCTCAATTCACCAGATCAACCCACCAGAGCCCGATCGAGGCTGGCCTTGAGATCCTTCTTGGACTTCAGGCCGACGGTTTGCTCGACCACCTGACCGCCCTTGAAGAGCAGCAGGGTGGGAATGGAACGAATTCCGAACTGACCGGCCAGGTCCTGATAGTCATCGATGTTGACCTTGGCGATCTTCGCCTTGCCGACGTATTCGTTGGCCAGTTCGTCGAGCACCGGACCGAGCATCTTGCAAGGGCCGCACCACTCGGCCCAGAAGTCGACGAGCACCGGTTGCTGGGAACCGATGATCTCAGTGGGGAAATTCTGGGTGGTCGCGGTGATGATGTTGGCTGAAGCCATAAGAGGAGTGAAGAAAGACCAAAGCGATCAGTTCGCAACAAAGAATTGCACGGCCACGGCGGCGATGCCGAGGACCATCGCGGCGAAGGCCAAGCCCATGTCGAGGCCGCTGATGCTGGCGGGCTTGGCGGCCGGGCGGCTGGCCGGAGCGGCCGGCTTCGACGCGGGGGCCGCCGGTGCCGCAGCGGGCTTGGCGGCGGGAGCAGGCGCATGGGAGGCCGCAGGGGCGGCGGCGACCGAAGCGGCCGGTGCGGGCACGGCCGGAGCGGCCGGGGCCGCGACCGGCGCGGGGGCCGGAGCTGCAGCCGCGGGCACGCGGATCGACGGACCACCCGCGGGCTTCGGCGGCAGGCTGATGCGCACCGTCTGTTTCTTCTGGGCGGACGCCTCGGCCGGCTTCGGGGGTTCGGCAGCGGCGGGCGGGTTGACCGGAGGCGTGGTTTCGGACATAGGATTTAGTGCCAAAAGCTAGGAATCGGGTTTCCGGGTGTCAACGGGATTGTCCCCGCTGACGTGGATTCATCGATGATTTCCACCGGCTCGAAGGCGAGTGGGCGAGGTCGGGAGTGCGCGGCCGACAGTCCGGGGTCGTTGGTTTCCCATTCCGGCCCAAGCCACTCGATCCCGATCCTCGCCGCCGCGAGGGTTTCGCCTGATCGGGGCGCCTGAGGGCTTCATTTTCCTGGCGCTTGCCTTCAAGCTCGTCCGATGCACAGCAAACCCATCGTGGTGACCGGCGGTGCGGGCTTCATCGGCTCGCACCTCACCGACCGTCTGCTGGAGGCCGGCGACGAGGTGGTCGTGGTGGATGACCTGTCCACCGGTTCCCGGGCCAATCTGGCGATGGCCGAGCGGAATCCCCGGTTCCAGTTCCGCGCCTGCAAGGTGTCGGAATGCGGGGATCTGGAAGCCCTGGTGGCGGGCGCCTCGATGGTGGTGCATCTGGCGGCCGTGGTGGGCGTGGAGCAGGTGATGCGTTCGCCGGTCAGCACCATCGAGACCAATCTCCGCGAGACTGAGGTGGTCCTGGCGGCCGCCTCCCGCAGCGGCACGCCCGTGCTGTTGGCGTCCACCTCGGAAGTCTACGGCAAGAGTTCCCGGCCGGAGTTTTCCGAAACCGACGACCTGCTGATCGGTCCGTCCACGCTGGGGCGCTGGAGTTACGCCTGCTCCAAGCTGATGGATGAATTCCTGGCGATGGCCTATCACCGCGAACGAGGAGTGCCCGTGCGCATCGTGCGGTTCTTCAACACCGTGGGGCCCAGGCAGACGGGGGCCTACGGCATGGTCATTCCCCGATTCGTGGCCGCGGCCCGGGCGGGGTTGCCGGTGCGGGTATATGGCGACGGATTGCAGTCGCGGTGCTTTTGCCATGTGGCCGATTCCGTCGAGGCCGTGATCCGACTCATGCGCACGCCCGAAGCCTTGGGGAAGGTGGTCAACGTGGGCAACGACCAGCCGGTTCAAATCCGCGAGTTGGCCGAGAAGGTCATCCAGGCCCTGGGTTCCCGCTCACAGGTGGAACTGGTTCCGTATGAGACGGTTTTCGGGCCTGGATTTGAAGACATGCGGCACCGCAAGCCGAGCCTCAAGGTGCTCGAGTCGCTCACGGGCTTCCGCCCTGGTCGGACTCTGGATGCCATTCTGCGCGATCTGTCGGTGGCCTGATCCGGGGATGCGGGGGCTCCGGTCGGGGCTCCGTTGGGGATCGAAATCCGTCCTTGGCCGGGCCCGTCATGGGCGCCGATTCCTGCAATCAGGCCGGTTGTGGACTCTGCTCTGAAAACGACGACTCCGTAGCGGGTGGGGAACCACCCAACAAAAAAGGCACCCCGATCGGGGTGCCTTGGTGGGTTTCAGACCGAAGGATTTTGCCAGCGGTCCGATTCCGATGCGGGTCGTTTAGTTACCAGCAGCCGGGAAGATGAAGTTCTGCGCGCCGGAGTTGGCGGCGGCGTCACGGATCTGGTCGCGGACGCGGCCGGAGGAGACCTGCTGCACCGAGCCGTCACCCAGGAGGATGTTGCCGGCGTTCTGGTGGATCGAGCTGGTGTAGCCGATCTTGTTCAGGATCGCAGGGGCGATGCCGCCGTTGGCGTCGGGGTTCGCGAAGATGATGTGCTTGGTGGCGAGCTGAGCCTCGGTCGAACCGTTGGTCAGGTTGCGGTCGCCGCCCAGGATGCTCTGGGGCTGCTCTTCGGTCGCCGTGGTGCCGAGGAAGTAGCTCGGAACCTTCTGGTTGTTGGCGATGGCCAGGCGCTGCACACCCACCCAGGTGTTGGAGGCGGTGAAGCGGCTGCCGTCGGACGGGCACCAGACGATCTTCGGGGTGCTCAGCTCGTTCGACACGGCCGCGAAGCAGGCGGTGACGTTGTTCGAGATGGTGGTGGTGGCAGCGCCAGCCACGGTGGCGGCGATCAGCGAGACACCGCCCTGGGCGGGATCAACCTGCCAAGGATAGGCACCACCGAAGTCCACCGCGAAGGTGCGGAAGGCCAGACCGATGTTCTTGAGGTTGTTGACGCAGGAGATGCGGTTGGCGCGGGCCTTCGCCTTGGCCAAAGCGGGCAGGAGCATGCCGGCCAGAATCGCGATGATGGCGATGACGACGAGCAACTCGATCAGCGTGAAGGCGCCGAGACGTTGTTTGCGGAGACGATTCATAGAATAATTGTGTGAAGTTAAGGGCTTACGGTGGCGGCGACTGTAGGGAGTCGACTTAAGGTGTCAACGCCATTCGTCCCGGTTTCAGCACCGGGGGTGCCATCGGTCAAAAACGGCTGTTTTGTTGGTCTTTCGGCG
>JAIXXC010000178.1 GCA_027490985.1 Verrucomicrobiales bacterium
AAAAACCAACCATTGGCCCGGTTGGCATGACGGCCATGGATCTCATAATCCTCGTCGATCCGGAAGACATGGAATTGCCGGGCGGTGACCCCCAGACGACCCCGGCTCGTCGTGTCGGCCACATGCAAATACGAGGCGGGTTGTTCTATCCGGTCGCTCTGGAGGATTTCCTGCAGAGGCCCTGATCGCAGCGCTTCGGGCGGGTCCACCCAGACCCCGAAGGTCATCAACCAATTGGTCCACGAAGGGGGCGGGTAAGTCGGGCAGAGGAACATCGACACCGGCAGATTCTGATGGGCTGCCAGCGCCTGCGCCCACGTATTGGTGATCACCAAGGGCGATTGAAGACGGATCGCACCGCGATGGTCCTGTGCATAGAGATGGGTGGCCAACCCCACCTGTCGCAGATTGCTCTGACAGTGGGCCGCCCCGGCCTTGGCTTTGGCTTTGGCCAAGGCCGGTAAGAGCATTGCGGCCAAGAGGGCGATGATGGCGATGACCACCAGCAACTCCACCAACGTGAAGGCTTTGAAACGGGGGGTCCGCGACCTCATTGCGATCAGTTTACAGGCGTTTCCGGCGGCGTGCCACGTTCTTTGTGCCGGCGGGACCGGGTCGAACCTCTCGTCGTCGGGGGTACCGCTGACGATTCGAACGCGGATCCCAAGGCCCTTGAACCACGATCGGATCCGCAGTAGAGAAGGACCCTCCGATCCAAGGTTTACAAAGAGCAAACCAGCTCGCTTTACAGACTATTCTGCAACCGCGATGAGCAAGAATCCCATGATGTTATTCACATAGTTATTAACAACCCCTGAGCAACTGCAAACCACGAATGAATGAAACTCCAGCGATCATGAATCCACTCAATGAAACAATCGTTTTTCGGTCAAATTCATAGAGTCACCACACCCGAACAACCCTTCTTGGTATGATTATGTGAGGGCATCTCATTTGCTGATTGATGGGAAACTTGATGGACTGCAAGGCCGGTTCTGTTTCGTTTTATTCTTGCAGTGACACCGTTCAATGATAGTTTCTGAAAACGCTGTGCTGTTCCAGACGGATTCCATGACGGATTCCGACACCGAAGGCCGGCAATCCAATCCTAGAAAACATCTCCATCATGGATATCACCAAAGAGATCGAACGTCAGGCTCAGGAACTCCAGAAGAAGCTGGAACTGTTGCGCGACAACAACCTGCAAGAGCTGGTCGCCAAGAAAGCCGATCTGGAAAACCAATTGGCCACCGTGGAGGTTGAGATCGCCAATACCTGCAAGCGCCTGGGCATCGCCTCGACCGGTGTCTCCGCTCCGGCCCGCGCCGAGAAGCGGACCCGTATGAATGGTGAAGTCATCCGCACCAAGATCACCGAGGTGCTCAAGGCCAACCCCCAGGGTGTTTCCCAGATCGAGATCTCCAAGCAGACCGGCGTTTCCTACGCCAGTGTGATCAACTTCCTGAAAGACAATCAGGATTCCGTGCGCACCACGGGTGATCGCAAGAGCAAGCTCATCTTCCTGAAGTAATCCGGGCAGGGCCTCAAGGCTTGTCTCGGAGAGGTGTTTCAACGCCCCCGGATTACCCCCCCGGTTTAACCTCCGGGTTCTGATAACGACTCAAGCAAGGCCGGCGTTCGCCCGAGGGCGTCCGCCAGCCTTTTCGTGCCCGCCCCATCGCCCATCTCATCCCTCCAAGAGCGGGCCTCAATGGCCATGGCCGCAAGCAAGGCCATCACCGTTACCGTGAACGATCCTGACCGACGGGAATGGGACGGCTCAACCCGGTGACCGGCTCAGGGATTCAACAACCGGATCACCTCGTCGTGCAGTTCCGGGGCGGAGGCCACGGTCGAGGTGGCTCCGGCATGATTGGCCGGGCGGCCTTGCCAGTCCGACACGCGGGCACCAGCCCCCTCCAGCACCGGCACCAGCGGCAGCAGGTCCCACGGGTTCATGATGGGGTCGACGACCACATCCACCCAACCGGAGCACAACAGCAGGTATCCGTAACAGTCGCCGAAACCCCGATAGAGACGAACCGACCGGGTCAAGGCGTCGAAGCCGGCCCCGTTCTGGTACTTGGCCGGATACAACGGATCGGAAGTCAGCAACGAGGCTTCGGACAAACGGGCGCAGGGGCGGACCCGCACCGGTCGGTCGTTGAGCGTGGTCGTCGTGCCGTCCCCGATCATCAACTGTCGGGTGACCGGTTGGTGGATGCACCCCAGGATGGGCTGGCCGCGATGAAGGAGGCCGATCAACGTCCCGAACAGGGGGACCCCCAGGATGAAGCTCTTGGTGCCATCCACCGGATCGAGCACCCAGACGTATTCGGCATCCCCGCGTTCGGTGCCGAATTCCTCGCCGACAATGCCATGATCCGGGAAACGCCGGGTGATCATCTCGCGCATCACCTGTTCGGCACCGCGGTCGGCCAAGGTCACCGGAGAGGCATCGCTCTTGAGTTCCATGCCCATGTCGCGGGCTCCGTAATAGGGCAGGATGACCCGGGCGCTGGCCTCGGCGAGTTCCCGGATGAAGGCGACAAATGGCTCGTGGTTCATGACGTC
>JAIXXC010000275.1 GCA_027490985.1 Verrucomicrobiales bacterium
GGGCCCTTCAAGGGACGGGTCCAGGCCGACCCCGAGGTGGGCCCGAAACGGGAACGCCTCTGTCAGTGGGAGCCCTGCGCCCAACTCCTGATCCCCGACGATTGGGTCAGCGGCGTCTATGTGGCCAAGCTCACCGAACTCAAAGAAGGCCTCCAGAGCTACATCATCTTCATCGTCCGCGACCAGCGCGAGGCGAGCTACCTGTTCCAGTGCTCCGACAACACCTGGCAGGCCTACAACCGCTGGCCCTCGCAGTTCTCGCTGTATGACGACGGCAAGAACGAATGGTACTGGGGCGGCGGGGTGCGGGTGGGCTTCAACCGGCCCTACGGCAAGTACTGCCAGATCGTGGACCAGCCGCTCTCCATCGGTTCCGGCGAATTCTTCCTGTGGGAATACCCCTTCGTGTACTGGCTCGAAGCGCACGGCTACGACGTGAGCTACCTCTCGAATGCCGACACCCACTTCGACCGCGCCGGACTGCTGCGGGCCGATGGATTCCTGAGTGTCGGCCATGACGAGTACTGGACGATCCAGATGTACCGCAACGTCGAGGCGGCGATCTTGGCCGGTGTGAGCGTGGGCTTCTTCTCGGGCAATGCCGTCTGCGGACGTATTTTGGAAGGCGACCCCAAGCTGCGGTCCTTCGAACGGGTCGGCGTGTACGGCCCGCCGGGAGGCACCCGCGAATTCGTGTCCATGGGTTCGCTCAAACACGAACGCCCCTACGCCAACGAACTGGTCGGTGCCCACAGCACAGGGCCGGTCACCGGTGGAGCCGACTGGATTTGCACCCGGCCCGACCATTGGATCTACCGCGACACCCGCATGAAGGAAGGCGATCGCATCCCCGGCCTCATCGGCTGGGAGTGGCACGGGGATCCGGCGCCGATCAAGGGTCTGGAGGTGGTGGCCACAGGGCCCACCCAAGACGCCCCGGGCAAGCCCAACGGCGGGATCTACACCGCCACAGCGTATCCCGGACCCAAGACGAACATCGTCTTCAATGCCGCCACCTGCTGGTGGGCCGACGGATTGGCCGAGCCGCCCGGTTACATTCATCCGAAGGTGTACACCGAGCCCAAGGGCCCCGATCCGCGCGTGCAGCAGATCACCCACAACGTGCTGCGCCGCATGCTCGGTCGATGAGTCCCGGGGGCATGGCCAAGGCCGAGCTCAAGGCCGCCCTGGTGCGCCGGGCCACCGAGCTGGGTTTCGATGCCTGCCGGGTGACCACGGCCGAGCCGCCGGCCTCCGCCCCGGACTTCGAGCGGGCGTTGGCGGAAGGGCGACATGCCGAGATGGCCTGGCTGGCCAAGGCCCCGGAAAAGCGGGCGGATCTGTCGCGGGTTTTACCCGGGATCCGCAGCGTGGTCACGGTGGCGATCAGTTACCATCGCGACCCGCATCACGATCCTTCGGCCCAAACCGCCGCACCGGGTTCAACCCCGCGAGGCATCGTGGCCCGCTACGCGCAGCACCCCGACTACCACGACCTGCTCAAGGAACCGCTGCGAGCCCTCACGGAGTTCCTCGATACCGAGGCTCGCGTGACGCAGCGCTCGCTATGGTACGTCGACACCGGGCCGATCCTCGAACGGGATCTGGCCCAACGCGCGGGCATCGGCTTTGTCGGAAAGCACACCAATCTCATCTCCCGGACCCTGGGCAATTGGTTCCTCTTGGCCGAGATCCTGACCACGGCCGAACTCGAACCCGATGCGCCGGAGCACAACCGCTGCGGATCTTGCACCCGCTGCCTGAGCGCCTGCCCCACCGGGGCCCTGCCCGCACCCTTCACGCTCGATGCCCGGCGCTGCATCTCGTACCTGACCATCGAGCACCGGGGCTCCATTCCCGAAGACCTGCGCCCCGCGATCGGCACCCGCATCTTCGGCTGCGACGATTGCCTGGCCGCGTGTCCATGGAACCGGTTCGCCCGCGCCGGAGCGCTGCTGCGCGAACACCATCGAGCCGATCTGGCCCAACCCGATTTGCTCGAACTGCTGTCACTCGATGAGGCCGCCTTCAAATCGCGGTTCGCAGGCACCTCCCTGCTGAGGACCAAGCGGCGCGGGCTACTGCGCAATGTGTGCATCGCGCTGGGCAATGTCGGCGACCGTCGGGCGATCCCGGCCCTCACGCGGGCGACCCAGGATCCCGAGCCACTTATCGCCGAACACGCGGCCTGGGCGCTCGCCCGCATCGGATCTGCTTCACCCACGCCCGGCGTCGGGCTCTGATGCCCGGACCCACGAGGAGCCTCGTCGGAGCAGATCCCAGTCGGAACAGTCCTTGGGAACAGTCCTCGGCTTCCCTTTTGCGGGCCGATTCCCGACGCTCTCGCGCTGCATGAGTTCCGCACCGGTCCTCGACATCACCCACCTGACAATTCTCCGCGATCGGGTCCCGATCCTCACCGACCTGTCGTGGCGGGTGATGCCCGGCGAACACTGGGCGCTGCTCGGCGGGAATGGCTCGGGCAAGACCAGTCTGCTCTCGGCACTGGCCGGCTATCTGATGCCCACCCACGGCGACATCGCCCTGCTGGGGCAACAGTATGGCCAGGCCGACTGGCGCGAGTTGCGCCTCAAGCTGGGCATCGTGAGTTCGTCGGTGCGGCAGATGATGAACGACACCGAGCCCGCCCTCGACACCGTGGTGAGCGGCCGCTACGCGATCATCGACTATTGGGGAACACCCAAGCGCTCCGACGCCGTGAAGGCGCGCGAGTTGATGGAATCGGTGGAGATCGGCCATCTGGCCCGACGGCCCTGGGCCGTGCTGTCGCAGGGAGAGCGCCAGCGGGTGCTCATCGCTCGGGCCATGATGTCCGACGCTCGGTTGCTGATCCTCGACGAGCCGTGCACCGGGCTGGATCCCGTGGCGCGCGAGCTGTTCCTGGAATTTCTGGGGCGGCTGTCACGCCGACCCGATGCCCCCACGCTGGTGCTGGTGACCCACCACGTGGAAGAGATCACCCCGATCTTCAGTCACGCCCTACTGCTGCGGGGCGGCACCGTGCTGACCTCGGGCCCCATCGGCCGGTCGTTGACCAGCGGGTCGCTGAGCCGGCTCTTTGACCACCCGGTTCGGCTGACCCGGAGCGGAGGCCGCCTTTCCCTGCGGGTGGGCGCCGCCTCGAACCGGGGCTACTGACCGCGGGGCCGACGCCTTGTCTTTGCCATCCTTGACGTCTTTGCCGTCCTTGCCCGTGGGGTTCACAGGGCGGCGGGGGCGGGTGCGCAATGCTTCCGGCACCAGCAGCGGATCGTAGCCGTAGCGCCGGCAGAAGGCTTCCGTGGGCGCGATGATCAGGGTCGGTCTGCGCAGGAAGGGATCCGGGTATTCCAAGCGGAAGGCCCGGAGGGCCAGCCCGTGGAAGTCGCGGCGACCGTAAAGGATGTCTCCGGCGACCGGGCACCCCGCATGGGCGAGGTGCAGGCGGATCTGATGCGTGCGCCCGGTGACCGGAAGGGCCAGCACCAGCGACCGGCCCTCGCGGGAACCCAGCACCCGGAAGGCCGTCTCGGCCGGTTTGCCCTCCGGACCATGATCCACGCGGTGCTTGCCATGCTCGGCCGGATCGGGCCCGAGGGGTTCGCGGCAGACCCATTCGCCCAACTTGGGCACACCGTCGGTCACCGCGAGGTAGGCCTTCTTGACGGTCCGTTCGGCGAACACCCGCGACAAGGCGGGCATGGCTCCCTGGCTCTTGGAGAACAACAGCACGCCGGTGGTCGGCGCATCCAGGCGGTGCACGAAACGCAGGAACTTCAGGTTGCGTGAACGAGCCCACCATTCCCCGGTTTCGATGGCGTCGACCAACGCCCGATGCAATCCGCGATCGGCATGCTCGCCGTCGTCGGGGCCGAGCATCCAGCCGGCGGGCTTGTCGATGGCCAGCACCCCGCGGTCCTCATAGAGGATGTTCACGATCGTTCCGTCGGGCAGTTCAAAGGAGTCCGGCTTGGCCACCCCCCGATCGAACCATACGGAGCGGCCAACCTCACGCCATTCTTCACCGGATCGTCTCGCTCGGCCGGAAGCCCGCTGGGCCATCGAGGCGCGGACCCGAGAAATACTCCGCAAAAATCCTGCTGGCAGTTGGCCAGTTCGCGGTATCGTCGAGCCGTGCAAATCGAGTCCTTCAAAGTCTTCTGCGACCTCGCCGAGACGGAATCGTTCACCAAGGCGGCTCTGATCAACAACATCACCCAGAGCGCGGTCAGCCAGCAGATCACCTCGCTCGAACGCCAGCTCAAGACGCTCCTCATCGAGCGCAGCAAGAAGAAGTTCCGACTCACCCGCGAAGGCGAACTGCTCTACGAACACGGCAAGCAGATCATCCTCACCTACGAAGGCCTGGTGCACCGCCTCCAGGAGATGCGCGACGTCATCTCGGGCACCATCCGCATAGCGGCGATCTACAGCATCGGACTCCACGACCTGCAACCCTACGTGAAGCGCTTCCTCAAGCAGCACCCGTCGGTGAAGGTCCATGTCGAGTACCAGCGCGCCAACCAGGTGTACGACGACGTGCTGGGCAATGTGGTCGACATCGGTCTGGTGGCCTACCCGCAGAAGGAATCCAAGCTCGAGACGCTCGCCCTGAAACCGGAGAAACTGGTGCTCATCTGCGCTCCCGGGCACGCCTTCACCAAGGCCAAGGGACTCAAGCTCTCGCAGCTCGAGGGGCAGAAATTCATCGGCTTCGAACCCGACATTCCGACGCGCAAGGCGATCGACCGTGAGCTCAAGGAACACGGGATCTCCGTCAAGCACGTCATGGAGTTCGACAACATCGAAACGGTCAAACGCGCCGTCGAGATCGGGGCCGGTGTGAGCATCGTCCCGGCGGGAACGGTGGCTCAGGAGGTGTCCAAGAACACCCTGGTCGCCATGCCGTTCGCCGACATCGAGCTCGATCGCCCCATCGGGCTGATCCACAAGAAGTCCAAGGTGCTCTCGCCCGCCATGAAGCAGTTCATCGCGGCCCTGCAGGTCAGTCAGCCGATCGGCTGACCCGGACCCCGGTCAGGCGATCGGGGCGCTCTCGGAAGGGTTGCCCGCGATCAGCGTGGATCGGTGCACCCAGTGTTCGACAGTGAACTCGGGCGTCCGAAGCACTGCGGCGATCCAGACGAACTCGCTCTCGAACGGGGGGAACACCGCATCGCCCTCGGCCGTGATGGGCACTCGGGTGAGGAAGAGATCGCTGCATCGGGGCAGCAACTGCCGATAGATCTCGCCGCCGCCGCAAACCCAGACCGGTCGCGGATCGTTCCGGAGCTCCTCCAGCAACGGTTCAAGCTGGTGGGCGACCCGGACTCCCGGGATGGGTGTCGTGCTCCGGGTGAGCACGATGGTTTGGCGGCCGGGCAGCGGTTTTCCGATGGAGTCGTGGGTCTTGCGCCCCATCAACAGGATTCCCCCGAGGGTGACCTGACGAAACCAACGGAAATCGGCCGGAAGATGCCACGGGATCCGCCCCCCGTCTCCGATGACGCGGTTGGCGGACATGGCTGCGATGGCGCGCAAACGGCCCATGAGGGTGAGGGTGTGGGTTCTGAGGCCGTTTCCGAAGGCCCCGGGATCTCGCGACCCCGGTCGCCCCTCGTACCCCGGACTCAACTCTGGGTGGGAACCGATAGCCCGGAGAAGGGGCTCTGACCGAACGACGCCCCCTGGGAGGCGGCATCGGTGGCCACGCGCACCGGCTCAGGCTTGCCGTTGGACGACGCCTTGCCGGAGGCCTTGGCCGGAGCCACGGCCTCCGGCTCGCTGGCTTCCTTGGGATTCTTGGCGCGCTTGTTCTTCGGCAGGGGGCTGATCATCACGTTGATGGCCTTGCCGACGAGCTTGGGCGGAAAATCGGGATGTCCCCACGGAGCCAACTGCTCGAGGAACTTGTCCATGACCTCTTTGCCGACTTCGGTGTGGGCCATTTCGCGACCGCGGAAGCGCAAGGTCGCCTTGACCTTCATGTCTTCGCACAGGAAGCCGATGGTGTGCTCCTTCTTGATGCCGAGATCGTGCGGGTCGATGCGGGGGGACAACTGAACCTCTTTCACCAGGTTCACGGCCTGATGCTTCTTGCTGTCGCGCTCCTTCTTGGACAGCTCGTACTTGAACTTGCCGTAATCGACGATGCGGCAGACCGGGGGCACGGCCGTGGCCGCGATCTCCACCAGGTCGACTCCGTTCTGTCGGGCCAGGTTGATGGCGGCGGCCAGATCCATGATCCCGACCTGCTGACCATCGATGCCGATGACGCGCACCTCACGTGCTCGGATCTTTCCGTTGATCCGGTGCTGCGGCTGACCCGGCTGCGGGCGTGAAAACGGGCGGCTCAAAGGACCGCCTCCGGTTGAAGATGCATCATGCGTACGATCAAACCAACTCGCTGCTTCAGGAGACTCGGGTCGCTATAGGTAGGTCTGGGCCTCCGGGCAAGCCCAAAGTCCAAAAATCCGCGGTGAAGCGGCGAAAAACGGCCATCCAACGCCCTCATCGGGACAACCCCTGCGGTTGCAGCACTTCAAGGATGTCGACCCCACGGAAGTCGAACAACCGCTTGATGGTGTCTTCGATCAGGTTGTTGGGGCAACTCGCACCGGCGGTGATCCCGACGGTCAGAGCCCCTTCAGGCCGGTACCAATCGGCGGTGGTCACCTCGGCCGTGATGTGCTGGTTCCAGTGCCGGATGAGCGAGGGCGACTGCATCATGGCCGCATTCTTGATGAAGAAGGTCGGCAGCACCTTCTCCCCCATCTCGGCCAGGTGGGAGGTGTTCGAGGAGTTGTAACCCCCGACCACGATCAGCAGGTCGATGGGCTCCCGGAGCATCTTCTCCAGGGCATCCTGACGATCTTGGGTCGCCCCGCAGATCGTGTCGAAGAACCGGAAGTGCTCGGCGACCTTCTCGGCACCGTGCTTCTGCTGCATCGCCCGCTGGAAGCGCTTCTGCACCTCTTCGGTCTCGCCGCGGAGCATGGTGGTCTGGTTGGCCACGCCCACGGCCACCAGATGCAGATCGGGATCGAACCCCGGAGAATAGGCCCCCTTGAACCGGTTCAGGAAGTCGTTCCGATCGCCGCCCCGGAGGATGTAATCGCAGACGTAGTCGGTCTCGGCCAGATCGAACACCACCAGGTAGTGGCCCGTGCCGTAGGCGGTGGCCTGCGAGGTCGTCGCCTTGGTCTCCTCGTGCTTGGCCTTGCCGTGGATGATGCTGGTGACCGATTCCTTGCTGTACTGACGCACCCGCTTCCAGACGGACATGACGTCGCCGCAGGTGGTGTCGACGGTCTGGCAACCGAAACTCTCGATGCGCTGGCGGGTGGACACCTCGGTGCCGAAGGCCGGGATGATGACCACGTCATCGGCATTGAGCTTGAGACCCGCCAGTTCGAGATCGCTGGGCTTGGGCGAGATGCTCACGATGCCCATGCCCCGGATCTGATCGTTGACCTCGGGGTTGTGAATGATCTCGCCCAGCAGGAAGATGCGGGTCGGCTCGGGGAAGACCTTGCGGGCCGCGTAGGCCAGATCGATGGCGCGCTCGACGCCGTAACAAAAACCGAACTCCTTGGCCAAGCGGA
>JAIXXC010000147.1 GCA_027490985.1 Verrucomicrobiales bacterium
AGGCGAACGCGTTTCAGGAGGTACCGGCTCGGGGCGGCATTGGTGGGGATCACCGACGCGGTCTGCCAACCCAGCAGGAACTCGGCATCGCGGGTGTCGAAGCGGGGATCGAACGAGGCGAAGGTGGGAGCCACCGGCCGGGAACCCCCGGTGCCGAACTCGAAGGGGTACATCCACTTGTCCATGGAGGGGCCCACCTGGGCCTTGAACTCACCCGCGCTGGCCGAGACCGCGCAAAAACCTGCAACGACCCCCTGGAGGATTCCCCTGCCCCAACCACTCGATAGTCCTGATCGCATGACCCTCCAAACATCGGAGTCTGCCCGCCGACCGCAAGCCTCCGATGGGGTGATTCGCGACATGACCCCGGCTTCTGGAGCGCGATCGACGGTCAAGAACCGGTCGTGCCGCAGCCCGCCGCCCCGGGTGGCCGAATGCCCGGCCCCGGCAACCCGAGCCCCGACCCAGGCCGCAGTCCCACCTCGATCAGGGCGTGCGGGTCTCGAAGCGCAGGTAGGCGGCCTTGAGATAGCGGGCTTCGTCGAAGGTGGCCGGGTGATCCGGGGCGTGGCCGGTGTACACCTCATCTCCAAAGCGGCGGCCGCTGCGGTGCGCGGCCTCGGTGACCGCCGCGTAGAACTCCTCGGGCGTCACATGGGCCGAACATGAGGCCGCCAACAGCAGCCCGCCGGGACGCACCCGGGCGATGGAATTCACCGCCAATCGGTGATAGGCCTCGATGGCGCCGGCCCGTTCGGTCTCGCGCTTGGCCAGCGAGGGCGGATCGCAGATGACGATGTCGAATTGCTCGGTGCTGCGTTCCAGCCAGGCGAAGGCATCGGCCTGCACGGACTCGTGACGGACCGCGGCGATGCGGGGATCGGCGGCGTTGAGTTCGAAATTGCGTCGGGCGGCCTCGAGCGCGTGTGGGGAGATGTCGAGATCGGTCACGCTGCGCGCGCCGCCCCGGGCCGCATGGAGCGAGAACCCTCCGCTGAAACTGAAGGCGTTGAGCACGTCCAGGCCGGCCGAGCACTGGCCGATCCGGCGACGGTTGTCGCGTTGGTCCAGGAAGAACCCGGTCTTCTGCCCCTTGACCACATCGGACCAGAAGCGGATGCCGTCTTCGAGGAAGACCACCGACGGGGCGGTGTCGTCACCCCAGAGATTCTGTCCGTCGTGGTATCCGGCCTGCTCGAAGCCCAGGGCGGCATTGCGGCTGAGACGCAAGACGATGCGCTCGGGCCGGAGAGCCTCGACCAACCACCGGGTCAGGTCGGCCACGCGCGGCAACCAGACCGCCGAATAGAGCTTGAGCACCAGCGTGCCCGCGTACTGGTCGACCACCATCGCCGGCCATCCATCCGACTCCCCGTTGATCCAGCGCAGGCCATTGGTCTGGTCGGTGGCCACGCCCTCACGGCGGGCCAGAGAGGCCGTCAGGCGCGCGCGCCACCAGGCCTCGTCGACCATCACCGGCTTGCCGGAATGGAGGACGCGGAAGCGGATCGGCGAGTCGGGATCGTACAGGCCCAAAGCAAGGAAGCGGTCCTTGCGGTCGTAGACCACGGCGATCTCGCCGGAGATCCCCTCTCGATTGCTCTCGCGGATGCGCTCGGCGTACACCCACGGGTGACCGGTCCGGACCGCGTATTCGGCGGCCGGCGTCAGCCTCAGGCGCAGTCGGGGTTGCGTGGATCCGGTCGGAGTCGTTCCGGGGGCGCTCATGCCTGGAGCGAGGCCAGCACCTCGGGGTCACGGACATCGACCCAACGGCCGGCGATCTGGAGCCCGGCCAGCATTTTGCCCTCGGCGATCATGGCCGAGAGAGCGTCGGTCAACTCGTACTCGCCGCGCGGCGACTTCTGCAATCGGGCCGTGTAGTCGAAGAGCGACGGTTTGAAGAGGTAGATGCCCGCATTGTACCAGACGGGCTTGCCCGGGCGGATCCATCCTTCGGATCGGAGGGTCTCCAGTTGGGCGGCATTGGGTTTCTCGACCAGGCGGGTCAGGCAGAACCGCTCGTCATCGAAGAAGAACAACCCTCCCTTGGTGACATCCTCCCCGGCGGTCACTGTGAGCACCCCGTCGAAGGATCCGGCTTGCCAGCGTTCGATCATGTGCCGGTAGGTCTCGGGCTTCACCAGGATGTCGCCGTAGGTGAGCACGAAGTCATCGCCGCCCACGAACTCCTTGGCCAGTTCCGGAGCCTTGCCGGTGCCATCTTGAACGACCTGACGGGAATAGCTCATCCGGACTCCGAAGCGGGAACCGTCGCCGAAATGCGACTCGATGACCTCGGCACGCCAGCCGGTGATGAGGTGGAACTCGCGGACACCGACCTCCTTCAGGCCCTCGACGATGTGCTCGAGGATCGGACGCCCCTGCACCGACAGCATGGGTTTGGGGATCTCCTGGGTGAGGTCGCCCATGCGGGTCCCCTTTCCAGCGGCGAGGATGACGGCCTTGGTCATGATGGGGGACAGTCTGTCTGAACCCATCACGGGAAGGAAGCTCCGGAGAGAACGGCCGCAGCGATCAGGACCGCCGAGCCGACCGGGCCCGGTTGAACCACGAGGGGCCGGGGAATCGCAGGCGACTCCCCGGCCCCGTCGTTCGGATCTGCGGGCAATCCCCGCATTCGCCCGCGATCAGGCCAGTTTGACGGCCTTCTTGAGGCGGGCGCTCTTCACGGCGGCATCGACGATCTCCTGGCCGATCCGACTGATGGGCAGGCTCACCGGTCCCTCCAGCGGCACGCCCTTGTCGAGGCAATGCAGCAGGTACTGAACGGGGTTCTGGTTCGGAGCCTTCGGCGCCGGGGCCGGCAGCTGATGGGGCACCGGCTTCTTGCGGGTCTGGACCGTGACATAGTCGTCGTAGTCGTAGCTGCTCACCGTGCCCTCGGTGCCCAGGATCACGAACCCGCACTTGGGCTGCGGCTGGATGATCCACGGATCGGTGAAGGTGCCCCAGCGGGTCTCGAACTTGGAGAGGCCGTGCGCGTAGCGGGCCACGACGATGCTGTGCTCGTCGACCTCGAGACCGGCCGGTTCATCCACCACGGCCGTCACCTCGATGGGCCGACGCCCGCCCTGGTACCAGGTGCCCAGCGTGGTGCCGTAGCCGAGGTAATCGAGCAGCGATCCGCCGCCGTGGGCTTTCTTGTAGAACCAGGAATGCGGCTTCTCTTTGGCCACCTGGGCCGGCGTCTTTTCGTCCTTGTCGGCGCCGTGGAACAACGGGCCCCGATTGCCGCCGATGTGCCAGACATTCAGCACCTCACCGATCTGGCCGCTCGAGACCAGCTCGTAGGACTTGCGGTGGGAGGCCACCCACTGGAGGGGCCAGTTGATCATCAGGCGCTGATCCTTGCCCATGCACTTGACCATCGCATCGGCCTCCTTGAGCGAGGCGGCGAAGGGCTTCTCGACCATCAGGTGCGCGCCGTAGGGAGCCACCTTCTTGACCCACTCGCCGTGCTTGGAGGCCGCCGGACAGAGCAGCACGACGTCGGGCTTGGTCTTCTCGAGACACTCCTTGTAATCGGTGAAGGCCTGATCCCGGCGCACCAACCCTTTGCGGACGGCCTCTTCCATGCGAGCGGGTTGCTCGTCGCTGATGCCGACGATCTCGGCATTGGGATGCTCGTGGGCGTAGCGAAGCAGGTCGCCCATGTGGAAGTGGTCGAAGTTGATTCCGGCGATTTTCCAGGATCGTTTTTTCATTGGAGATGACAGCGTTGGAGCGTGGTGACACAGGCTCCTTGAGGGGTCCGACGGGGTCAAGACATCGGGTGCCCAGACATCGGGTGTCCCCTGTGGAGGCCACCCTTCCCGGTTCGACTTCGGCCGGTCGATCCGGAATCCTTATGAAGCCCTGGTGAAATCACTGCGGGGCGTTCACCGCTCGAGCCGGTAGAATCCCAGTTCAGCCAACATCGACTGGCCCGCCTCGCTCCGGATCCAGCCCACCCAGTCCTGGACCGGTCCCTGATCCACCGGGGTGTGGACATACAGGTAGAGTCGTCGCCACAGCGGATACCGCCCCGTGCGGACCGTCTCCTCGGAGGCCGCCTCGGCCTTCTGACCGGGACGTTGAGCTAGGCTGAGTCGACGGGTTCCCGAACCGGGAAGTCCGCCCGAGAAGCCCAGCCCCGCCGGATCGGTGGCCACCGAGGCCGCCACCTGGGCACTGCCCTGAAGGGTCTGCATGCGCGAAGAATAGTCGCCCCCCTGAAGCACGGTTTCCCGAAAGAATTCGCAGGTGCCCGAACTGCTTTCCCGCCCATAAAGGACCACCGGCAGATCGGGCCCTCCGACGTCTTTCCAGTTCCGGATGCGCCCCGAGAACAAGCCCGCCAACTGCGCGAAATCCAGCGACTTCACCGGGTTGGACGGATGGACGTGCACCAGGACCGCGTCCATCGCCACCGGATACTCCCGCGGACGCACGCCGAAGGCACGGACATAGGCTTCGACCTCGCGGGCCCGGATCTTCCGGGAGCAGGTCGCCACGTCGGCGGTGCGGTTGACGAGCGCGGCGACTCCGGTGCCGGATCCGCCCCCGCTGACCTGGATCCGCACCTCCGGATGACGCCCCATGTACCCGCTGGCCCAGCGCTGGGCCAGCACCACCATGGTGTCCGATCCCTGGACCGACAGCTCGGGGGTGCGCGCCCCCTCGGCGAGGCAACCCAGCCACACACTGAACAGCATCCATCCCCACCGTCTCATCGTGCGGAGCATTGCCTGCGAATTCGCAGCTCAAGGCAAGCATCACCCGAAATCCCGCCCCGCGGAATGCCTTCCCGAATTTGACGATTGATCGGGGTCCGGAATTGGGGGATCTGAGCCGCATGCACAGACCTTCACCTTGGATATTCCTGGCGCTGGTCGCCTCGGTGCTGGCTGCGTGTGCCGGTCGGCGGGGCGGCAGCGGCGAGACTCCGGCGGTCAAGCCGGTGGCTTCCGGACGATCCGGGGAGTCCATCTATCGGCAGGATTGTGCGCGCTGCCACGGAATGCAGGGCGAAGGGGTGGCCGGTCAGTACGACGAGACACTGCACGGCGAACAGTCGGTCGCGTCACTGGCCCGGTACATCCACCGGACCATGCCCGACGACCGGAAAGAGAAGACCTCGGAGACGGAGTCCCTCGCGGTCGCCGAATACATCCACGGGGCCTTCTATTCTCCCCAGGCCCGAGCCCGGAACACCCGGGCTCACATCGAGTTCAGTCGACTCACCCAACGCCGCTACCGGGAGTCGGTCGCCGACCTGCTGAGCGGGTTCACCCCCGTGCGACGGGCCACGAAACCGGGCGGGCTCCAGGCGGAGTACTTCCAGTCGAATGGGATGAACAAGAAGGAGAAGTCGGTGCTGAAGCGGACCGACCCGGTCGTCCGGTTCGACTTCGGCACGAACTGCCCGACCGCGGGCATCACCGCCGACCAGTTCTCCATCGCCTGGAGCGGTTCATTGCTCGCGCCGGATTCGGGCGAGTACCAGTTCCGGGTCACGACCCCCAACGGAGCGCGCCTGTACGTGAACACCGACCTCGCGGCCGGCGACAGCAACCGACGCGACGACTCCGACGCCAAACGCGAGCTGGCTCTGGTCGACCTGTGGGTGAGTTCCGGCGGGGCCGAGCGCCAAGGATCGGGCTCGCTGTACCTGCTCGGGGGGCGCAGCTATCCCCTCCGCCTCGATTTCTTCAAGTTCAAGGAAAAGACGGCCGCCATCCGCCTCGAGTGGAAGCCGCCTCAGGGACCGTGGACGCCGATCCCCGCTTCGATCCTGTCGCCGGAGACCTCCTCGGCGACGCCGGTGATCGGAACGGTGTTTCCCGCCGACGATGCCAGCCTCGGCTACGAGCACGGAGCCTCGGTGTCCAAGGAATGGTGGCATTCGGTCACGCGCGCCGGAACCGAAACCTCGGAACGGGTCGCCTCCCGCATCGGCCACCTCGCCGACCTCCCTTCCACGATGACGAACCGGGCCGACCTCGCCCCCCGGATGCAGGACTTCTGCGCCCGCTTCGCCGAGCGGGCCTTCCGACGTCCCTTGGACGCCGACCTGCGGCACCGTGTGGTGGATGCGTGGTTCAAGCCCGAAGTCGCCCTCGAAGACTCGGTGAAGCGCTCGGTGCTGGCGACGATGACCTCCCCGCGCTTCCTCTATCCCGAATCCTTGGGCCGCCACGACGACCACACCGTCGCCGCGCGACTGGCCCTCGTGCTGTGGGATTCACTGCCGGACGAGGCGCTGCGGAAGGCTGCCGATCGCGGAGAACTCTCCAGCCCGGACCAGGTCCGCGCACAGGCCCGCCGGATGGTCCAGGATCCCCGCACCCGGGCCAAGCTGCGGGGGTTCTTCGATCACTGGCTCGACGCCCACGAGGCCGATGACATCGCCAAGGATCCCAAGGCCTATCCCGGATTCGACGCGGAACTGGTGCAGGACCTGCGCGCGTCCCTGAACCACTTCGTCGATGCGGTGGTCTGGAGCGAGACCTCCGACTACCGCCAACTGCTGCTCTCCGACGAACTCCACCTCAACGGCTCGCTCCGCCGATATTACGGAGTCGAAACCGCTGTAGGCCGCTCGGGAACGACCCACGCCCACGGCAACCCTCAGGCCCAACCCGATGACGACGCCTTCATCGCGGTCCGCTTCGATCCGGCCCAACGCGCCGGCGTGCTCACCCACCCCTTCCTGCTCTCGGTCCACTCCTACTACCGCTCCTCATCGCCGATCCATCGGGGAGTCTTCCTGACGCGCAAGGTGCTGGGGCGGTTCCTCAAGCCACCGCCGATGGCCATCGAGTTCATGGACGATCGCTTCGATCCGTCGCTCACCATGCGCGAGAAGGTCACGCAACTGACCGACAAACCCCAGTGCATGGCCTGCCATGCGACCATCAACCCGCTGGGCTTCAGCTTGGAGCAGTTCGATGCGGCCGGACGTTTCCGCACCGAAGACAACCGAAAGCCGGTGGATGCCGTGACCGAATATCTCACCGCCGACGGCAAGACCCTGACCTTGCGGGGCCCGCGCGACCTGGCACGACACGCCGCCGAGAGCCCGGAGGCGCGCCGCGGATTCGTGCGCCAGCTCTTCCAATACACCGTGCAGCAAGACCCCTCGGCCTTCGGGTCCGATCGCCTTCAGCAACTCGATTCGGCCTTCCAGCAATCCGGATGTCATATCCGACAGCTTCTGGTTGAGATCGCCGTCCAATCGGCCACCTTCGAATCCAAGAACCGGCCCTGACATGACCCACGACATCGCCTCCTCTCCGCGCCGCCGATTCCTCCGGGATCTGGGGCTGTCCGCCGCACTGATGCCGTTCCTGGGCGGATTGCCCTCGCTGCAGGCCGCCACCGCCCGACGTCCGGCGCAGCGCATCGTCTTCGTCTTCACCCCCAATGGCACCGTGCCCGGCGAGTTCTGGCCGGAGACCGCGGGCACGGGCTTCCAGCTCAAACCCATCCTGGAACCCCTGGCCGCGTATCGCGACCGGATGCTCCTCCTCAAGGGATTGTGCAACCGCGTCCGCGGCGACGGCGACGGGCACATGCGGGGCATGAGCTGCCTGCTCACCGGCATCGAACTGCTGCCCGGCAACATCCAAGGCGGCTCCGATACGCCGGCCGGCTGGGCCAGCGGACCGTCCATCGATCAGGAGTTGAAGGGCTTTCTGCAGGGCCGCCCCGAGACCCGCACCCGGTTCGGCTCCCTGGAGCTCGGGGTCGGCGTGCCCCACCGGGCCGACCCGTGGACGCGCTGGACCTACGCCGGATCCAACCAACCGGTCGCCCCGCTGTCCGATCCGTACGAAGTGTTCGAGAAACTCTTCGGCCAGGTGAAGGACCGGGAGAACCTCGGCAGCGTTCTCGATGGCGTGCGGTCCGATCTCAAGCAGGTTTCCCGCCGACTCGGGCGTGAGGAACGGGCGTTGCTGGAACGCAATGCGACCCTGGTGCGCGAGATGGAACGGGAGATCTCCGAGGCCCGCCGTCAGAAACTGCGGGTCCCGGCTCCGGTCCTCGAGCCCGGTGTCGGCACCGAGAACGACACCATTCCCCAGGTCTCCCGCATGCAGGCCGACCTGCTGGTCAACGCCTTCGCCAACGACATGACCCGGGTGGCTTCGCTGCAGTATACCAATTCGGTGGGTCAGGCCCGCATGCGCTGGCTGGGCATCGAGGACGGACACCACTCGCTCTCGCACGACCCCGACCTGAACACGGGATCGCAGGAGAAACTGGTGAAGATCAACCGCTGGTTCGCCGGAGAGATCGCCACGCTGGCCAAAAAACTGGCCGAGACTCCCGAACCCGGAGGCTACGGTTCCCTGCTCGACCACACCACGATCCTGTGGACCAACGAACTGGGCAAAGGCAACAGCCACACGCACGACAACATCCCGTTCGTGCTGGTGGGCGGCGGGCTGGGCTTCGGAACCGGCCTGTGCCTGCATCTCGACAAGACACCCCACAATCGGCTGTGGCTGTCGATCGCCCAGGCCTTCGGGCATGATCTCAAGACCTTCGGCAATCCGTCGCTCTGCGGCGCCGGACCGCTGCCGCTGGGCTGACCGGCCTGATGATCCCGACCGCCTCCGGAAAACTCCCGGACAACCGCTGGATCGAGGGAAACTTTGGCGGATTCGGGGGCTCAGACGGGATTCTCCCTCGCACTTGACCCATTCCAAGTCCAATCTAGGATGAAATCCGAACCGCGACGCCTGCTGCCGGAGACCTGCCCGAGTGCTCCGCCCTCAGAACTTGGCGGTACGGTCACATCCATTTGAATCAATGAGCACTGCTGCTTCTCCGCAATCCTCGCCCAAGATCTCGAAAATCTCCGAGGCGGTCATCCGCATCGCCGGCAATTCACAAGACGGTATCCAGGCCATCGGCGGCTTCCTCGCCCGCCTCGCCGGCCGCTCGGAGCAGGAGGTCATGACCTTCATGACCATCCCCTCCACGATTTCGGGCGGTCCGTCGATCTTCCAGGTGCGCATCGGTTCGGGCGAAGTGCTCTCGGCCGGTGACGAGGCCGACATGCTCCTGGCCTTCTACGATCACAGCTACAAGGCCCACCTCGGTTCGCTCAAGCCCGGTGGCATCGTGATCTACGACTCCGATCACCTGAAGGCCGAGGATATTCCGGCTGAGAACCTCTCCAAGTACCGCCACGTCGGCGTCGCCATTTCCTCCCTGACGGTCGAAGCCATCGGCGGCACCGGCCGCGACAAGGGCAAGAACGTGTTCTCGCTGGGGCTGTTGGCCAAGATGTTCGACCTGAATGTCGCCAAGCTCACCCGCCTGCTGACCGAGCGCTTCACCGGCAAAGACCCCAAGGTCGCCGAAACCGCGCTCAATGCGTTCAACGCCGGTTACAACTACCAGCTGGCCACCGCCCCCGAACTCTTCCAGTTCAACCCGGGTGAAAACGTGGGTCTGAGCCAGGTGGTCATGAGCGGCAATGAAGCCCTGGCGTACGGTTTGATCGCCGCCGGCGTGCGCTTCGGAGCCGGTTATCCGATCACTCCCTGGACCGACATCATGGAGCTGCTCCGCCGCGAGTTGCCCAAGTACGGCGGCAGCTTCCAGCAATGCGAAGACGAGATCGCCTCCATCTCCATGGCCATCGGTGCCAGCTGGGGCGGTCGGGTGGCGGTCACCGGTTCGTCCGGCCCGGGCATCTCGCTCAAGACCGAGGCGCTGGGCTGGGCCGTGATGGCCGAAATGCCCTTGATCGTCGTGGACGTGCAACGCGGTGGCCCCTCCACGGGCATGCCGACAAACATCGAACAATCGGACCTGAACATCGCCTGCTTCGGCGGCCACGGTGACAGCCCGCGCGTGGTGATCGGCACCTCCTCGGTCGAAGACTGCTTCTACACCGCCATCGAGGCCGTGAACATCGCCCGCAAGTACAGCACCCCGGTCGTGATCCTCACCGACCAAGGCATCGCCACCCGGATCGAGGCCTTCAAGGAGCCCGACCTCCAGAAGGTCGTCCAGGACATCTCCCCCGATCTCACCCCGGTCACCGATCACAAGCCCTACGATTTGTCGGCCCCGGATGGCATCACCCGCCACTTGGCGCCCGGCACCCGCATCGCCAGTGGCAAGTATCCGGTGGTCACCGGCCTCGAACACGACGAGCTCGGTCACCCGACCGGCTCCCCGAAGATGCACACCCAGATGGTCGCCAAGCGCCGCAACAAGCTGAAGAAGCTGGCCGCGGAATTGCCGGTGCCCACGGTCTTCGGCCCTGCCGAAGGACAGATCCTTCTGGTCAGCTGGGGTTCCTCCAAGGGCCCCGTCCAGGAAGCCGTCAAGGTGGCCCGCGCCGCCGGACACGCCGTTTCCTCCGTCCACATCAAGTACGTGAACCCGCTGCCTCCGGGCTTGGAGAGCCTCTTCGCCGGCTTCCGCCACGTGTTCGTGGTCGAACTCAACGACGAGGGCTTCGCCGGCATCGGCCAGATGGGCGCCCTCATCCGCTCCTACGTCCCGGATGCCAAGATCCGCGGCATCACCAAGACCGACGGCCTCACCTGGAAGGTGAAGGACATTGTCGATCGCGCCCTGCAAATGGCCCAGTAAGCCGCCCTGCAACCCCTCCATCTCCTTTATCCATTCACCATGAGCGAAGTTGCCATTCTGAACCCCACCACCGCACGCGGGGCCAACACCAACACGACGCCTGTCGCACCGCTGCTGGACGCCGACCGCAAGCCGCTGACCAAGAAAGAAGTCTCCGCCGACCACCCGACCTGGTGCCCCGGCTGTGGTGACTTCGCCGTCTTGGCCCTTTATTTCAAGCTGATCGAGCGCCGCAAGCTCCACCACGAGAAGATCACCACGGTGGCCGGCATCGGTTGCTCGTCCCGATTCCCCTACTTCGTGCAGGCCCATGGAGCCCATTACATCCATGGCCGCGCCCTGCCCTTCGCGTCGGGTGTTTCGCTCAGCCGCCCCGACTTGCAGGTGTGCGTGTTCGGCGGCGACGGCGACGCCTTCTCCATCGGCGGCAACCACTTCACCCACACGGCGCGCAAGAATGTCCGCCTCACCTACGTGGTGATGGACAACAGCGTGTACGG
>JAIXXC010000212.1 GCA_027490985.1 Verrucomicrobiales bacterium
CTCAGCGCCATCAACTCAGCGCTGGCCGGCACCAGCACCCAGACCAGGCTCGTCAGGAACTTCGCTCCTTGGACGACTTGGATGACCCGCGCCATCAGCAGCACCCGCCAGAGGGCCACGACCCCCAGCAGGGCGAGGTTGGCCCAGGTTGCCGGTAGCGGGTCGAGGAACCGCTCCACCGGCAACGCATAGAGCCACGCGATGGGTGCCGTCAGCCAGAACAGCCCCATGAACGAGACCAGTTGCCGGCGGAAGGGTTGTTGGGGTGTTTCGGGGTCGCGTCGCCATCGGAGGAAGAGTCCGTGGAGGGTGGCGAAGAGGAACACGCCCGAAACCGTGGAGAAGATCAACGGACCGAAGATCCACAGCAATGGCTGCTCACCGATCCAAGTCTGGTCGTAGTTCCGGGGAAACGCTGTGAGCAGCACCAGCAACGGACCCAAAGGCCAACCATTCCTTCCCGCCGCCACCGCGCGGATCGCAGCTTCGGATCCAAGGAGGTAGTTGATCAAAAGCCTCGGGGTCACGGGCGTAACTTTTGGTAATCCCGCATGGATCTCAATCGCAAACGCCTTCAAGCGCGGGCGGAATCGGTCAGGTCAGGCCGCTTTCAGGCCATGAGCCGTTTCGGCGAGACCGGTTGCTCCCGATCACGTTCCGCAGAAGGTGCGGCAGCGGGGGGTGCCCGGGGGCGGGGGATTGCGGAGCGCATCCGGTGCACCGGACTCCTGATACGGAGACTGCAACGCCGCGAGCAGGGTGTGGAAGGGAGCCCAGTCGTTGGATTGGGCTGCGGCATCCAGGGCCTGCTGGACGGCGTGGTTGCGGGGGATGATCACCGGGTTGTTCCGGTGCATGAGGCTCAGCACTTGGGGCAGGGGCACTCCCTGTCGCTGGAGGCGCTCGGTCCACCGCCGATGCCACTCCAGAAACCGGGGATCGGACGGGGCGGGTTCCGAGGACGTCGATGTCGGCGCAGCTGGGTTCGTCTCGGGGGCGTGGGCCGGGTCGCCGAGGAGCGCAGTGGGTTTGAGGTTCCGAAAAGTCCGAGTGAAGTCGGCTTGGGTGGAATGCATCCACGCCAGAAGCTCTTCGATCAGGGCGGCGTCTTCGGTGTCTTCGGTCAGGAGCCCGAGTTTGCCCCGATAGGCCGCGAGCCAATCCCGTCGGAACCGGGCCGGGAACGATTCCAGACAGGCCTGCGCGAGCTCGATGGCCCGGGCGGGGTCGCTGTCGAGGATCGGCACCAGTGCCTCCGCGAACCGGGCGAGGTTCCAGGACGTGATCTTGGGTTGGTTGCCGAAAGCGTAGCGCCCCTGACGATCGATGGAGCTGAACACCGTGGCCGGGTCGTAGGCGTCGATGAAGGCGCAGGGGCCGTAATCGAGGGTCTCTCCGCTCAGCGCCACGTTGTCGGTGTTCATCACGCCGTGCACGAAGCCCACCCGCATCCACTGGGCCACCAGGGCCGATTGCCGGTCGACCACGCCCTCCAGCAGGGCCAGGGCGGGATTCGGCTCGCTCGAACGCTCGGGGTAATGCCGCCGTAGGGTGTAGTCGACCAGCGTCCGCAGGGCCTGGGCATCGCCCAGCGCCGAGAACAACTCGAAGGTGCCCACCCGCAGATGGCTGGAGGCGACCCGCGTGAGGACCGCCCCTTGGAGGGTCTCTTCGCGGAAGACCGGTTCACCGGTCAGCGCCACCGCCAGGCTGCGGGTGGTGGGGATGCCCAGCGCATGCATGGCCTCGCTGATGAGGTGCTCGCGCAGCATGGGGCCCAGAGCCGCGCGGCCGTCGCCACCGCGGGAATACGGGGTGCGACCGGGGCCCTTGAGCTGGATGTCCCATCGCATGCCCGCGGGGTCCACATGTTCTCCCAACAGGATGGCCCGGCCGTCGCCCAGGCGCGTCAGGTTGCCGAATTGATGGCCGGCGTAGGCCTGTGCGAGGGGCTCGGAACCGGCGAACAGGCGATTACCGGTGAAATAGTCGGCCTGCCCGGGTTGTTCGAGGAGGACCGATTCCAAACCCAGTGCCGAAGCCAGGGACCGATTGAAGATGCCCCAACGCGGGCCGGAAACCGGAGTGGGTTCCACGCGGCTGTGGAATACTCCGGGCAGCCGTGAATAGGAGTTGTCCCAGCGCCAGCCGAAGGCCGGATCGACAGCCGAGGCGTCAGAGGGCATGGGCTTGGAGTGCTTCGAGGGGAATCAGTTCCAACACCCGCTGGTGGCAGGCCTCGAGGATCACCGGCGGGGGACAGCCGGCCTCGAGAGCCTCTTTCCAGCGCAGCGCACACAGGCACCAGCGGTCTCCCGGTCGCAGTCCGGGGAATCCGAATTCGGGTCTGGGGGTCGAGAGGTCGTTCCCGGCATCGCACGTGAACGCCAGAAACTCGGCCGTCACCTCGGCACAAACAATGTGGCGACCGAGATCCTGGGGGCCCGTGCGGCAGTAGCCGTCGCGGTAGAACCCGGTCTGTGGCGCGAAACAGCACGGTTCCAGGCGTTGGCCCAGGACGTTGAGTTCGGTCGGTTTGGCCGGACGTTGCGTATCCATCGTTCAGGTCACGGTAACGCGGAATGACTCCGAGCAAAGGTCCGTTTTGAGCAGAGCTGGGTGCACTCCGGTGCCGCTCTCAGGGCCCGGGTCACAAAATCCTCCTCGGTACGTTTGTCTCTGGCCTCGGAGAATGGAGTCCGAGTAGTCTGAGCTCTTTGCTTCCATGCACGAAACTCGAATGAACTCCCGTTCCCTACGGATGGCCGCCGCGCTCGCGCTGTCCATCGTCTCGGCGTCCGCCGCAGAGAAGATCAATGAGGCTCTCCTCCAGAAGGATTTCCCCTTCCAGGGCGCCTGCATCAGTGCCTCGTTCCCGGCCAAAAACACGGCCATGAAGGGGTTGGCCCTCCGCCTTCCGGGCGCGGCCGATGCCAACATGCTCTTTGACACCGACCTCTGCCGCATGGCGGCGGGTTGGACCGGCGGTTACATCAACACCCGGGGCGTGACCTTCGACGGGTCCCACGGCGGGCATCCGTCCATCGTCGGCAAGCAGGCCTTCGGGACGGCCGTTGTTCCCGGTGTCTCACTCACCGGCGTGTTCACCGATGCCCGCAAGGAGCCGTTCGGACCGACCGACGCCTCGGTGGTGCGCTGGGACGGTCTCCACGTGGCCGGTGATCGCGTCCAGTTGAACTACACCGTGGCCGGCAGCATCGCCCTCCACGAGCAACCCTCGGCCCGTTCGGCCGGCGGTCAGACCGTGTACGTCCGCACGTTCCAGATCGGTGGCGGCAAGAAGGGCGGACTCTTCGCCCGCAAGGCCAAGACCACGACGACGTTCTCGCTGCTCCTGGCCGATGTCGAAGGCGGCAGCGGCAAGATCGACAACGGCGCGGCCGTGGTCAGCGCCAACGGCGTCACCACCCGCGTGCAGGCCACCGGCCTGCCCAAGGGGGCCTCGCTGAAGGTCGATGGCGGTCGGGTGCAGTTGGAGGTTCTCACCGGCACCTCGACCGGGGGTGTCTTCGAAGTGGCCGTGGTCAGCGGTTCCGATTCCGAGGTCGCGCAGGCGTCGGGGGCTCTCGCGGGCAAGCCGACCTTCGCTGATCTCCAGAACGGTGGCCCGGCCCGTTGGCCGCAGGTCGTCGAGACCCAGGGTGTGATCGGCAAGGGCGACGGCGCCTACGTGGTCGATCAGATCACCCCGCCGATCGACAACCCCTGGAAGCGCCGCCTGCGCATCGGTGGCATGGACTTCTTCTCCGATGGCACCCGGGCTGCGGTCAGCACCTGGGATGGCGACATCTGGATCGTCTCGGGCATCGATGAGAGCCTGAAGAACCTCAAGTGGAAGCGCTTCGCCTCGGGCATGTACGAGACCCTCGGCCTGCGCATCGTCAACGATCAGATCTACACCTCCGGTCGCGACCAGCTCACCCGCTACTACGACTACAACAAGGACGGCGAAGCCGACTACTACGAGAACTTCAACAACTCGGTGACCTCGACCGAGGGGTTCCATGAGTTCCTCTTCGATCTTCAGACCGACAAGGAAGGCAACTTCTACTTCGCCAAGGCCGGACCGGTGAAGGGTGGTGGCCGTGGTTTCGAGACCATCTCCCGCGATGCCGGATCGCTGATGAAGGTCAGCGCCGACGGCAAGAAGTTCGAGACGGTGGCCACGGGCTTCCGCGCCCCGAACGGCATCGGCGTGAACCCGTGGAACGGTCAGATCACCACCGGTGACAACGAAGGCACCTGGGTGCCGACCTGCCCGGTGAACTGGGTCAAGCCCGGTGGTTTCTACGGCGTTGAAGACCTCGCCCACGGAGCCGACGTCAAGAGCTTCAAGCAGCCCCTCACCTGGATGTCGCACGATGAGTACGACAACAGCGGTGGCGGTCAGGTGTGGGTCAACAGCGAGAAGTGGGGTCCGTTCTCCAAGCGCTTGCTGCACATGAGCTACGGCCAGTGCGCCCTCTACCTCGTGATGTACGAAGACGCCGGCAACGGCCAGATGCAGGGCGGCGTGGTCCGCTTCCCGGTCAAGTTCGCCAGCTCGGCGATGCGCGCCCGGTTCAACTCCAAGGATGGCCAGCTCTACGTGGCGGGTCTCCAGGGATGGCAGACCAAGGCCGTGAAGATCTCGGGCTTCGACCGGGTCCGCTACACGGGCAAGGCGGTGCATTCCATCGAGGCCATCAAGTACACCCCGAAGGGCCTGCGCCTGACCTTCACCCAGCCGCTCGACGCCAAGGAGGCCGCCGACGCCGAGAACTTCTCGGCTCGTCGCTGGAACTACCTGCGTTCTTCGAACTATGGATCGTCCACCTACGAGGTGAAGAATCCCGAGAAGAAGGGCCGTGAGAAGGTCACCGTGCAGAGCGCCCGCCTGCTGCCCGACGGTCGCACCGTCGAGATCGACCTCGAAGACTTCCGCCCCGTGAACCAGCTCGAGGTGAAGTTCAAGCTCAAGGCCAAGGACGGCACCGAGATCAATCAGGAGTTCCAGTGCTCCGTGAACGTGGTTCCCGGTGGCGTGGCCGCCCGCTGATCCGGAAAACTCCCTCCGTTTTCTCAACGCAAACCCGCCCCGGAGTTCCGAGGGCGGGTTTTTTATTGGGCCAGAGCCAGAATCCCGACCGGCCTCAATTCGAGGTGAAGGCGCTGGCGTGGCGGGCGAGGAGAGTCTGGACCGACCCGCACACCAGCTCGCACAGGCGGAAGATGCCGGGGTCGGCGATGTGGTAGATCACGCTGGTCCCGTCGCGACGGCGGCCCAGGATGCCGGCCTGGGTCAGGGTCTGCAGATGCCGTGAGGCGTTGGCCTGGGTCAGTCCGGTCGCTTCGATGAGCGCGGAGACCGACAACTCGCCGCCCTCGAGGGCGCGGATGAGCTTGAGCCGGTTGGGCTCGCCCAG
>JAIXXC010000065.1 GCA_027490985.1 Verrucomicrobiales bacterium
AGGTCGGGATCACCATCCCGATCCAGGTCGGCGGCACAGGCGCCGGTCGCCATGCCGATCGACTCGAAGGCGCTGCTGCGGCGCGGGTCCATCGTCCATCGCCCCTTCTCGTTCAACCACCACTGGGATGGAACCGATTCGGGATAGCGAGAGGGCCGGCTGCGGCCCCCGACCCAGACATCGAGATCGCCATCGCCATCCACGTCCATGCTCACCAAGGCCCCGATGGCGTGGGTTCCGGCCGGCAGGATCTCGGGCTGGGCCCAGGCCCCGGGGGAATGGAGTTCCAACTTCGACAACGCCCCCGACGGCGCCTCTCCATTGGACACCGACACCCAGACACGGCGACCTCCCAGACCATCGGCCACACCCAGAACGGCTCCCTGATCGACCCCGATCGGCGGCCCATTCGTGACGGCCCGCCAGGCTCGCCCCTGCTGGTTTTGCAGAACCCCGAGCGTGCCCCCGCGCCCACCGGCGACCAGCAGGTCTTCCCACCCATCGCCGTCGAAGTCATACCAGGCCACGCCCGGACCCAGGCGGCTCAAACGGCGCGGCAGTGTGGGCTGACGGGCCCAGTCGTCGAACTCCTCATCGCGATGAGAGTGGTTCAAGGATCCCGTGAGATCTTCGAACAGGGTCGGCGGCACCGACGGAACCGGGATGGGCACGGGCTGCCCCCCGGCCGGTTCGACCACCTCATACAGGCGACCGCCCTCGACGCCCTCGACCACCGTTTCACGACCACTGCGCCACCGGACCCGAAGGCGTGCGCCGGCATCGGCCCGCACGTCGAACGCGAAGACCCTCAACGGGTCGTCGGCCGAGAGATACCGCCCGCCGGCGATCATCTCCTGCGCCTGGGTCATCCGTGGCGACACCAACGACACGCGGGCCCCGATTCCGTGCGTGTTCGGAGCCAGACCGCGCAGGCGGACGGCCACCCGGGAACCGGGACCGGTGTTCTGGTACACGGTGGCCGGAGCGTTGAGGTTGTTGAGCACCAGATCGAGGTCACCATCGTTGTCGAGATCACCGGCGGCCATCCCGTAGGAGATTCCTTCGAGATCGAAGCCCCAGTCGGAAGCCGCCGGCTCGAACTCGCCCCGGCCCCGGTTGCGGAAGGCCGCATTGCGGGTGCGCCAGCGCGGATGCATCTGCATGGACCGTTTGAGCTGGTTCTCGGTGAGCCGTCGGCCCGAATCCTTGATCTCGGTGTGACTGTCCTGATCCATCACATCGAATTCGAATCCGTTGGTGAGCAGCAGGTCTTCGTCGCCGTCGAGATCCACATCGAGGAACAGGGTCGACCAGGTCCAGTCCGACGCGGCCAGGCCGGCCATCCACGCCACTTCGGTGTAATAGCCGCCGGGCCTGCCCAGAAAGAGGGTGTTGCGGTTGAACTGGGGACGCGCGTCGGGCAGTTCCAGTTCGCCCGGAGTCGGCCGGTCGCGCACCAACTGGGTCATGCGAAAGCGGTGCTCGCGGGCCAGCATGTCCACCACGAAGAAGTCGTCGTATCCGTCCCGATCGATGTCGGCGAAATCGACCCCCATGGCCGAGCGGCTCGTGTGACGCAGCTTCAAGGGATCCAGTTCCCGGAATCGCCCCCGCCCCTGATTGATCCAGACACGGTCGGGCGACGTGTTGTCGTTGCAGACGTAGAGGTCGGGTACGCCGTCGCCATTGATGTCGCGGAACATCACCGCCAGACCCCAATCCCGATACGGCGGGATCGGCTGGCCCTGGGCATCGGAAAATGTGCCGGGCTCGTTCTCGATGGCCGTGAAGCGCCCCTGCCCCTCATTCCGGTACACTCCATGCACTTCGGGCAACTCCCGCACCTTGCCGTCGGGCAGGGCCTCGAAACGCCCCTTCCATTTGGGTGAGCGGGTGGATTCCCCGTTGATCTTGGAGACCTCCCAACCGTCGCCCTTGCGGGTCAACGCGAAGCGGGTCGTGGGATCGGCCAAGCGCATGACATCGATGAAATGCGTGCAGTACAGATCCAGATCGCCATCGCCATCGATGTCGGCCAGCGCCATCGACGTCGCGGAGGCCGTCTGGGACAATCCCGAATCCTTCTTCTCGGTGAATCCGCCGCGACCGTCGTTGAGGAAGAGTCGGGTCCCCACACCGATGCCGTTGACCAGCAGGTCCACATCGCGGTCACCGTCGACATCGATCAGGGCGGCTCCGGTCGACCGCTGATCGGCACAGGCGATTTCCGGCAGGTCCATGGCCTCGAAGCGCCAATTCCCCCGGTTCCGGAACAACCGATTGGGCCCCTCGAGATTGCAGAGATACACATCGGCCCAGCCATCCCCGTCCACATCCCCGATGGCCACCCCCGCCCCGTTGTGTGCCACGGCATTGGTCAGATACAGATCCCCCGTCATCGCGTTGGTGAACGCGAGCCCCGTTTCCAGCGGGAGCATGGATCGGAAACCCACCGGTCCTCCGCCGGCCGGGGCCAGGGGCCGGATGACCGCGCGTGCAGAGGCCACCGCCGGGGAAGGTTCGGCGGCGTTCAGCCCCGCGAGGCTCAAGAGCAGGTACAGGATCGCCGTCAGTGCGCTCGGCAAACCACGGTCGGTGGTGCGTTCGAAGCGGACCCGGAACAGTTCTGGGATGGACCCTCGCATGACCTCTGGAATTGCCTCGGACAATGACCCGGACCGGGCGGATTGACCACTCCGGGAACGTCGAAGAATGAAAAAGGGGTTGGTCCGAAGACCAACCCCTCACGATTTCAAGCCACTGGATCAGCGGCCCGAGGACTCACTGGTAGGTGATGACCAATTTGCCGCCCTCGTTCTTGATCGAGATGATCGTGACCGAGGGGGTGATGGTGAGGAACCCACCGGTGCCCGTCGTCGGGAGGTCGGCGGTCACCGTCTTGGTCGACTCCGACAGGGTCACGCCGGTCAGGGCCGTGCCGGTCAAACCAGCCGGAACCTTGCCGACGGCCACGCGGGTGGACTTGGCCGGAGCGACACCCACGCGGTAGGCCTTGAAGCCACCGTTGTCGAGGTCGTTGACCAACACCTTGTCACCGTTGGCCTTGACGCTGGCCAACTCGATGTGAGCCGCGCCCCCGTTGTCTTGGAACAGGACGCGCACCGGGTAGATGCCGGCATCCTGCACGAAGAAGCGGGTGAGGCCCGTGGCGGTGTTGCCGTTCAACTCGAGGCCACCCTCACCGAGGAGGATGCCATCGGTCGGCTTGCCGATCGGGCCACCCTGGGCGCGGAAACGGTCATCGCAGGCGATGGCCAGAGTCACCACGCCGGCCGGGAGCTCGACGAAGGTCGTGAGTTCGGCAGCGATGCCGTAATCCAGACCGCTGGCGCCCGGAACACCGGGCATTCCCTGGTCCTCGGGGAAGGTGCCCGCGTTGCCACCGGAGACAGCGTTGAGGTTGATCGTGGTGGCGATCTCGAACTTGACGGTCTTGCCGTCCTTGACGCCCGCGGCCAAGGCGTTGCCCGGCTCGTTCTCGTTGGCGAGGTTGCCGATGACCGTGCCGGTTTCGTCCTTCAACGTCCCGAGCAGGGCCAACTCCACGTCGTCCAGCACCTTGGAGGTCATGGCCTCGTTCTGCACGATGCGCCAGATGAAGCCGGCCTTGGTCTTGTCGACCGACACGGC
>JAIXXC010000301.1 GCA_027490985.1 Verrucomicrobiales bacterium
GAGATCACCTTCATGGACCGCGATATCCTCGGCTTCTGGGAACTGCGCGGTTACTCGAACACCGCCGACCCGTGGACGGAAGACCGCTTCTCGGGCGACAATCCCACCGCGTAATCGATCCGGTGGCGTGGGGCCTCCGGCCCTAGTTCACCAGGGCCGCTTTTTTGTTTGCGCGCGTTGTGACGTTTATGTTACGGAAAAACGTCAGTTATGAAACGTTTCTCCGAATCCTTGGAAAAACTCGCCCTGAACTGCCTTCTTCTGGGATTGCTGTGCATCTTGGCCGGGTTTGTCACCGTTGGTGGCGGCATCTGGTTCGGCGGCATCTATGCGACCTTGGGCCTGGCTCTGGTGGGTGGCGGCTCCCTGACGGCCCTGCTATCGGCCTGCTGGGTGCATCGGGATTTCTGAGCGGTCCCCGACGGCTAGGTGTCGACAGCAAATCGTCGACGCCAGGTAATCGATAGTCGGCGGCCCGAAGCCCCGAGGGCCCGACAATCCAACGGAGCGGTCTCTGATCGAGTCTCCGGTCGGGGTATCGCTGCGGGGTGGAAACAGTGCCACCCCTCCCTCTGAAACAGAAGCCGTTCAAATGACAACGCCGTCCCTTTCGAGGACGGCGTTGTCGTTGAAATGGAGACCGCTGAGCGGCCCGTCGGGGTTCAGCCGACGATTTCGATGCCCATGTTGCGGGCGGTGCCAGCGATGGTGCGGAAAGCCGCTTCTTCGCTGTTGCAGTTCATGTCGTTGCCCTTGGCCTTGATGATTTCAAGAACCTGCTTGCGGGTCACCTTGCCGACCTTTTCCTTGTTGGGAACCTTGGATCCCGAGGCGATGCCGGCCGCCTTCTTGAGCAGCACGGAAGCCGGAGGGGACTTCAGGATGAAGGTGAAGGACTTGTCCTGGTACACGGTGATGATCACCGGGATCACCAAGCCGGCGCGGTCCTTGGTGGCCGCGTTGAACTCCTTGCAGAAGCCCATGATGTTGATGCCCTGCGAACCCAGTGCAGGACCCACGGGAGGGGCCGGATTGGCCTGACCGCCGGGGATTTGCAGCTTAACGATGCCTGTGACTTTCTTTGCCATGTTCTATCCAGTTGGTTTGCGGCGGTGTACGACGTCGCTTGAGAGGCATCACGACTTCTCGACCTGCCAGTATTCGAGTTCGACGGGCGTTTTGCGCCCGAAGATGTCCACGGTGACCTTGAGCTTGCCCTTTTCGGGCTCCAACTCCTCGATGACACCGGTGAAGTTGAGGAACGGTCCGTCGTTGATCTTGACGGTCTCACCGACGTCGAAGCTCACCTTCGGCCGCTCGGTGTCCTCACTGTCCGAAATCTGCGCCTTGATGGTGGCGATCTCATCATCGGTGACCGTCATTGGGCGTTCGCCGCCCACGAAACCGATCACACCCTGAATGTCTTTGATGAAGTACCAGGGCTTTTCCATCGGACGCTTGCCCTCATCGAGCAACGCCATGTCGATGTACACATAGCCCGGGTGAAGCTTGCGATTGGTGACGGTCTTCTTGCCGCCCCGCACTTCGACCACCTTCTCCATCGGGAGCAACACCTCGTGGATGTATTCTTCCATCTCGTCGGTCTTGATCCGACGGTTGATGGTATCCCTGACCTTCTGCTCCTGGCCGGCGAGGGTGTGCAAGACGAACCACTGGGTGTTCATGGGCAGGGTGCGAGGCTGGGGCTAGGGTCTGGAAACTCGTTGAAACGGGGAGAGCGGTGCGCTCAGGAAGCCTTGATGAGCGCCTTGACGAAGCTCAGCACCACGAAATCGGAGGCCATCGTGAAGACCCCGAGAAGACCGATGACCAGGAAAATCAGCACCGTGGACTGGATGAGCTCCTCGCGGGAGGGCCAGTTGCACTTCTTGAGCTCCTGCTGGGTGGCCGTGACGTATTCGGCCAGGCGAGCCAGATGGCCTTGCTTCCAGGCAAAGGCGAAGATCGCGCCGATGACGGCGAACCAGATCAGGAACGGAAGATATTCTTTCACGATGTTCTATTATGGCGGAGGGGGAGGGATTCGAACCCCCGGTGAGCGTCAGCCCACAGCGGTTTTCAAGACCGCCGCATTAGACCACTCTGCCACCCCTCCGGGAGGCTGGCAGGGCGTGAAGGACTTGAACCTTCAACCAACGGTTTTGGAGACCGCTACTCTACCAATTGAGCTAACGCCCTGTTCACTGACGCCGACAACTAAGACACAGAAAAAAGCGGGAGGGAAGGATTCAATCAGCGAGATCTATCCTTCCCTCCCTCCCGAAAACTTAAGCGAGCACCTCGGCAACGCGACCGGCACCGATGGTGCGACCGCCTTCGCGGATGGCGAAGCGGAGACCCTTCTCCATGGCGACCGGAGCGAAGAGCTCGACATCGACCGACACGTTGTCACCCGGCATGACCATCTCGACACCCTCGGGCAGCGTGATCGAACCGGTCACGTCGGAGGTGCGGAAATAGAACTGCGGGCGGTACTTGGTGAAGAACGGCGTGTGGCGACCACCCTCGTCCTTGGTGAGGACGTACACCTCGGCCTTGAACTTGGTGTGGGGCTTGATGGTACCCGGCTTGGCGAGAACCATGCCGCGCTCGACGTCTTCCTTCTTGGTGCCGCGGAGCAGCACACCGACGTTGTCGCCGGCCTGGGCGCTGTCCAGCAGCTTGCGGAACATTTCGATGTCGGTCGCCGTGGTCTTGCGGGTCTCTTTCAGACCGACGATCTCGACTTCGGACATCTTGGTGATCACACCGCGCTC
>JAIXXC010000001.1 GCA_027490985.1 Verrucomicrobiales bacterium
CCAGATCACCCGGAAGGCGCTGGCGAAATCACCCGGGCGCCGATCGATCCACTCCGAGACCGCCTCCGGTGAAAACCAAGCCCCACCCCGGATCTCCGAGGCCTGGAGCACGAACGGCCCCTCGTGATCGGCGCGATACACGCCGCAGAACTCCCAACCCGTGGCCTCCGTGGCCTCCAGTTCAAAGATCCGTCGGGGAGATTCGGTGAGTGACACGCCCAATTCTTCGGCGACCTCCCGCAACGCCGTCTCGTCCATGGCATCGCCGGCACTGACATGCCCCGAGGACGAGGAGTCCCAGACGCCGGGAAAATCATCCTTCCACAGCGCCCGTTGCTGGAGGAACAGCTCGCCGCGGGTGTTGAAGATCAGGATGTGGACGGCCCGGTGGCGCAGTTTGAGCCGATGCACCTCACTGCGCGGGGCCTTGCCGATCACCTGATTGGCCTCATCCACCACGTCGAACCATTCCTCGGACATACGGGCCCGAGGATCCGACAGGAGGAGGCCCCCGTGCAATCGCCGATCGGGTCGGCCGCTCGAATCCGATAGGGCACTCCCGTCGGGAGTCGGGGGAACCGATCAAGCGCTTTCCCGGGACTGCCGCTTGACGGATGGGGAGCGGCTTTCGAGATTGGTGGCCGATGTCGCAGGCCAAACAATCGAAGCTGGGAAAGCGGGAAACCCGGGATCTGGACGTGGAGATCGGCTTCCTCGAAGGGTTGGTCGGCAAGGACCCCCAGTATGTCGAGGCGCTCCAACTCTTGGCCGACGACTACACCCGGCGGGGGCGCATCAACGACGGACTGCGGGTCGACCACCAGCTCAAGTCGCTCCGACCCGGTGATCCGGAGGTGCTCTTCAACCTGGCCTGCAGCCTGTCGCTGGCCGGTGAACTCGAAGCCTCCATCGACGAGTTGCTCCGGGCCATGGCCGCGGGCTATCGCGATTTCGATTGGATGCTCAAAGACCCCGATCTGGCCGCGGCCCGCAAAGACCCCGCATTCAAGCGGGTCCGGGACCAGCTCAAGACCCTCAAGGCCGGGATTTGACCGGCGCGGCCGGGCGTTCCGCACCCGGGCCCGCCCCCTGCAACGACCGGGCCCGACGCACCAGACTCAGGAACTCGGCGCGGTAGCCCTCGGGGTCGGGCCCCTGCCCTTCTTCGGCGAGCGTCAGCACCTTCTCCCAGGTCAGGTCTCCCTTGTAGGGTGAATCGCGCAGCAGCAACCCATAGCCGACCACGGCCGCGGCGAATTTGTAGTCGGCCGTCGCGGCATCGGCACTGCGACGGACATCGGGCACATCGACCCGGAGGCTTCGGGAAGGTGGGGGTTGCCTGGCGGCGTCGGAAGGCGGTCGATATCCCACCTGGAGTTGGAGCAAGTCGCTCGAACCCGCCGGAGCGGTCGCGGATCGGGCGGGGATGAGTTCATACAAGGCCGTGACCGACTGTCCGGCCTCCATCCGGGCTCCGGTCGCAGACCCACGGGGGTCGACGGCCGAGGGGGCCGACTTGGCCGCCGGATCGCGGGTCTCCTGACTGAGCAAGCGCCATTGGTCGACGCGGTCCGGATTGAAGCGGACTTCGACCTCCACCCCGTCGGCCACCCCGGTCGGAGCCGGGCGCAACTCCCGCTGCATGGCTTCACGAGCCTCCGCCGCGGAGTCCACCGAGGCATAAGCCCCGCCCGGCGCTGCGGCGACCCAGGGACCCGCACCCGGCCCAGAACCCGGCTCCGAACCGAACCCCAGCACACTGAGCAACACCCCCCATTCGGTCTGTTCGCGGATGAGTGCAGCGAGGGCATCGCGGGTTCCGGGTTCGGCCGAGAATTCACCGTCGAGGATCCAGATCACCCGATGGATGCCGCCGGGCCGCGCCTTCTGGGCCGCGAGGGCATAGGCCTTGCGCAGGCCGTCCAACCCGACGGGGGCCCCTTCGGCACTCAGGGACGATATCCCGCGCAACAAACCGGCCCGATCGGCGCCGGAGGTCGGGGGCAGCACGAGCCTGTTCCGAGGGCCATCGAGCAGCAACGCCAGCGAATCGCGTGACCCCAGGGATTCGATGAGCGTCTGCAGGCTGCGTTGCGCCCAGGCCAGACGGGCCGACGATCCGGGACGCAGGCCCACCAGCACCACGAGGTTGGCCGGGGGGCGAACCACCGGAGGCTGGGGACGGGCCTGGACTCCGATTTTCACCAACCGGTGATCGGGGCTCCACGGAGCGTCGGCCACCTCCACGTGGGCCGTCACCGGATCGGCACCGGCGTTCAAGGGAGGGGTGTAGGAGAAGTAATTGAGCAACTCCTCCAGGCGCACGGCGTCGGGCGAGGGCAATTCTCCCTCCTCGAGGGCCTTGCGGACCCGAGGGTAGCTGTCCTTGCCCGGATTCAACGGGACGGTGGATCGGGGCGAGGTCGCCGCCGATTGGAAGGGAATCTCGCGGGTGGACCGGGCTTCGCGACGCACCACGGGCTGCGGAGCCGGATCGGAGTGATCGAGCTTCGCGGCCGGCAAGGCGGCCACCTTCGCCCGGGCCGGATTCGCCAGGGCGGCATCGGTCACCGCCCGGGGCGGAACGCTGGAACCAGCGGACGATACCGCGGCGACCAGAAGGGCCGGATCCGAGGTGGGGTCGGGAGGTGAACCGGCCGCGACGGAAGCCGGCTCAGGCGATGCCGATGCGGCGCGCTGGAGCCCCCAGCGGAGCTGAGGTTCACCCCGGACGGGTTCCTCCGACGGCTGGGGCGGCAGGGCCGATGCCGATGCCGGCAGGCCAACAGCAACTCCCGCACCCTCGGCTTGGGCCGACTCGGCAATGCGCTCGGGCGTCGCGGGTGCGGCATTCGACACCGCCGCGGGCCGAGACTGCGATGGAGCCGCCGGTCGGGGAACCGAACTCCATGGGCTCCACAAGGCCAGTGCGATGCTCAACGCCGTCGCCGCCGCCAGACCGAACCCCATCGCCGGCCGGGTGAGACCCGACCAGAACCGGGCCCAGGTCGAATCGCCTCCGGAACGGGCCTCGGTCGTGGACCCCTCGGACGATCGACGGGGAAGCCCCCGACCGGGATTGCGGGCGTAAGCCAGCACCGACTCGCGTCGATCGGAACCCAGTCGGTGGATGGGCTCTCGGGCCAGATCGGTCTCGACGTCGTCGGACAGGCGGCGGATCTCCCCGATCTCGGCCCGCAGCGCCGCCGACCGGGCGACGGCCTGCTCGGCCTCGGCCCGACGCTCGGCCCAGCCGGGCACCGCCGGATCGAACGGCCCGTCCTTGAGGGCGAAGGCGGTCAACTCCGGGGAATCGGGAGTCCAGTCCGCGGGGGAAGACGAGGGCTTCATGAGGAGAATCGGGTGGGCGGATGAGGCCGGAGCGGCGACGGACCCGACGGACGGCCGTCCAGGTGTTCCAATCGGGCCCGCAGGGTCTTCAGGGCCGTGTGCAGCAGAAATCCGACGTTCGTCTCGGTCAGGCGGGTGAGCTGGGCGATCTCACGGTAGCTGAGCTGGTTCTGGAACTTGAGACGCACCACCTCCCGCTGATGGGGCGGCAGCGCGCCCATCAACGCCACGAGGTTGCGGACATCGTCGCGCACCTGGGCCGAGGCCGCGGGTGAGGGAGCGCCCCCCGCCAGATCGGCCGCCTCGGATTCCGAGGCCCGCGGCCAACGGGATTCGCGACGATGCCGGTCGAGGGCCTGGTTGCGCACCACCGTGAAGAGCCACGGCACCACCCGCCCGCGCAACGCCGCGGCATCCTGCTTGCACAGCTTGAAGAACGCGTCCTGGACCAGGTCTTCGGCCGAAGCCAGATCGCCCACCAGGGAAAGCGCATACCGCAGCAATTCCGCTTCGTGCCGCTCCATCGAAGCCCGGATCCACTCGACCCGTTCTTCGGTCTGGCTGGAGGAGTGGGACGGAGTCATGGCGGCTGCGAGGTATTCCACCCTGACAACGCCCGAGCGTGAAGTTTCTTAGAAGATTTTTTGAGGATCACTGACTGCATTTATTGCATCAATGACCGCTAAATAAGCCTTTTTTAGGCAACCAAAACCCCTCAAGGACGGTTCAAGGCCTCGACCGACCGGTCGGAGGTCAGATCTCGCGCCAGCGCTGGGCCACCGGTTGACGACGCCCGACCCCGAAGGCGCGGGAGGTGACTTTGAGGCCGGGAGCGGCCTGACGCCGCTTGTACTCCGACAGGTCGATCAACCGCAGCACCCGGCGCACATCGGCCTCGCTGAAACCCGCGGCGATGATCTCGGCCGCCGAACGGTCTTCGACCACATAGGCTTCGAGGATGGC
>JAIXXC010000227.1 GCA_027490985.1 Verrucomicrobiales bacterium
GACAGGCTCCGAAAGGGACAGGCTCCGAAAGGGACAGGCTCCGAAAGGGACAGGCTCCGAAAGGGACAGGCTCCGAAAGGGACAGGCTCCGAAAACGATTAAACCCGATTAAACAAGTGTAGTATTTCAAGTTCAAAACCCCATAAAACCGGGGTTAAACAGGGCTAAACGGCCTTTTTCAGAAACTACATCGAACCAGTTGACATAAGCGAGAATTGCCGGAATACTCATCCCGTCATGAGCGCACACCGAAACACGGACGCAGGGGATCGGAGGCAAGACGACGGCTCCCAACGGGTGGATCGGATTGCGGTCGACGAGTCGGCCGAATGGCTCGAGGCCCTGGCCCCTTGGGTGGCCTCGCTTCGCTTCGGGGTCATCCAGTTGGTGGTCCACGAGGGACGCGTCGTCCAGATGGAGCGGACCGAAAAGGTTCGTTTCGCCGGCTCAAAAGGTGTGAAAGGGAATCCATGAAACTGAGCAGACTGATCACGACCACGACCTTGTCCACGCTGTTGGCTCTGGGGGGCCTTTGGGCATCCGGCGCCGCCTTGGCCAAGGAAATCCAGCTGCTCAACGTCAGCTACGATCCGACCCGCGAATTCTACGCCGAGTACAACGAGTCGTTCTCCCAACTTTGGAAATCGAAGACCGGTGACACGGTGCGGGTGACCCAGTCGCACGGCGGGTCGGGCAAGCAGGCCCGCTCGGTCATCGACGGACTTCGGGCCGATGTGGTGACCCTGGCGCTGTCGTATGACATCGATGCCATCGCCAAGAAGCCGACGCTTCTGGCGCCGGAGTGGCAAAAGCGCCTGCCCGACAACAGCAGCCCCTACACGAGCCTCATCGTGTTCCTGGTCCGCAAGGGCAACCCCAAGGGTATCCGCGACTGGTCGGACCTCGTCCGTCCGGGAGTCGGTGTGATCACCGCCAACCCCAAGACCGGCGGCGGTGCGCGTTGGAACTTCCTGGCCGCCTACGGTTACGCCCTCAAGCAGGCCGGGGGTGACGAAGCCAAGGCCGTCGACTTCGTCCGCAAGCTCTACGCCAATGTGCCGGTGCTCGATTCCGGGGCCCGAGGTTCCACGGTCACATTCATCGAGCGGGGCGTGGGCGATGTCCTGATCACCTGGGAGAACGAGGCCTTGCTGGCGCAACGGGAGTCTGCGGCCGCCGGCCTGGAGCGGGTTTTACCCTCGACCAGCATCCTCGCCGAGCCGCCGGTCGCCTGGGTCGATGGGGTGGTCCAACGCAAGGGTACCTCCGAGGTGGCTCAAGCCTACCTCCAGCACCTCTACAGCGATGAAGGTCAGCGGTTGGCGGCCAAGCATTTCTATCGCCCCCGCAATGCCAAGATCGCGGCCGAGTTCGCCTCCCAGTTTCCCAAGGTGGAGCTCTTCACCATCGAGTCGGTGTTCGGTGGGTGGGCCAAGGCGCAGAAGCAGCACTTCGCCGAGGGCGGCACCTTCGACGTCATCACCCGCAAGGACTGAATCCCATGAGCCTCCTCACCACGCTTCCCGGCATCGGATCATCGACCGTGTCGCCCGTGCCGTCTCCCGACGCCCCGGCCCAGGCCCGACCGGTCCGTTCGATCACCAAAGTCCTCGAGCCTTTGGAGCGGTTGGCCCGGGATTCCCGTCGACTGGTCGGTACTTCCCATGCCCAGGTGCGGATCGGTGACCAGGACTACTCCATCCCGCGCTACCTGTATGTGGGGCGGCAAGGCGGTGGCGATCTGCAGCGCATCGGCATTTTCGCCACCTTGCACGGCGACGAACCCGAAGGCGTGTTGGCGTTGGGCAAGTTCCTGCAGACCCTCGAAGAGCGGCCCGAGATCGCCGAGGGCTACGCGCTCTTCATCTATCCGATGTGCAATCCCACCGGCTACGAAGACGGCACCCGCCACTGCCGGGCCGGGGTGGATCTGAACCGCGAGTTCTGGAAGCAGACCACCCACCCGGAGGTTCGGTTCCTGGAGTCCGAGATCTGGATGCAGGCCTTCCACGGCATCGTCACCTTGCACAGCGACGACACGAGCCAGGGACTCTACGGCTTCGTGAAGGGCAGTGTGCTGTCCGAGTACCTGCTGCAGCCCGCTCTCCTGGAGGCCGGTCGGTACCTGCCGCGCAATCACGGCGCCGTGATCGATGGGTTCAACGCCCGATCGGGCATCATCCACAGTGGCTATCCGGGCATGCTGCAATCCATCCCCGGGATGGCTCGGCCACCCTTCGAGATCACACTCGAAACCCCTCAAAAAGCCCCGTTGCACCGTCAAGTCGACGCCCTGGTGGCCGCGCTGCAGACCGTCCTGGTCGAAAACCGCTACCTGCAGGCCATTGCCCAGAACATCTGATCGTTCGAACGATCCACTCTTTCCGAACTGGCCCACCCGGACACGGGAGGCTTCACCTCAACCTCAAGACCCACCGGACCCCCGGAGGCATTCCCCATGAAATTCATCCAACATGTCTCCACGTGTCTCCGCGTCCAACGCCCCTGCGTATCCCCGAATCGGGGCGGCCTTCACCCTGATTGAACTCCTGGTGGTCATCGCGATCATCGCGATCCTCGCCGGGATGCTCCTGCCAGCTCTGGCTCGCGCCAAGTCCACGGCCAAGCGGGTCCAGTGCCTCAGCAATGTCCGGCAGATCGGCATTGGTTACCTGCTGTATCTCCAGGACAATCAGGACCGTTACCCCAACCATGTCACCGAGCGCACCGCACCCTCGGGCACTCCCGATACCGCCGAGGCTCGGGCCCCGTATTCCTACCGCCAGGTCCTGATGCCGTTCGTCGGGGGAGCCACCAACATCTTCCGCTGTCCGAATGGTCCGAAGTGGGATGCGCCGAAGGTCGGGGCCTGGTTCACCACCGACTACGGCAACAACCACAACGAGGCGAACCTCGACAACGCGTCCCAACAGGCCTGGTTCCTGGCCAATCCCGATTTCGGGTTCAATGAAACCACACCGCCTTCCTCCTTCCGTCAGCCCTCGCAATTCATCGTGCTGGGAGACGCCGGGCGCGCCAACGGGTCGCCATCGCGCGGAGGCATGTATCCGCAACCCTGGGCTTTCGATGATGCGGGTGCGGCCCAACAGCAGGCGCGGATGCTGGGGCGCCATCCGGGACAGTTGGCGAACATCACCTATGCCGATGGTCATGCCGAGGCGGTGAAGACCAACCGGACCTGGCGATCCTGGTCCGACAACGACTGGCGTCGTCAGGGAGGGAATCCCTGAGCGGTGTGGGGAGCGATTTCGGTCGCTTCACCCAGGGCTCAACTCCCCGCGCAGCGACAACTACATGCCTCGGAAGAGGCCGCTGTGGTTGCGGCTCACTTCGAGCACTTCGGGGCAATCGCGCAGGCGGATCCGGGGGCGGCCGTCGCCATCTCGGATCACCTTCGCGATGGCGCGCAGGTTGACCACCGTGCTGCGGTGGATCTGCCAGAACACCTCGCTGTCGAGTTCCTCCACCAGCTCTTTGATGGGCTTGCGGATGAGGGTCTCCTGCGTGGCGGTCCGTACCCGGGTGTACTTCTCGTCGGCCATGAAGAAGAGGACCTCGTCCACGGGGATGAGCTGCAAGCCATTGCCCGAGCTGGCTTGGATCCACCGAAGGCGGGGGCGGGTCGGCAGGCTCAGCTCGCCGGCCAGTCGTTGCAGGAGTCCCTGCAGAGCCGGGGTGTGGATCGCCAGGGGAGGAGCCCCTGGGCTCGAATCCTGGGCGGCATCATTGGGTGCATCGGAAGAACCCGGGCTGGCAGGATCCGCTCCGGGAGCCTGACCTCGGGTCGATTCCGACGCCGTGCGCCGCTGGTGAATCCGCTCGCGGACGCGGTCCATGGTGCGGGCCAGTCGTTCCCGCTCGGCCGGCTTGAGCAGGTAGTCCACGGCTCCCTGTTCGAAGGCGTCGATGGCGTACTGGTCGTGCGCGGTGACGAAGACGATTTCGCACCCGGGCCAATCGGCAGGTGTGTCCCCTGTTTCCGCATAGGTGGGCAGCTGCGCGATCTCGCGGGCCGCCTCGATGCCGGTGAGGCCGGGCATGCGGATATCGAGGAACACGACATCCGGGGCGTGCTCACGAGTCAGGTCCACCGCCTCGCGGCCATTGCGGGCCTCGGCCACGATCTCCAGGCCGGGGCAGACCTCCCGCAAGCGGTGGCAGAGTTGTTCGCGCATCAGTCGCTCGTCGTCGGCCACCACGGCGCGGAGCGGACGTGGTCCTGGATCAGGCGGAAGGGGTTTCATGGGAAGGAATCGGGGAGTCGATGCCGACAGGGGGTGTCGAGGGGGCGGTCTGCGACCGGTAGGGAATCTCGATGCTGACCACCGATCCCCCCGAGGCCGGCGAGACGGTCCGCAGGCTGGCGTTGTTTCCGTACAGGAGCCTGAGGCGTTCGCGGATGTTGGTCAGGCCCACACCGCTGCCGGGGTGGTTCGAGTGGCCGAAGCCGATGCCCGTGTCGCTGACCGAGACGGTGAGTCGACCGTCCACCACGGCGGCATCGAGGGTGATCAATCCGCCCTCGGGGCGGGGTTCCAGTCCATGTCGGATCGCATTCTCCACGAGGCTCTGGAGCATCATCGGCGGGAATTCCGCCGACATGAGCCCGGAGGGGATGCGGATCTCGGCGCGCAAGCGTTCCTCCATGCGCATCTTCAGCAATTCGAGGTACGGCGTGACGATGGCCAATTCGCGGCCGAGATTCCGGAGGGTGTTGGCCTGGGTCTCCCGAATCGTGGGCATCGCCTCGCGCAGGAAGGCGATCAGGCTGCGCTGCATGCGCCCGGCGCGCGCCGGGTCGGTCTCGATGAGGTGCTCGATACTCCCCAGGGTGTTGAAGAGGAAGTGTGGTTCGATCTGCGCCTGCATCGCGGCCAGCCGCGCCTCCATGATTTGCCGTCGCAGGGTCTCGTTCTCGGCGGTCTGCACCGCCTGGGCCGCCGCGGCTTGCGCCCGCTGTTGCCCCTGGTAGGCGATCTTCAATGGGATCGAGACGAAAATCATCAGCAGGGCCAGGTTGGGAAGGTGTTCACCCAAGGTCTCGATCGCGGGTCCTTCGTCCTCCTCCGGTTCGTCCTCGCCATCACCTTCCTCGGAGCTCGGGGCGTCATTGGTTTCGATGCGGATCAAACCGGGAGGGAGGTTCGCGCTCTCCAGCAGGGTTTGGATCTCCTCGAGAGCGCTTTGGACTTCCATCAGGGTCTCCTTCATCTCCTGCGAATCCGAGTCCGCGGTGTCCTGGACCTTGAGGGTGAGCAGCGAGCCCTTCTCCAGGCCTCGACCGGGTTTCTGGCTGCGCGCCGATGGAGCTGCATTGCTGGAGGCTGGAGGACTCGGGGGAGCGGGCGCGATCGGTGTGCTCGCGGGCGCGGCCGGGGCGGTCTGGCCTTGTGACCGTGAGGTGCGTGCCGACGGCGACCAGCCGATCTGCCAGGAGAACGGGGGCAACTCGGCGAGGATCGCACTGATGATCAACAGGAGCAGCGAGTAGAGCGTGAATCGCCACCAGCTTTGACGTGTGAGCCACGAGCCATAGGCATGGAAGGATCGGACAGCGAGGTGCTGGGTGCGGTCCAGGAATCGGTGGAACCGGCCTTGGGTCGGGACCGCCGGGGGGGTGGGGTTTTTGGACATGGCGTTGGAAAATCGGATCGGTGTTGCCGAGATGAGGAACCGAGTCGGAATGAACCCGGATCGGGTTTCAGGTGAGTTTGGCGCGAAGCGACGTCATTTCGAGGACGAGAACAAGGCCGACGACTCGAGTTGGAGTGCCGATTCGAGGGGCGGTAATGGGATGAGTTCAACCGCCTGAACGGTCTCCACCCTTCCCGGCAGAGGTTCGGGTGACTCTTCGAGATCGATCCTGTCGGCGAGGATGACGACGGGTGTCATCCGTCGGGCGCTCTTCACCGGTGAGCCCCCGCCATGAATCCCGGGCTCCGCAACCGTTGGGCTTTGTGGGACGCTGTTCACCCGCTCTGTCGCTGGAGACGGCAACCAGAGCCCTGCGTGGGATGCCGGTTGTCGGATCGCCGTCAGCAATCCGGCACCGAGCACGAGGAGGGCGGGCGCGATGGTTACCCATCGGGAACGGACGTTCGGCAGGGTTCTCCGGGTCGCGATCAATGAGCGGGAATGGAATGCGTTCATGGTGTTTTGGTGGCCCATCCTCAAGAGGGCCTACGGGGATCACTATCCCGGGGTGCTGTGCGCGGGGCAAAGCGGCTGCGACCAAGGGTTGGATTCGCGGGATGAACGGCAATCGGTCTGGATGAGCCTCCGATTCCGGCGGCCTGTGGTCGGCCTCGGTGGCGTGGGGCGTGGGGCGTGGGGCGTGAGTGTCCCCAAGCCCATTCAGGGGGTCTTCTCGGCGAGGATCGTGAGTTTGATCTCCTGGATGCGAGGTGTCGCCTCGGGCGTCAGGGTGAGGAAGACCTCGAGGCTGCGGGTTTCACCAATGAGGCGGAAACGCCCGCGGAGACGGTTCTCGGGCACCAGGGGAGACCGGTCGCGGATGGGGCCGAGTTGCTCGAGGAGCGCACGGGTCTCGCGACGCCAGATCTCGAGGCTGTGGTCGAGGAATACGTTGGGCGCGAGAGCGGTGTGCAGGGCCTCGGGTTTCCAGTCGCGGGTGAGCAGAGTGGCAAGTTCTTCAGCCCGTCGGAAGAGCGTCGGATGCCCCTCGGCCGGTCGGGTGGGAATCTTCGCCTCGTTGATCAACAGCTCCATGGCCTTGTGGTTGGCGGCGCTCATGGGCGCGTAGGTCCGGTTGGCGAAGGCGATCAGGGCGATGCCGTGGTCGGGCAGGAAGCGGAACTCGCTGCCGAATCCCGGGAGCCCACCGGCGTGGCGCACCCAGATGACACCGCGCTGGTCCTGGTTCCAACTCAATCCGGCACTGTAGCCCGCCACCCGGGCCACCGGTTGCCCCTCGGAGTCGTGGAGATCTTGCACCACTGAAATCACCTCCCACGGGCGGTGCATTTCCCGCCGGGTGGAGCGTTTTAGCGGACTCGTGTCGGTGCCGTCGCGCGGCGGCCAGGCATCGAGGTGGAATGCCGCGTACCGGGCGAAGTCCTCGAGGGTGGTGATGAGCCCGCCCATGGCCCCCCAACTGCCGTCGTGCAACATGGGTTCGGGTTTCCACTGCTCGTCTTCCCAGCGGTATCCGAGCGCCAGGCGATCGGCGGGCACCTTGTCCCATTCGTACACGGAGTTCGTCATGCCCAAGGGCTTGAGAATCCGGCGCGTGATGTAGGTCTGATACGGTTCTCGGGCCACCCGGGTGATGACCCGGCCCAGCAGGGCATAGCCCAGATTGTTGTATTCCCAGCGGGTTCCGGTCGGTGAGGCGGCCGTGAGACCTCGCGCCACCAAGGCGTCGAGCTGGGCGTCGGTTTCGGCGAGCTTGCGGTCGCCCCAGGGGTCGTCTTGCGGGAACCCGCCCGACATGCGCAGCAGGTGGCGCAGCGTAAGGTTCGGAGAATCCGGGGTGGCGGGCGTCACCCGCCGGAACTCAGGCAGGTGCTTCGAAACCGGGTCCTCCAAGGAAAGTTTACCCGCATCCCGCAACTGGAGAACGGCCGCGGCGGTGAGGCTCTTGGACATCGAGGCGATCCGAAAGCGCGTGTCCGGCGTGACTGGTTGTGCCGGCTCGGTGCGCGCCATCCCGGCGGCGCGGACATGGAGCAGGCGGCCGTCCACCACCAGCCCCCAGACATGGCCGGGGATGTGGTTGGAAGTCGCATGGGCCTCGTACAGCGCGTCCAGTCGGGGGAGCACGGCGCGGATTCGTTCCAGTCGCGCCGAACTGCCCCAGAGGGGATCGGGTGCTTGCGCCCGACCGATGAGCACCCCCAGACATAAAACGAGCAGCAATCCGCGCATCATGCAGCTGAAGAGGGCCACTGTGAGCACCGTCGGGGCAACGGTTTTTCACGGCCGGCTGAATACCGCCAAGCCGAAGTCCGTTTTGACTTTGGGGCTTTGCCGGCAAGTCTTGGGCAAGACCTCGTTCATGATGCGCCTTTTTTCCATTTCGGCGGTTGTCCTGCGGATGACCGCCGGCGTGCTGCCCGTGCTCGGCCTCCACGCCGCCGATCCGGCGTCGGTGGAGTTCTTCGAGAATCGCATCCGACCGGTGCTGGTGGAGCGGTGCTACGAGTGCCACAGCGCCCAATCCGAATCGCTCAAGGGTGGTTTGCGTTTGGATTTCAAGGCGGGTTGGGAGAAGGGCGGGGCTTCCGGATCCCCCTCAATCGTCCCCGGCAAACCCGAGGCCAGCCTATTGATCCAGGTGGTGAAGGGGACGGCGGCCGACGTGAAGGCCATGCCTCCGAAGGGTGGGCCTTTGAAGCCAGAACAAATCGCCGACCTCGAGGCCTGGGTTCGGGCGGGAGCTCCGGATCCGCGGACCGGTGAACCCGCCGCGGCCAAGCTGGATCCGGCCGCCCGGCACTGGGCTTTCCAGCCGCCCCGCATGCAGCCCCAGCCTGCTGTGCGGAAGGCTTCTTGGCCGCGCACCGGCATGGATTGGTTCGTCCTCGCCGCCATGGAGACTCAAGGCCTGACGCCGACTCCAGAGGCCGATCGCCGCACGCTGCTTCGTCGTGTGACGCACGATCTGACCGGGTTGCCGCCGACGCCCGAGGCGATGGAGGCCTTTCTCAAGGATCGTTCCGAGCAGGCCTATGCCCGGGTGGTGGATCGGTTGCTGGCGTCCACCGCCTACGGAGAGCGTTGGGGTCGGCACTGGCTGGATGTGGCCCGCTATGCCGACAGCAAGGGCTACGTCTTCGAGGAGGAGCGCCGCTACCCCTACAGCCACACCTACCGAGACTGGGTGGTGGAGGCCTTCAATCGCGACCTGCCCTACGACCGGTTTCTCATCGAGCAGTTGGCCGGGGACCAGGTGGCCACCGAGACCGACCGCAAGCCGTTGGCCGCCATGGGGTTCCTCACGCTCGGACGCCGGTTTCTCAACAATCAATCCGACATCATCGACGACCGGATCGACGTGACCACCCGTGGTCTCATGGGGCTCACCGTCCAGTGCGCCCGCTGCCACGACCACAAGTTCGATCCCATCCCCACGGCCGATTACTACTCGCTCTACGGCCTTTTCTCCAACAGCCACGAACCCGACCCGAAACCGCTGGTGGGCGAGAATCCCGATCGCCAGCAAGCGGCCGACTACGACAAGGAATTGGCCAAGCGTCGCAAGGATCTCGACGACTATCGGGCGGATCAAACCGCGGCGGTGATCCAGAAGTTGCGCACGAAGATCGGCGATTACCTGCTCACGGCCCAGGAGAGCACCGCGTTGGATGGCGGCGCCCAGGAAAGCCTGGCCCGCCAGCGGAGCTTGGATCCGGGATTGGTGGCCGCGTGGAAAGGGCGATTGGAATCGCTGAAGAAATCGCCCCATCCGGTGTTCGCACCGTGGTTCGCCTGGGCCGGGTTGGGCACCAACGATTTCGCGGCCCGCGCCCCGAAGATCGCCGA
>JAIXXC010000098.1 GCA_027490985.1 Verrucomicrobiales bacterium
CCTCAAGAGCTTCTTCCTGGAGCAGCGCAACCGGAAGGATCGCGCGGTCGCTCCTGCCGATTCATGAGGCGCACGGGGTGGCCATCGGGAGCCGCGGCGAGGATCCGGGTCTGGGTGCGAGTCGCCTTGTTCGGTCTCTTCGGCCTCCTGGGGCTGCCCGTGGCGCGGGCCATCATCGTGTTCGGTTCCGGCGATCCCGCCCACAACACCACGCCTCCGTCCGGGAGTCTGACCAACAGCGGTTGGCACTGGCAGGGACGCTGGCAATTCGCTTTGGGAACCGTGATCGGCCCCCGCCAATTCGTGACCGCCCGCCATCTGGGCGGCACCGTGGGTGATGGCTTCGAGTTCCGGGGACTGCGGTATCGCACGGTGGCGGTGACCCAACGTCCCGGGACCGACCTCCAGGTCTTCACCGTGGCCGGCCGTTTCTCCGACTTCGCGCCCCTGAACACCAATACCCGCGAGGGCGGGCGACCGTTGATGTTGTTGGGCCGCGGTGGCCCCCGCGGAGAGCCGGTGGGCGGGCGGGGATGGTGGGTCGGCGATTACGACGGCGTGCAACGCTGGGGCACCAACACCGTGAAGGGCGTGGTCCCGGCCAATCTGTCTCCGGTGGGCGACTTGCTGGTCTTTGATTTCTCCGCGACCGCTGGGGCCGACGAGGGGTGCTATTCGGGGGGTGATTCCGGTGCCGGCAATTTCATGCTCGACCGGGATGGCGTCTGGAAATTGGCCGGGGTGGGGTATGCCGTGGAAGGTCCGTACACGGCCAATACCAACACCGCGCCGCGATACGGGGCGTTGTTCGACACGCGCGGTCTGTGGGCGGGCCAGCCGGGTGCCCAAGAATGGTTGCCCGACGGCCCCACGCCCACCGGCACCCTGGGATTCATGACCCGGATCTCCAGCCACGCCGCCTGGCTGACCCTTCAGGCTTCCACCCAGCCGGTGCCGGGTCAGCCGATCCTCGAGTCGTCGCCCGACCTCGCCGGGGTGTTCGCCGAAGAAAGCGCCTATGCGGTCGATGGTGACCAACGCCGCGTCCAGGTGCCCGTCTCTTCCAACACCCGGTTCTTCCGCATCCGGGGGGCCTCACGCCTGCAACTGCTCTCGATCGAGGCCGGGGTTTGTTTCCTGCAATTCGACTGGTGAGTCCCGGGATCAGCGCGGGGCCGGGGCCGGGGAGGGCGGGTGGGCAGGGCGTGTCCGGGCGCTGGCGAGGATTTCCACGAACCGATCCAGTCTCGCTCGGGCCTGCGGGTCGCTCTGGGCCTGATTGGCATAGAGGGCGAACACCAGTTCTTCGCCGTCGGCCGTGGAGACATAACCGCCCAGTGCATGGACTCCACGCAGGCTGCCGGTCTTGGCCCGCACATTCCGGTGGGCTCGGCCCGTCTTGAACCGGTGGACGAGCGTCCCATCGACGCCGCCCACGGGGAGACTGGCTTTCCAGAGGTCCGATCGAGGGCCGTCCGCCATGGAACGCAACAGCGTCACGGTGGCTGCCGGGGTGACCCGGTTGGAGCGGCAAAGCCCGGATCCCTCTTCCAAGTGCACCGATTCCGGGGCGATGCCGATCCGGGCCAGGAACCCGGGCAGCACCGACAGCCCCTGCAGGTCGTGGCGACGGGCCGACGCACCCGGGCCGGGCGTGGTCGGCTCGACCCGACGCCCCACCTCGGCCAGCAACAGTTGGGCGTGGAGATTCTGGGAAGGCTTCAGGCAGAGGGCCAGCCGGCGCGCCAGCGGTTCCGAATCCCAGTGATCCCAGGCCAGACCCGGACAGCCGTTGGTGGAGTGAACCACGCGCACGCTTCCCGAAACGGCGATACCCCGTCGTTGAAGAGTGTGTTTGAGCAGGTCGCCGAACGCCCGGGGGGCATCGGGCACCGCCAGCTCGACCGACCAACCGCGGGGTCCCGGAGCGATCTGCCCCTGCACGATCACCGGCCCGCCCGGAGACCGGCGCTCGTAGCGGATCCGGTGTGGGGCGTTCGTGCCGGGATGGACCTGCCATTCGACGCCCCACGACGCCTGCGGAGGCTCGGTGTGGAACGGCACGCTGGATGCGCCCGGGGCGATGGGCGGAGCCACCAGCTTGAACGTGTTGTCATTGGCCACGAAGGCCGACACCGGCGCGCCGTACGCCTCGGCACGGTCTTCTTCGTCCCAACCGGGCCCGTAGTCGGGGACTTGCACGGTGGCATCGCACAGCACCAGATCTCCCTCCACGCGCCGGAGCCCGCGGGACCGCCACCGTGCGACCCACGGTTCGAGCGCCTGATCCCACAGTCTCCGGGAGGCTCCCGAACCCGCCTGAGGCGCGGAGCCGAAGCCCGGATCGCCTTGTCCGATCACCCAGAGGTCGGAACGCAGGACACCGTCGGCATCCGGTGGGCGTTCCACGTGAACCGGGGTCCGCAGGCGCGCCTCCGGACCGAGTCGATCCAGCGCCAATGCACCGATGAACAGCTTGGTGTTGGAGGCGGGGATGAACGCGTGCTGGGTATTGGTGCCAAAGACCGGTGAGCCATCGGCTCGCACCACCCAGGCTCCCCAGACGACTCCCGCCGTGGCTGGATCGCCGAGTTCCCGTTGGAGGCGTTCCGGGAGGGACAGGTCGACCGGGGCCTCGCTCTCAGCCCCGTGCATGGGGGCGACGGTCGCCGCCCACCCGGCGGCCCCGAGAGCGATCCAGAGCCGGATCGCCAGCGGGATCACGGAGGCGGATGAGACCCGGGAGAGCATCAGGAATGGGGCGAGGTGGGGATTTCGGAGGGCTGTCCGGAGGGGTTCAGAAGGATATCGACAACGCGTCACCGCTGCGGCCATGCGGGAAGGGATGCTGACTCTCGGACGAAAAAATGGCTCCAGAGGAAGGGCTCGAACCTTCAACCCATCGGTTAACAGCCGATTGCTCTACCATTGAGCTACTCTGGAACGCTCGAAGGACGCGGACGGTATCGTTTGGCTTTTCAAAACGTCAACGAGCTTTTGTGAGGTTTTTCCAGGAGCCTCGGTCTCCCCCGTCGATCCGGATTGAAGGCCGAGGCTCTCCCGAGGCACGTTCGCGGCATGGATTTTCGCTTGCCGGCCCTGTTGGCCGCCCTGTTCGTCACCGGTGCCTCCGTCGCCGCCCCGCCGCAACCACAGCCCGGGCATCAGACGGCGCAGGAGTTCCGGCGTGAGATTCGTACCGAACACCGGTTGAACTACCTGCTGTACGTGCCCAAGGCGGCCTCGGCGGAGCCGTCCAAACGGTGGCCCTTGGTGCTCTTCCTGCATGGAGCCGGCGAGCGCGGAACCAATCTCAATGCCGTTGCTGTGCATGGTCCGCCGAAGCTGGTGGCCGCGGGCCAGGAGTTCCCCTTCATCTTGGCTTCGCCGCAATGCCCGCCGGGCCAGGTGTGGAACAGCACCACGCTCTTGGCGTTGATCGACGAATTGCAGGCCAGCCTTCCGGTGGATGCCCGTCGGGTCTATGTGACCGGTTTGAGCATGGGCGGCTATGGTACTTGGGAATTGGCGGTGAAGCATCCGGAGCGCTTCGCGGCAGTGGCGCCCATTTGCGGGGGCGGGGAGCGCATCCGCACCTTGTTGCCGGCGCAACGCGAAGCCCTCAAGACGCTGGGCGTCTGGGCCTTCCATGGCGGCAAGGACAACGTCGTGGTGCCCGCCGAGACCGAGCGGATGGTGGAGGCGTTCAAGAAGGCAGGGAATGAGTCGGTGAAGCACACCGTCTATCCCGAAGCCGGACACGATTCCTGGACGCAGGCCTACAACGACCCCGCCTTGTTCGACTGGCTTCTCAAGCAGTCCCGCTGAACCGGCCCTCCGTTCCGTACCGACCCTGACATGACCCGAACCACCCAGGCCGCCATCGCATCCGGAGACGGCCGTTTCACCCTCGAGTCCATCGAGGTGGCCTCGCC
>JAIXXC010000348.1 GCA_027490985.1 Verrucomicrobiales bacterium
GCCAGAGACTTCTCGTGCAGGATCAACACCGCACGAGCCACGCTGGAATCGTCGGCATGCCCCATGATGGGCACGTGATCCGGGATGAGGTCGGTCTTCTTGTGGGCGTAGGTGATCGCGAAGACAGCGGCGGCCAGGGCACTGTAAGGCAACTCCTTGTAGACCCCCTCGGCGACGTCCTCCACCAGATCGGCCAGGAACTCCAACTGGTTGACCAGGTGGGGAAAATGCGGCGCATTGATTTGCGCGAATTCCACCTTCCACATCGGGAGACTCCGCAGGACTTTATCCAATGTGGACGGCGTGATCTGGGCTGCTCCATGAATCACATAGCTGGCGATCTCGGACATGCGCACACGCTATCCATACCTCCTGACGCTGGCAACCGATCGCATGGTCGGCCATTCCGATCCTGGATCCGCGCCGCCGATGACTCTGAACCCATACCAACCCCGAGCACGCTGACTCGGACCAGCCGAGGCAATCCCACACCCGTTCAACGGGGCACCCGATCCGGATGGCGCTGATGGCGGACCCCACTCGGCCACGCCATCTCGGCACTCACCGATCGATCGAGGGGATTCCAAGGCGGCATGGCGATCGGTCTTTGCCTCGCGATCCCATCCGGAGCAGAATGGGTCCCGGCGTTGAAGACCCGAATCGATCAAGCTCTGGTGGACCGCGGTCTCTGCGAATCCCGCTCGCAGGCACAACGCTCGATCATGGCCGGACAGGTCCGGCTCAACGGGCACCCGGCCCAGAAACCCAGCGACTGGGTCCGCGAGGGGGATGCGGTCGAATTGCTCAGCGGCGATCGGTACGTGTCGCGGGGCGGCCACAAGCTCGAGCATGGCCTGCAGCACTTCGGGCTCTCCGTGAAAGGTGGCCGGTGCATCGATCTGGGCGCCAGCACCGGTGGCTTCACCGACTGTCTCCTGCAACACGGCGCCGCCTCGGTGCATGCCGTCGACGTCGGGCACGGCCAGTTGTCCTGGAAGCTCCGGCAAGACCCCAGAGTCATCGTGCTGGAGCGGACCAACGCCCGTGGCCTGACCCTGGCCCAGCTCGGCACCGACTCGCCCTTCGATGTCGCCGTGGCCGACTGCTCCTTCATCAGCCTGCGACTCATCCTGCCACCGATCCCGGGGTTCCTGAGGCCCGGCGGTGCCATCATCGCCCTGATCAAACCCCAGTTCGAGGCCGGCAAAGAAGAGGTCGATCGGGGAGCCGGAGTCATCACCGACCCCCTGATCCACGCCCGTGTGATCGGCTCGCTGGAAGCCTTCGTCGCCGCCGAACTCCCCACGCTCGCGTGGCGGGGCGTCACCGAATCCCCCTTGCGGGGCCCCGCCGGGAACACGGAGTTTCTGGCCCACCTCCAACGAATCGCGTGAAAAAGACCGCAGATGCCCTCCGCCGGATCGGCCTGGTCGCCAATCCGGAGAAACCCCGCAGCATCGCGGTGATCCGCAAGGCCGTCACCCAGCTCAACCGACTGGGGCGCGAGATCCTGTGCGACGACGCCACCTCCCGATTCGCACGGATCAAGACGGTCCCCACGTTTCCCGATCTCGCCACGCTGGCCACCCGGTGCGATCTCCTCCTGGTCTTCGGCGGCGACGGCACGATGCTCCGCGTGGCCCGCGAAACCGCCGGTTCGGGCGTCCCCATCCTCGGCATCAACGCCGGACACCTCGGTTTCCTGGCCGCAGTGCAGGAGGGGGCCGTGGCGGAGGCCCTGCGGACGGTGGTCGCCGGGGATTTCCGCATCGAGACGCGGGCCCTGCTCGAGGCCGTGATCCACCGCGACGGGTCGTCGTCGACCCAGATGGCCCTGAACGACTTCGTCCTGAGCCGCGGCCTGGCTTCGCGACTCATCGAACTCGAGGTCGCGGTGAACGGCGAACTGCTGACCCGCTATCGCTGCGACGGTCTCATCGCCAGCTCCCCCACCGGATCCACGGCCTATTCTCTGGCGGCCGGCGGTGCCATCGTGAGCCCCGATGCCGACGTGCTGACCCTCACTCCGATCTGCCCTCACACCTTGTCCATCCGCCCGGTGGTGATGAGCCTCGACTCGGTGGTCCAGGTCACCCTCATCAGTCGCCGCCTCGAAGCGATCCTGTCGGCCGATGGTCAGCAACAAACCCAGCTGGGCACCGGAGACCGGGTCCTCATCCGTCGCAGCCGCCAGGTCGTCAGACTCCTCCGTCCGGCGGGCAGCAGCTTTTTTGCGACCCTGCGCGACAAGTTCGGCTGGAGCGGCGGCAACCTCTGACCTCGGGCGGATTCCTCAGGCACTGCCGCCTCGACACGAAGCAGGGCCGGCCACCCCGCCTGAGCGGTGCGACCGGCCCTGAGACCCGACCCGGGACGATCAACGGTAGGTGATCACCACCGTGTCACCGGCCAACTGGACTCCGGAGATCGTCGACGATGCGGGCCCAGAGACCTTGAAGAACCGGGTCTCGGTGGGGCGGGCCAGAGTGATCTTCTTGGCCGCGGCATCCACCACCGCTCCGACCACCACCGCATACGCTCCATCGAGCGTCGCCGAAGCCACCAACTGCACACCAGCCACCGGCGCCTGAGCGCTGGTGTAGGCCTTGATGCCCCCGTCGGCGTTGATCAGCGTCCGCTTGCCGGTGGCCGGGTCCGCCGTGAACCATTCCACGTTGGCCCCACCTCCGCGCTCGAACCACACCAAGCGGAATCCGTAGACACCGGCCTGCGGCACCACCACGTCGAAGGTCTCATTGGCCACGTCATTGCGGAACGACAGCGCCGGAGTCGACGCGTTCAGCGCCATACCGGCCGCCACTTTGTAACCGTCATCGGACTGCACTCCGAAGCGCACCACGCCGGCCGGCAGGTCCAGATAGGTCACCGCGGCCATCGCCCAGTTGTCGGTGCCCCCGTCATCGGTCTGACCCGGGACCCCCTCGTCGCCCTCGAAGGAGCCCGCGAATCCACCGGCATACCCCTCCTGGGAGTAGTTGATGACCGTGGCGATGACATTGGTTTCGTAGGCCTTGGGAAGGCTCGATCCCGTGGCCAACTGCGCTTCGGCGCGAGCCAGGCTGTTCTCGAGCAAGCCGACTTCCACCGGCGCTTGGACCACCTGGACCTTGAAACCACGCTGGGATCCCGGAGCCCCCATCCGGGCGGCCGGATCGAGCGTCAGGTAGCCGAACGCGAAGCTCCAGTCATTGGTCAGCAAGACCCCCTCGCTGTCGGCGAAGATCAGCCGCGCGGCCTGGACGGCTCCGACGGCCGGCAGACTCGGCAACGTGTAGGAGACCTTCGCACCCGCGTCGTTCGGGGTGACGGTGGCCGCGACGCCCACGCCATTGATCGACAATTTCACGCTGGCGGCCGAAACCCGGGTGTCCCGGTTCTGGATCACCGCGACCACCTCCGGAGTGACGGTGTCGGCCACGGAGTTGTTGGCCGGAGTCAGGGCGGTCACCGTGGCTCGTTGAGTGCCGGCATCGGCCACCGGAACCAGAGCCAGGTAGTTCTGGCGGCGCTGCTTGCTCTCGGTGTCGGCCGTGACCTGCCGCACCCTCAGGGTGGTCACGCCGTTGAACCGCACCACCGTCTTGTTGCCCGAGCCATCGGTCAGCGGCGTGTTGCGGAAGGTGAATCCGGTCAAGGTGCCCAGGAAGGATCCCAGCGTCTTGACGGTTTGATCGGGTAGGGTGGGATCGGAAGTCACCTGCTCCAGCACACTCTCACCGGCCTCCATGTTGATGAGGGCCTGCCGCAGGTACACCTCGTAGCTGCCCGGCGGAATGGTCCGGGTGTAGTTGAGCCACTCGCCCGAATCGATGTCGCCGATGGCGTAATCGTAGACCTCGGCCGCCGCGCCGCCGGCCGCCCCGTATTGGGCCCGGACCAGGTCGAGCGTCCGCTCCATGCGCACCGCATCCTGATTGCGCCAAGGCGCGTCCTGCGTCCGGGCGGCCGTCCGGGTGTCGTTGAAATCGACGCCCTGCACGCCGACTTGATTGGCGTAGGCATCCGATTGGGGCCCACCGCCCTCGGCGATCGGCACGGGCTTGTCGATGAAGGCACCGCCGAAGTTGTAGTCCTCCGATTCGATCACCAGCACGCTGCTGGTGAAGGTGTCGAAATCCAGACGCTCACGCGTGGTGAGCCCTCCGGCATCGGTGACTTCGAAGACGGCCGTGTAGTTCTTGTTGGCCTCCAGCTTCGAGAAACTGGCGGAGCGATTGCCACCCGAACCGGACAGGGTCAGGCCATTGGCCTTCGTGTAGCGGGTGCCATTGAGCACCAGCGCGACGCTCTCGTCGTTGAGGGCGGCATCGTCGGCCACCTTGAAGGAGACCACCGTGGAGGCCGGCAGGAAGTTGGAGAACTTGACCGGCGTGAAGTCCGACAGGATCGGGGCGACATTGGCCTCGACCGGCGCTGCGGCCGCGACGGCGTTGTCGTAGAAGGCCTGATAGGGGTTCTCAGGCGCCCCCTTGTCGAAGTCCTGGTACAGGTAGAGCGTGAAATAACCGCCCGTGATGTAGGGCGCGGCCGGATCGTCCTTGCCAGCCACCAGCACGTCGGCCGCGGCGGTGTCCACCACCGTCTTCTCCCAGATCACCGCGTTGTTGGCCTCCTTGTCGAGGACGCGGGCCTGGATGATCACACTGCCGCCCCGCACGGTCAGGGTGAGGTTCAGGGTGATGTTGTCCTGCTTGAGGTTGGCGGCCGTTCCATCGTCGGCCACGAAGTACTTGTTGATGCCCTTGGTGATGAGGATGTCGGTCGTGGACTTGGCCAGACCATATCCGCCCAGGGTCCCCGGCGAATTGGCCGTCGGGATGAACGCCAGGATGGCGAAGGAATCCTTGCTTCCGCCCTTGATCACGTCGGCGCTGAAGGACACCCGTTCCCCTTCGGCCAGCGTGAAGACCCGCGACGTCTTCTGGCTGGCGCTGAAAATGGCACCGCCCGAAGGCGATGCATTCTGGACGAACTGGAATTGCCCTCCCGACTCGGTGGGAAGGCCGAAGCCGGGCACGAAGGTGAAGTCGGTCCAGCCGGTCTTGGTGTTGTCGTTGAAGTCGTCCAACACCGCCTCGTCGGTGATGAAGACCTCGGCGTTGTCGTAGACCGCCCTGTAGGGATTCTCGACAGCCCCTTTGTCCAGGTCCTGGTAGAGGTACAGGGTGAAGTATCCCTCGGTGATGTAGGGCGCGGACGGGTCGTCCTTGCCGGCCACAAGCACGTCGGCCGCTGCGGTGTCCACCACCGTCCTCTCCCAGAGGACGGCATTGTTGGCATCCTTGTCGAGGACCCGGGCATTGACGATGACGCTGCCGCCCTTGGCCCTGAGGTTGAGCACCAGTGTGACGTTGTCCTGCTTGAGCGCGGCAGCAGGACCATCATCGGCCACGAAGTACTTGTTGATGCCCTTGGTGATCAGGATGTCGGTGGTGGACTTGGCCAGGCCGTAGCCGCCGAGTGTTCCCGGCGAGTTGGCTGTCGGAATGAAGGCCAGCACCGCGAAGGAGTCCTTGGCGCCACCCTTCATCACATCCACCCGATATTCGATCGTCCGTCCGTCCTTGAGTACGAACTTTTCCGATGTTTTCTGGCTTGCCGAGAAAATGGCCCCTCCCGAGGGCGACACATTCTGGACGAATTGGAACTGCCCACCGGCCTCGGTCGGCAGCCCGAATCCGGGCACGAAGGTGAAGTCGGTCCAACCGGTCTTGGTGTTGTCGTCGAAGTTGTCGAGCACCTTGGCCTGAAGCGACGGACTCAACGAAACGAGGGCGGCGAGGGCGGCGAGGGCGGAGCAGGCGGCACCGGATCGAACCCAACCGGAGATCCGGCCGAGGAAGGATGCCTTCGAGGGAATGGAATCGGAGAACGACATGGTTTTCCTGAGGTGGAACGTGTCTGACGGGGAATCAGTTGATTAGGGTGCCGGTGGTTTCAGTTTGTCAACCCCGTCCCGCCGGCGTCCCGGGTCTTCCATCCCCACCCCGCCAAGCCAACCCACCAGCAGGCTCGCGACGACCCCACGGCGGCTTCGGCAGCCCCGGACGAGCCCGTGAAGCCGGTCTTGGACCGATTTTTTGCGTTCGCGTGAAAGAAACGGAACCCCTCCTCCGAATCTTTCGGCAAATGGCATGACTGTCTCGTTCTCCAGAGCCCAGCGATCACCCCGGGCCTTCACGCTGGTCGAGTTGCTGGTCGTCTTGGGACTTCTGAGCGGGCTTGCCCTGCTCCTGCTGCCGGCCATGGCCCGAACCCGCGACACCACCCGAACCCACCACTGCCTCTCGCATCTGAGGCAATGGGGCATCGCCACCGGCCTCTACGAACTCGATTCCGGAGGCTGGCTTCCGGCCGATGGGGCACCCAATGGCATTTCGCCCCGGAATGCCTGGTATGTCGAATTGCCCCAGGCAATCGGGCTCCCAGCCTACCCCGACGAGGGTCCGTGGCGAACCAATGCCCTCGCCCCCTTGGGACAACGGATCTGGTTCTGCCCTTCGAACCCACGCCGCAGCAACGGTCATCTGCTGTTCCACTTCGCCCTCAACCGCTTCGTCAATGGCAGCGGGAAGGGCTCCCAGCGGATGCGCCTCGACGCCATTCCGGCCCCGACCCGCACCGTCTGGCTCTTCGACAACGCGCGCCGCGCCGCCGTGGCGGGACCCGGCAACCTCCACGGCACCCTCCATCGGGGAGCCGCCAACGTGCTGTTTCTCGATGGCGGTGTGCGCCGGGTCGCCTCGGCGAGCGGCCGTTCCGACACCACGCCCGACGGATTGTCCGAAGATCCCTTGTGGATTCCCTGATGAAAACACCCACCCCAATGGTCTGGCGCTCAGAGCCCTCCATCGGCCTTGGCCATGGCGTCGGCCAAAGCGTCGACCGACTCAGGCCCGAGCCGATCCGCCTGGGTGCCCCGAAACGCGATCGCTGCCCGGCCCGAGAATTCAATGGCCCCGCGCCGAGGAAGTCCCGAAACTGCACCTCCATGGACGTCACACCCACCGCATTCGGCACCTGGAACGGGGGCCGATTCATGAACTATGGGCAACCCCTCGACGATGCCCAGTGGATCGCCACGGTGCGCCACGCGTGGGACCGCGGCATCCGGACCTTCCTGACGGCCGACGTCTATGGAGCGGGTCAGGCTGACAGCCTCCTCGGACAGGCGTTGTCCGGGGTGCCCCGCGATAGTTACTGCCTCGTGGGTTGCATCGGTCATGACTTCTACTCCGCCCGGCGCGATGGCGCCAAGGGCTTCCCGCGCTTCACCCAACCGGGTCTGCGCGTGCCGGCCGACCATGCCTCCTACCTGCGCATGGCCACCGAGAAATCGCTCGAACGCTGCCGGACCGATCACTTCGACCTCGTGCTGCTGCACAACCCCGACCACACGGGCTACACCAGCGACCGGGTCTGGAACGGGATGCAAACCCTGCGCGAGGCCGGCCTGACCCGATCGCTGGGGGTGGCTCCCGGACCGGCCAACGGGTTCACCCTCGATCTCATCCGATGCTTCGAACGCTTCGGTCCGCTGATCGACTGGGCGATGATCATCTTGGGCCCCTTCGAACCGTGGCCCGGACGCCTCATCCTTCCGGCGGCGGTCCGCCACGAGGTCAAACTCATCACCCGCGTGGTCGATTACGGCGGAATTTTTCACGACGATGTCCGCCCCGGACACCGCTTCGGAACGGCCGATCACCGCTCGTTTCGGCCCGCCGGATGGGTCGAGGCCGCGGTCGCCAAGCTCGAGGCCCTACGCCCCATCGCCCAGCGCCACGGCATCACGCCATTGCAACTGGCCTGCACCTGGAATCTGCACCAACCCGCCGTGCACAACGTGATCCCGACCCTCATCCAGGAACTCGGTGAGGGGGCGCGCCCGATCGCCTCCAAGGTCGACGAATTGGCCGCCCTCAAGGCGGTGCGCCTCTCCCCCGACGAAGTGGCCGAGATCGCCCGGATCGGCGACAACACCGGCTGCATGGCCCTCAAGGGATCCAGCCGCAGCCATGTCGGGTCGGCGCTTCCCGATCAATGGGAGCTGGATCCCGAACTCGAATCCATCGCCACCCGTTGGAACATCGATCCGAAAACCGACCTCGGTCTGACCCACTCGCACTGAGCCCATCCCCACTTTCTCCACTCATTCCAACCGATTCACCTATGGCCGAAAAACCCCCGGAAAAGAAATCCACCGCCACCACCACCGAAACCAAGCCTGTCGAGGTCAAGGCGGCCGCCGCTGCTGAAGTACCCCGGATCTCCGCCGCCAAACAGCGGGAACTCGACTCCGCCATCGCCACCATCACCAAGGCCTATGGCGAAGGGGCGATCATGCGCCTCGGCTCCCAGGTCTCCCGGCCCATCGAGGTGATCCCCACCGGGGCCCTCGCCATCGATCTGGCCCTGGGTGTCGGCGGCGTGCCGCGCGGCCGCGTCATCGAGATCTACGGTCCCGAATCCTCCGGCAAAACCACGCTGATGCTGCACCTGATCGCCAACGCCCAAAAGGCCGGCGGCGTGGCCGCGTTCATCGATGCCGAGCACGCACTCGACCCGGCCTACGCCAAGAAGCTCGGGGTCAACGTCGACGAACTGCTGGTCTCCCAGCCCGACTCCGGTGAAGAAGCCCTCACCATCTGCGAAACGCTGGCCCGTTCCGGAGCCCTCGACATCATCGTGGTCGATTCGGTGGCCGCTCTCGTGCCCAAAGCCGAACTCGAGGGCGAAATGGGCATGGCCACCATGGGCATGCAGGCCCGCCTCATGAGCCAGGCCCTGCGCAAGCTCACCGCCATCCTCAACAAGGCCAAGACCACCTGCCTCTTCACCAACCAGATGCGCGAGAAGGTGGGTGTGATGTTCGGAAGCCCGGAGACGACCCCGGGCGGCAAGGCGCTGAAGTTCTACGCCAGCGTGCGCATCGACATCCGCCGCAAAGAGGCCATCAAAGACGGCTCCGGGGCCGCCATCGGCAACCATGTGAAGGTCAAGATCGTGAAGAACAAGGTGGCCCCTCCGTTCGCCGAGGCGGAGTTCGACATCCTGTTCAATCACGGCATCGACAAGGAGGGTTCCCTGCTCGACGTCGCGCTCGATGCGGGCACCGTCGACAAGAAGGGGGCCTGGATCCAGTTCCAGGGCGAACTCATCGGTCAGGGCAAGGATGCGGCTCGCAAGACGCTGGCCGAGAAGCCCGAACTGGCGAAGAAGATCCAAGAGGCGACCTTGGCCAAGCGTCTGGCCGAACTCACCGCCGCCACCGGGACCCCGGCTTCGGCAGCGGGTTCAGCGGCGAAATGACCCTGTGGCGGGGAGCGTCGACCCAGCGCATCCGCTCCCCGACCCACCGTTGCCCACCTTCGCGCTCCTTGCCCCTCAACCCGCGGGGGGCGGGGGCGGCGTCGCAGCCGCAGCCGACTTGAGCTTCTGCAGGGCCAACAGGGCCGCGTGGCTCTCGGCGGCCTTCTTGCTCCGCCCGACGCCACGGGCCAATTCGACCCCGCCATGCAGCACGGCACACCGGAAGGTGCGGTCGTGGTCGGGACCCTCGGTTTCGAGCAATTCGTATCGAGGCGCCTCCGGCGAAGTGGCCTGCAGGAACTCCTGCAGATTGCCCTTGGGGTTGTCCAGATTGGGCAATTCCACCATCTCGGCGCCTCCCTCTTGGATGAGTCCGAGGAGCATCCGGCGCGCGGTCTCGAAACCGGCGTCCACATACACGGCGCCGATGATGGCCTCGAAGGCATCGGCCAGGGTGGAACTGCGGCCTCGACCGCCGCTGGACTCCTCACCCCGGCTCAGGATCACGTGACGTCCCAGATGCAGGCGTCGGGCCTGGGCGGCCAGCGAAGTCCGATTGACCAACTGGGCGCGGGCCTGCGTGAGGGCCCCCTCGCCCAGGCCCGGAAACCGGTGGTACAGCTCGGAGGTGACGGCCAGTTGGATCACCGCGTCTCCCAGAAACTCCAGACGCTGGTTGTGGTTCTGCCCACCGCCCTCGTCATGGGCCACCGAAGGATGGGTCAATGCCAGGGACAGGAGCGACCGATCGCTGAAGCGATGCCCGAGGGCGGCTTGGAGATCATCGAGAGCGGACATGGAGCACGGGAATTGCCGGCACCCGGGCCGGTCGAAGCACGGTCGGGAAAGTTCAGGCCGGGGCCAGTGACGGGATCTCGCTGGGCGCGTTGAAGGGTTCTTCGGTGGGTTCGGCCGCCACGGCCTCGGCCTGCGGAGTCTCATCCGGGAGTCCGTGCTCGAGCAGGTTGGCGACGTCGCATTGAACGGCGGCCAACTGGTTCAACTGGAGATCGGGATCGGCGATCGAAAACAGGTCGCCCGACTTCGGGTGCTCGTAGACGAAGATCCGTCGGCCGTTGTCGCGCGTCTGGCCCTTGACCCTCAGGATGCGCTTGCGCTCGAGCATCACCGCCAGGATGTACGCGGCGGCCGCATGGCGCTCTTCGCGGCGTTCGAGGAGCTTCCGGAGCAGCGACTCGGCGTCGTCTTTGCGGATGGCATCGGGGGGCACCGGCGGAGGGGCTTCGTAGACCCCCTTCCAATGCGAAACCAGATTGGCCTTGGCCAACAACTCGGCCGCGACCTCCTTGAACGACTCCACGCACAGATCCATGCGCTCGAACCCGGCCTTCGTGTCGAGCAGCAGGGTGTGATAGGTCTCACCGTCCTGGAACTGCCGACCGGATCGCTGGCAGGCGTGGGCCCGCGACTGGATGTGCCATTCAATCATCGAATCAAGTCCCGCAAGTATCGGGGCGGCCCCACCCGGTGCAACAGGCTTTTGATCCGGAGTCCCCGCCCGCCGGTGTGTCGGCCGATGGTCCCACCGGACAGGCGCTCAGAGCCGCGCCACCAGCAACTGCTCCTGGAACACCATCTCCTTGGGCAGGTGCGTGTAGAGCTTCATGAACAACTCGTCGGTCGAGAGGAGATCCCGGCGCCACTCCTCCGGATCCATGCGCTGCAACTGGGCGAACCGTTCGCGGGTGAACCCGTCGAGGCCTTCGGTGTCGAAATCCTCGTAGCGCGGCACCCAACCCAACGCGGTCTCCACCGCCCCGGTGCGGCCGTCGCAACGGTCCAAGATCCACTTGAGGACGCGCATGTTCTCCCCGAATCCGGGCCACAGGAATCGGCCCGCGTCATCCTTGCGGAACCAGTTGACGTGGAAAATGCGAGGGGGCTCGGAGAGCTTCTTGCGCATGTCGAGCCAGTGACGGAAGTACCGGCCCATGTTGTATCCACAGAATGGCAACATCGCCATCGGATCGCGGCGCACCTGCCCCACGGTGCCCGCCGCGGCGGCGGTCATCTCACTGCCCATGGTGGCCCCGAGAAAGACCCCGTGGCTCCAGTTGAAGGCCTCGAAGACCAGCGGCACGACACTCGCGCGACGCCCCCCGAAGATGATGGCCGAGATCGGCACGCCCAGCGGATCCAAGGCCTCGGGGGCCATGGCGGGATTGTTGGTCGCCGGCGCGGTGAACCGCGAGTTGGGATGGGCCGCCTTTTCAGTCGAAGCCGGAGTCCACCGGTTGCCCTTCCAATCCAGACACTCGGCCGGGGGCGGATCATCATGCCCCTCCCACCACACCGTGCCGTCGGGCCTGAGCGCCACGTTGGTGTAGATCGTATCGCGGGCGATCGTGGCCATCGCGTTGGGATTGGTCTTGGCGTTGGTTCCCGGAGCGACCCCGAAATAACCCGCTTCCGGATTGATGGCCCACAAACGCCCATCCGGACCCGGCCGCATCCAGGCGATGTCGTCCCCGACCGTCCAGATCTTCCATCCTTGGAAGCGCTCCGGGGGGATCATCATGGCGAAGTTGGTCTTGCCGCAGGCGCTGGGGAAGGCCGCCGCCACGTAGCGCCGCTCGCCCTCGGGGGATTCCACGGCCAGGACGAGCATGTGTTCAGCCATCCACTCCTGACGTCGTCCCAGATACGAGCCGATGCGCAAGGCCAGACACTTCTTGCCCAGCAGGACATTGCCCCCGTAGCCCGAACCCACCGAGATGATCTCGTTGGACTCCGGAAAGTGGCAGATGAACCGGCGTTCCGGATCCCCGTCGAGCAGGCAGTGCAAGCCCCGGTTGAACTGGAAGGATTCGCCCAGATGGTCCACCGCCACCCGCCCCATCCGGGTCATGATGCGCATGTTGAGCACCACATAGATCGAATCGGTCAACTCGACCCCCACCTGGGCCAATGGGGATCCCGGAGGGCCCATGAGGTACGGAACGACATACAACGTACGCCCCTGCATGCTCCCGGCCGCCAAACCCATCACCTTGGCCCGCATGGCCGCGGGATCGGCCCAGTTGTTGGTCGGCCCGGCATCCTCGGCCAACTCCGTGCAGATGAAGGTGCAATGCTCGACCCGAGCCACGTCGTTGGGATTGGACCGGTGATAATAGCACCCCGGCATCTTCTCCTGATTGAGCGGCGTGAGGACTCCCTGACGGACCGCTTCGGCGTAGAGGAACTCCTTCTCGGCCTCGGAACCATCGCACCAGAACACCGCATCGGGGCGGGTCACGGCGACGGTGGATTGGACCCACTCGTGCAGGGCTCGATGCGCGATGGGTTGCGATCCGAAGGGCACGGTTTGGGTCATGCTCACTCCGTCAGGCTACGCCGACACCCTCGGGAGGCACTCCGAATCTTGCGTCATCCCAGCCATCCATTGGCCCGGCTCGCCACGCCCGGCGTTCGAGGGGGCCCAGGGATCCGAGGAAAGGCGGATCCGGGTGTCCCGCATTCCGTCGCGGAGGGACAACGCCTCCAACATGCCCGACGACAACGGACCCACCCCATCCACCCTCCCGGTACCCATGCGGAAGATCACGCCATCCCGGGAATGCTGCCGCGGTTTCGGAATTGATCCGGGGTGAGGCTCTTTCCTACGCCAGAACCGCGTGTATCTTCAACGCATCCTGCCGCAGCACCCACCCCTTCAAGAAAAGATCCTCGAAACCGCCATCGCATGAGCCAGCGCGAAATCCGCTTCCTCGAAGGTCCCCGTTCCCGATGGGACAACCTCAAATTCGTCGTCGACATCGCCTGGGAGTTCATCCGGGGCTTGCGGGCCCTGCACTTTTCGGGGCCCTGCGTCGCTGTGTTCGGATCGGCCCGATTTCCGGAGTCCCACCCCTACTACGACCTGACCCGGCGCCTGTCCGCGGAGATCGCCCAACTCGGATTCACCATCATGACCGGGGGCGGACCCGGCCTCATGGAGGCGGCCAACCGGGGGGCCAAAGAGGTCGGTGGGCGTTCCGTGGGCTGCAATATCGTGCTGCCCATGGAACAGAGTCACAACGCCTACCTCGATAAGTGGGTCAACATCCGCTACTTCTTCGTCCGCAAGACCCTGCTGATCAAATACTCCTACGCCTTTGTCATCGTTCCGGGCGGATTCGGCACCCTCGATGAACTCTTCGAGGCCATGACCCTCATCCAGACCGGCAAGATCCGGGATTTCCCCATCATCCTCTTCGGCCGGGAGTTCCATCAGGAATTGCTCGACCACATCGAGCACATGCGACGGGAGAAGACGATCTCCGAAAGCGATCTCCAGCTCTTCCTGGTCACCGATTCCATCGACGAAGCCGTGAGCCGGATCCGGCAGACGATCGAGAAGTACGGTCTCAAGCGTGCCCAGCGCAAACCCAGTTGGCTCCTGGGCGAACGGTGGTAATCACCGGGGCTCGAAGTCCTGCTCCCAACGTCCTGGGAACGAACATCATCGCAGGGTTCGCCTTGCCGGGTGCCCGATAAAAAAAGAGGGGCCGAAGCGAACTTCGGCCCCTCCGTGAATCAGACTCCGATCCGCTTACTTGCGGATGCGCGCGAACTGAGCGGCCTGATTGGCCGGCACCGTCAGCGGGCTGGTGGCACCCGCCACATCGGTCCAGGGACCGCTGAGCGAGGCAGCCGACTGGAGAACACCGGCACCCGTCCAGGTGATGGTGACCGAGCCGTCGGCGTTGGCCTTGATGCCGGTGAAGCGAGGAGCATCACCACCACCGGAGACCGTGCCGTGCAGCGCCACTTCGGCGACCTGCATCGAGTTCGCCTTGGCGGCGTTCGCGACGGTCGGGAAGACCACCTTGTAGCTGGTGTAGGACTTGGTGTTGGAGAACGCCAGCGTCTCGGTGCGGAACCGGGCCGGGTTGACGTTGACCGAACCCGAGGCGATGGCCTCGAAGTCGGTGCCATTGTTGGATCCGAGGATCTGCCAGGTGGCCGGATCGCGCTCAGGAGCGTCGTTCGCGGTCGTGAGGGAGATGCCGGTGATGACCGAGGCGCCCGACTTCGGGGTCACGGTGAACCCGGTGTTGAGCTTGTCGAAGTTCAGATACTTCGTGGTGCTCAGACCGTCGATGGCCTTCGGAGCGGCTTCGCCACCCGGATGGTTGCTCGAGCTCGGGACGATGGTGTCGTCCTTGCTCAGCACGTTGCCCGGGAGGGCCGGAGTGAAGAGCAGGAAGTCGAAGTCACCGTTCGAGGCGTTGTAACGCACGGTCTGCTGACCGGTGAGCTTGATGGAAACCAAGGCACCGTTCGTATCGCGCATCGGCACCAGGGCGTTGTTGCCCCAACCGCCGGTGGACGGCGACTCGAAGCTGCCGACGACCGTGGCGTTGCCGCCGGCGACCGTGGCGAACTGACCCCGCATGCGCGTGGCGCTATCGGCACCGTCACCGTGGGAGAGACCCGCGTAGACGTTGTAGTCACCCGCCGGGAAGGTGCGGGTGTATTGGTACCACTGGCCGTCGCCGATCCAACCCATCTTGTAGTTGACATCGAGCACACTCACGCCGCGATCGCGGTCGCCGGTGCGGTCCATCGGAACCTGGGGATCTTCACCGATACGGTAGATGGGCGAAGCGCCTTCATTGCCGCGGGTGTAGTCCTTGTTGTTGCTGGCCGACTGGCCCGCCAGGGCGCCGCCACGGTAGGGCATCACGCTGGTCGCGGCCGGGGCCACGCCGTTGTTGTCGAAGTCCTCGGCCTCGATCGCGAAGACCGGGGTGCGGATGTTGGCCACACCGAAGGTCCAGGACACGGTGCGGTCGATGATGGTGAGGTCCACCTTGTGGGTCGAACCACCCGCCCAACCAGCGGCCGGGGCGGCGACGGTGACAGTGGCGATACCGTCCACCGTGGTCACGGTCGCGGTCGCGGCAGCGCCGTCCACCTTGACGGAGACGTTGGCGGTGCTGAGGGCCGGGCCGGTGCCCTGGGCCACCTGGGCGACGATGGCCGCGTCGGTACCGGCACGGTACGGGGCGGCGCTCGAAGCGCGGCCGGTCTGGGCCGGAGCGTAGGACTTCACGAACGGAACACCCTTGCTGCTCAGCGGGTACTGATAGGCCTTGATGCCGCCGTCGGCGTTGATGAGGTTGCCGCTCAGCACGTCACCGGTGACCGGGTCGAACTGACGGGCGCTGAACTCGACGTTCGCGCCACCGCCGCCCTCGTACCAGACGAGGCGGGCCGGATACAGACCATCCTTCTCCACGTTGAAGAAGAAGGTGGTGCCCGAACCGATGCCGCCACCATTGCCGCGGCCGCCGGAGAACTCGCCAGCCACCACCGGGAAGGTGAAGGCCTCACCCGGATTGCCGAAGTCGAGGCGGAAGCCGTCGTCGCTGTTCACGTTGAAGGCGTAGAAGCCGGCCTTCAGGTCGAGGACCGTGAGGACCTCTTGAGCGAAGTTGTCGGTGTTGCCGGTGGTGCCCGGGATGCCCGGAACGCCCGGATCATCGGGGAAGTAACCGCTGGAGGCGGCGTCCTGATTGTAGTTGATGACACCGGTCTCGACGTAGTAGCCGTTGGCGCCGAAGAGGCTCAAATCGGCGACGTTCGGGGTGCCGATCAGGCCGGCGATGTGGGTCAGACCCCGGTAGGTGTCGTTGCCCATGCTCTCACCGTTGGCCTGCTGGACGGTCTTCACGAGGAAGCCCTTGTTGCCGGTGTTCACAGCGGAGGCCGGCAGCGCGAGGCTGCCCGGGACGCTGGCGGCGTTCAGGATGCTGAAGGTGTTGGTCGCATCATACTGCTGCGCACCGGCCGTGAAGCGCACGATCGCAGTGTGGTTGCCCGGGGCGAAGTTCGCCGAGGGCTTGTAGGTGTAGGTGGTCACACCACCCGCGGAGGCCTTGGTCGGGGAGACCTCGGTGCCGTCCACGAGGAGCTTGAACGCGGACACCGCGGTGCTGCCCTCGGTCACGGACACCACGACCGGCACGGTCGGGACGTAGCCGCCGCCGGAGCCGCGGAACGGATGGATGAACGAGACGGCCGCCGGGGCGGAGGCGCTCGTGGCGCGGAACGCCTTCACGGCATCGGCCGCGGAGTCGTTGATCAGGAACCGGGCTGAGGGGTTCGGGGCCACGCGCTGGGCGGACCATTCGAGGTTGGCCCCGCCGCCGCCTTCGAACCACACCGTGCGGAACGGATAGTAACCGGCCGCCGGAACGTACACGGTCGCGTTGACGTCGCTGGCACCCTTGCCGAAGTCGGCCTCGCTCACGAGGATCGAGCTCAGCACTTCCTTGTTGTTGCCACCGACAGTGGTGCGGAAGCCGTCATCGCTGTTGAAGGTCAGCGTGTACACACCGGCCGTCGGGAACTGCAGGTAGGTGGTGATTTCAGCGGCGATGTTGTCGGTGTAGAGGTCGCCATTGGGCTGGAATTCCGAGGCGCTCGGAACACCCGGGATCGCGTTGTCGGCGATCTGGCGCTCCACGGCGGCGGCGGAGGACGAGAACGCACCGTTCTGGCCCGGGGTCGCATCCGAACCGGAGGTCGGCTGGCTGTAGTTGATCACACCGGTCTCGGCGAACACGCCACCGGTGAACCCGGTGAGGTCGGCCACGTTGTCACCACGGAGGCCCATCAATTGCTGCTCGGCGCGGGCAATGGTGTTGGGCTGGTCACGACGGGCGGTCTGATGGGTGCGGACGTTGAAACCCTTCTTGGAGGTATCCACGCTGGCGACGCTCAGGTTGGCCGGGATGGTCACGTAGGGAGCCACCACGAACTCGCGGGTCGCGGTCACGGTGCGGCCGAGCGTGTCCTTGACGCTGACTTCCACCTTGTTGGTCGAACCGGAGGCCAAGGGAGCAGCCGCATCACCGTAGGCGATGGTCGAGGTGATGCCATCCTTGGCGACAGACACCTTCGAGGAGATGTCGGTGCCGTTGAGCTTGACCACCAGGCCCGTGGTCACGGCCACGGCCGAACCGGAGTCCACCGTGGTGATGGAGAA
>JAIXXC010000020.1 GCA_027490985.1 Verrucomicrobiales bacterium
AAAGCCCTTCAGAAAGCCCCTCTTGCCGAGTGGGAGCGCCGGGCCGAAGCCCATGCGGCCTTTGCCGCCGGCTTGGTGCGGGGGATGAACGGCGACTCCGAGGGACTCCTGCGGTATTTCGAGCGGGTCACCGAACACGACCTGTCGAACCACGAACTGGTGGCCGATGTCGCCCGGAGGTTCCTGCAGCAGGGAAAGATCGACCGTGCCCTGAGTTTGTTGGACCGGGTCGCCGCGCGTTCCGATACACCGGGTGAACTCCACGCCCTGCACGGTGTGGCCCTGACCCAGGCGGGTCGCACGGCCGATGCCCTGAAAGCCTATCTGCGGGCGGCCGAGCGTCCGCCGGTGATCGTGGCGGTGTATCAGGCCGTGGTTCGCATCCTGGCCGACGAACGGCGCACGGCCGAGGCGATGCCGCTACTGGCCCGCGCCCGAGAAAGTTTCGCCCAAGAGCCGGGGGCGCTTTTGGACATCGCCGAATTGTACCGGGTCATCGGGGCCAGCGATGCCCGACTCCAGGCTCAGTCCAAGGCCGCGGCTTTGGAGGTGCTCACCCGCGTGCGGTCGTTGAAACCCGAGGATCCGGCGCTGGCCCTCCGCTTGGCCGACCGGTATGCGCAGTGGGGCCAGCCCGGCGAATCCGAGGCGGTGCTTCGCGACCTTCAGGAACGGGCCCCGCGCAACCCGGCCGCCGTTTCGCGGCTGGCCGAGCTGTACCTGCGCTCCGGTCGCATCCCCGAGGCGAGTCGCCAATTGGAGGCCTTGCGCCAAATCGATCCGGCCAATCCGGTGACCTACTACTTCCTCGGGGTGGTGGCCCTCGAAGAGAAGCAGTTCGAGCGCGCCCGCAATCATTTCGAGCGGGCCATCCTGCTCAACCCGGCCTTGGAACCGGCCCACACCGACCTCGCGGTGGCGCTCCTGAGCCTGCAGCGTCCGGAAGAGGCGGTCACGGCGCTCGATCGGGCCCGCAACGAAGTTCCTCCCTCGTTCCGCCTCGAATACCTCTCGGGCGTGGCCCGCTCGCAGCTCAAGCGGTTCGACCAGGCGCTCGAGGCCTACTTCGCCGCCGAGAAGCTGGGAAGCACCAACCGGCCCCCGCTGACCGACCATCGCTTCTACTTCCAGGTGGGAGCCGTCTTGGAACGCAAGGGCGATGAACCGCGGAGCATCGAGTATCTTGAGAAGTCCCTCGAACTGAAGCCCGACTACGACGAAGCCCTCAATCATCTCGGCTATCTGTGGGCCGAGAAGGGCAAAAACCTGCCCAAGGCCCGGGCCATGATCGAGCAGGCCCTCAAGGCCGAGCCCGACAATGCGGCCTACATGGACAGCATGGGTTGGGTGCTCTTCAAGCTCGGGCAACCCCGCGAGGCGCTGGAGTGGTTGCTCAAGGCCCGTCAACGACTCACCGAACCCGACGCCACCGTGTTGGACCACCTCGGTGATGCGGCCGCCGCCTGTGGGCGCTGGGATGTCGCCCGCGAAGCCTGGGCAGCGTCGATCCGCGTGGAGCCGTCGCCCGCCATCTCCAAGAAACTGGCCGACGCGCCGCCGGCTTCAGACCGGTGAGTTCCCGGAGCGGGCTCCGGTGAACGGGGTTTTGCGAATGGGATGTTGCGAAACCGATTTTGCGAGTGGGCTTGGGCCAAACAACGGCGGTGAGTCATGGGTGCCGTCCGAAGGGGCTCCCGACTCTGAGCCGTTCAGATCTGTTCAGATCAGTTCCCATTCCTGTTCACAGCGTCTCAGGAAGGCCTCCTGGAGCGGCGACTGGCGGGGTTCGGTGGGGACGGGGTGGTCATCGAGGGCCTCGACCGGCACGAGTCCGCGGGTGCTGAAGGTCAGGAAGAGGCCGCCAGAGGCGCTCAGGCGCGCGGGCGGAGCCGCGGTTTCGGTCACCGACCATCCGAGATCGTGGGCCGCGTCGAGCACCGCCCCACGGGTCACTCCACCAAGAGCTCCTGCCGAAAGCGGGGGCGTGTGAAGGTGGCCCGCCTCCCACCAGAACACATTGCCGCTGGAGCTTTCGGTGACCACGCCGTCGGTGTTGAGCAGCAGGGCATCGTCGAAGCCTTCGGCCTCGGCCTCGGCCCGGGCGAGCACGTTGAGGAGTTTGTTGGCCGATTTGTGGGCCGCCAGGGGATCGCCCGCGGCCACCGTGAAGGCCCTGCAGGTTTTCAAGCGGATCGCCGGCCACCCGGCCGGGGGCATCGGAGGGGCGGGATGGACCGTGAGAATCAGCCGCGGAGTCTCGGCTCCACGGGGTGAATACCCACGAGGTCCCACGCCCCGGCTCAGATGCAGCCTCACCGTGGCCTGCGCGGTGGTCAGCGGGATCGTGATGGCCCGGATTCCGGCGCGGACCTCGGCCTCGTCGGCCGGGATGCGGATCTTCAGGAACGCAGCCCCGGCCTTCAGGCGATCCCAGTGCGCCCGCCACCGGAAAAGGCGGCCCGAATCCCAAGGCAGGCTTTCAAAGAGGCCGTCACCGTACAGGAACGATCGATCCGACACCGGCACCATCGCCTCGGTCGCCGGCACGATCCGGCCGTCCATCCAAACCAACTCACTCATGGCCGTGGCCTCCCCGAGGGCGCCTCGGTGACGCGGGTCCCCGAACCTTGCAGGGCTTTGAGGAATCCGGCCGCCTTGGCCAGGGTTTCGTCGTATTCCGCTTCGGGCACCGAATCGGCGACGATGCCCGCCCCGACGTGGAACCAGGCGCGGTCGTTGAGCGTGAGGGCCGAGCGGATGACGATGCTCCACTGGCTTTCCCGGTTGAAACCCAGATAGCCCAGGCATCCGGTGTAGGGCCCCCGGGCCACCGGTTCGAGCGCATCGATGATCTCCATGGCCCGGATCTTGGGGGCGCCGGTGATGCTGCCTCCGGGGAAGCAGGATTCGAGGACTTCGAGGTGGGTCAGGGGCGAGCGGATCCGTCCTTCGATGGTGGACACCAGGTGCTGCACCTGGGTGAACCGTTCCAGTCGCACCAGTTCGGGCACCTGCACCGTTCCGTATTCGCAAACCCGGCCGAGGTCGTTGCGCAGCAGATCGGTGATCATCACCAACTCGGCCATCTCTTTGCCGCTGCGCTGAAGCTCATACATCCACTGGGCGTCGCGGACGGGATCGGTGCTGCGCGGTCGGGTGCCCTTGATGGGGCGGGTGAGCGCGTGCGAACCGCTCAGTCGCAGGAAGAGTTCGGGAGACGACGAGGCCAGGGTGAACTCGTCGCCGTCGAGGAAGGCCGAGAACGGGGCGGGGGAGACTTCCAGAAGGCGGCGGAACAGGGCCCAACCACCGGCACTCCACGGAGCACCGAGGCGCTGGGAGAGGTTGACCTGGTAGATGTCGCCGCTGCGGATCCACCGCTGGGCCGCCTCGACCGACCGGATGAAGGCCTCGCGCGAGACCGATGCGGTGATCTCACCGGGGTGGGAATCGGTTCCCACTTCGGGGTCATCGACGGGCGTGATCGCCAACCGCTGGCGCCACCAGTCCAGATCTTCACGGGCGGTCCGTTCGCACCGGTCGCCGTTGGCGCTCAATCCCGTGGCGATGACGGTGACGGTGCCCAACCGATGGTCGAAGACCACGAGGCTCCCGTGGAATCCGACGCGGCAGTCGGGGATCTCCAGGTCGTGGACCGCATGGCGGGAAAGCCGGGGCTCCACGAATCCCTTCAGGTCGTAGCCCCAGAAACCGAAGACGCCCCCCAGCGGGAAAGGCAGATCGACCTCGTCGAGGATTTCGCAGCGCTCGGCCAGAGCGCCCAGGATCGCCCAGGGATTGCCGAACTGGATCTCACAGCGGCCGTCCGGGTGGCGGGTCTCGCAACGGGATCCCATCGACTGGAAGGTCAGAAACGGGCGGGCGGTGACGATCGAGTAGCGGGCCGAGGCCACCTCGAACATCCCCGTTCGGAGCACGACGCGCCCGGGTTCGCCATGCAGGGTCGCACCCAGGGATTCCGGGGTGTGGGCGGTCTCAACGGTTTCGATGAGGGTTCGCATGGTGCGGGGGCACGGCCGACTCCGGCAACCGTGGCGCTCCGGGCCCGGGCGTCAATGGTCCGTCTGCCGGGGCCGTGGAGAGGGCGGGGTGCAAAAAAGCCGGAGGCGCTTTGGATCAGCACCTCCGGCCTTTGGAAAACGATCCCGACCGGGCTTACTTGCCGGCCTCGATGGCGAGGAGCTCCACCTCGAAGATGAGGGTGGAATTCGGCCCGATGGCTCCACCGGCGCCCTGTTCGCCGTAGGCCAGCGCCGAGGGGATGGTGAACTGGAACTTGTCGCCCACCTTCATGAGCTGCACGCCCTCGGTCCAGCCGGGGATCACGCCATTGAGGGGGAAGGAGATCGGCTCGCCGCGCTGCACGGAGCTGTCGAAGACGGTGCCGTCGATGAGGGTGCCGTGGTAGTGGACCTTGACCGTGTCGGTGGCCTTCGGGCTCTTGCCGCCGTCCGCACCGGCCTTGATCACCTTGTACTGGAGACCGCTGGCGGTGGTCTTGACGCCTTCTTTCTTGGCGTTGGCCGCCAGATAGTCGGTTCCCTTCTTGGTGTTCTCGGTCGCGGCCTTGGCCTGGTCGGCCTGGCGCTTGGCCATCAAGGCCGTCTTGAAATCGTTCATGGCCTTCTCCAGTTCGGCATCCTTCAACTGGAGCTTGCCGGTCATGCCGTCGACGAGTCCGGCGGCTAGGGCCTTCGTGTCGAGGTCGAGCGACTGGCGCTTCATGCTGCCGGCGATGTCCGCCCCGATGGCGTAACTGGCGCGGGCCTTCTCGGCGGTGAGGTCGAGTTTGTCCTGGGCGAGGGCGGCGGACGCCGCGAGCGTGGTGGTCATCAGGAGGCGGAGGGTGTTCTTCATGGATTGAAGCCGGCAGGCGCCTCGGGCGCGGCAACGGCCCGGGGACCGTGCGGGAGAACCCGTCGCACGGGAAGCAAAATGAGCGGCCCACTCCGCGGCGCGGTCGGCGGAGGTCGTCCGCCCCAGGGTGAGCGCACCCCGTTGAAAAAAAAGGGTCAGGCTGGTTCGCCTGACCCTGAAGAATGCCTGACCGGCGGCCGCCGGCGAAACGATGCTCAGTGTTCGCGCTTCTTGGTGAACACGTGGGTCGAGTGGCCGAAGAACACCTCGGCGCCTTCCATCAGCGTCTCGCTGAGGGTGGGGTGCGGGTGGACGATGGCTCCCAGATCGTGGACGGTGGCTCCCATCTCGATGGCCACGGTGCCCTCACCGATGAGTTCGCCGGCTCCGTGGCCGACGATGCCCACGCCGAGGATCCGCTCGGTGACGGGGTCGATGATGAGCTTGGTGGAGCCGTCGGTGCGGTCGTAGGTGAGGGCGCGGCCGCTGGCGCCCCAGGGGAACTTGACCACCTGCACCTCGATGCCTTTGGCCTTGGCCTCGGTCTCGGTGAGACCCACCCAGGCCACCTCGGGGTCGGTGAAGACCACCGCAGGAATGAGATAGTCGCGGTTCACCGCGTTGCCCTCTCCGGCCAGGTTCTCCACGGCGATGCGGGCCTCCTTGCTGGCCTTGTGGGCCAGCATGATGCCGCCGGCGATGTCGCCGATGGCGTAGATGTTCGGGTCGGTGGTGACCATGCGCTCGTCGACCTTGATGAACCCCTTGTCGTCCCGCTGGACGGCGGTGTTCTCGAGGCCGAGGTCCTGACCGTTGGGCACACGACCCACGGACACCAGCACCCGGTCGTACTTCTCGTCGAGCTTCTGACCGTTGAATTCGGAGGTGACCTGGATCTGCTTTCCGGAGGTCTTGATCTCGAGGACCTTCGACTTCAGGCGCACTTCCTGGAAAGCCTTCTTGGCATAGGCCGCCACCGGGCGCACCAGATCGGCGTCGGCACCGGCCAGGATGGACTCCATGGCCTCGATCACGGTGACCTTGGAACCCATGGAGGCGTACACCGTGCCGAGTTCCATGCCGATGTAGCCGCCGCCGATGACGAGCAGCTTTTCGGGGATGTCGGCGATCTCAAGGGCCTCGGTGGAGGTCATCACCCGGGGATTGCCCAGGTCGAAGGCCTTGGGGAGGGCCGGTCGGGAACCCGCGGCGATGATGGCCTTGTCGAAGGTGACGTACTTCTGGCCTTCGGGCGTCTCGACCCGCAGTTTGCTCGAGGACTCGAACATCGCCTTGCCGTGCATCACGCTCACGCCGCGCATCTTGGCGAGGCTGGCGATGCCGGAACCGAGCTTCTCGAGGATGGACTCCTTCCAGGCCCGCAGGCGGTTCAGATCGATCGTGGCATCGCCGAAGCTGATTCCGCGGTGGGCGGATTCCTTGGCGGCGGTGATCATGTGCGAGGCGTTGAGCAGCGCCTTGGACGGGATGCACCCCCGGTTCATGCAGACACCCCCGAGCCGGGGATCCCGTTCGATGAGCAGGACCTTCTTGCCCAGGTCGGCGGCGTAGAACGCGGCGGCGTAGCCTCCGGGGCCGGCGCCGATGACGACGATTTCAGTCTGGATCGCTTCCATGTCGGGTAGGGCGTTAGAGCTGCACCGCAGAGGCCGGGAACGTCTCGATGGCCTTGACGAGATCCACCGTGAACCGGGCGGCCGAACCGCCGTCGATCACGCGGTGATCGTAGCTGAGGGTGAGCGGCAGGATCGGACGGGCCTCGATCTTGCCATCGGCCGTGACCACCGGCTTGGCCGAGGTCTTGCCCAGACCGAGGATGGCCACCTCGGGCTTGTTGATGATCGGGGTGAAGTGGGAACCCCCGATGGCACCCTGGTTCGAGACAGTGAACGAACCGCCCTTCATCGAATCGGGGGAGAGCTTGCGGTCCCGGGCGAGGGCGGCGATCTCGGAGAGTTCCTTGGCGATCTGGAGCAGCGACTTCTTGTCGGCGTCGCGCAGCACGGGCACCAGCAATCCGGCGTCGGTGTCCACGGCGATGCCGATGTGGTAGTAGTGCTTGATGATCAGCGTCTCGGCCACCTCGTGCAGGCTGGCGTTGAACTTCGGATGCTGCTGCAGGGTGTTGACCAGCGCCTTGATGAGGAAGGGCGTCGGCGTGAGCTTGGCTCCGGCCTTCTCGTAGTCGGCCTTGAAGCGGGCGCGCAGGGCCTCGATGCCGCTCATGTCCGCATCGGCGAACTGGGTGACATGGGGCAGGGTGATCTTGTTCTCGACCATCCGGGCGGAGATCACCTTGCGCAGGGCGGTGAGCGGTTCGCTGGTGACCGGGCCGAAGACGGCGAAGTCTTGGTTGACCAGCGGGAAGCTGATGCCCTGAGGGCCTTCGGCGTATTTGCCGGCGCGGGCCACCTTGGCCTCGAGCTTGCCGATGTAGCGGGCGAGGTCTTCGATGACCACGCGGCCACCGGAGGCCGAACCGCGGACGCGGCTCAGGGGGATGCCGAG
>JAIXXC010000289.1 GCA_027490985.1 Verrucomicrobiales bacterium
TCGATGTAGGCCAGGGTGGCCTGGTAGCACTGCTTGTCGTCCTCGTCCCAGGAGATGAAGCCGTGCTGACCCATCATGATGGCCTTGGCCTTGGGGTTCTTGCGGCAGATCTCCTGCATCGCCAGGCCCAGTTCGAAGCCCGGGCGCATCCAGGGCACGTAGTCCATCGAGTCGCCGAAGATTTCGCGGGTCAGCTCCACGCAGCGGCTCGAGGCGGCGATGGCGATGATCGCGTTGGGGTGCATGTGGTCGACATGGCGCCCCGGGATGAAGCTGTGCAGCGGGGTGTCGATCGACGAGGCCCTCGGATTCAGATTGAAGGTGGTGTGCGAGTACATGCCCACCATGTCGTCTTCAGCCGGAGACTTGAGCCCCTTGTCGGCACGGGCGGCATAGATCGCCTGCAGGCCGATGAGGCGATCCTGATACAACGAGCTGAAGAACTCGCGCGAAGCCGTGCGCAGGTCGCCGCCGGAGCCCTTCACCCAGAGGACGGTCACGTCCTGGCCGGTCAGGGGATCCTTCTCCACGAGTTTGGAGGAGGTGTTGCCGCCGCCCGTGTTGGTGACCCGCTGATCGGCTCCCAGCTTGTTCGAGCGATAGACCAGACGGTCGGCACCGCCGAGGGCGTGGGCTTCGGCGTCGTTCCAGAGATCAGAGACGTACTTGAATTGGCTCATGTGCGATTGGCTGCGATGGATCGGAAAGCAACTGTGAACCGCCAACGCTGGAGTGCCCGATGCTTCCGTCAAACCGAAACTTGGCCCCGAGCCGCCCGGGAACTCGTCGGGATGGATTTTTGCCGGGCCCTGGGCGAATCTGGGCGACATGAAATCGGCTTACGAATTGGCGATGGAACGGTTGAGCAAGACCGCGCCGGCCTCCAAATTGACCCAGGCTCAGAAGGCGGAGTTGGCCGAGCTGGATTCCATCTATGCGGCCAAGTTGGCCCAAGCCGATCTGTCCACCCGCGAGGCGCTTCAGGCCGCCCAGGCGGCCGGTGACCTCGAGACCCTCGATCTGCTGCGCCAGCGATACGCCTCGGACAAGGCGAAGCTCGAGGCCGAGCGTGAGGCCAAGAAAGACCGGGTCCGCGGCGTCTGACAGGGCAACTCCCGGCCCGGGTTGCCGGCCCGGGATGCCGTCACCGGTTCAAAGACCGCTGCGGATGGCCCACCGGAGCTTCGCCGGTGCCGATCGGGGATTGGAACGGAGTTCCTCGGCACCCGGGCGCCTCACCGAATCGCTCACCACTTCGTAAAGACCCTGGTGTTGGCCTTCGGCAAAGGCCCGTTTGACCCGCCGATCTTCTCCCGAATGGAAGGTCAGGATGGCGACCCGTCCGCCCGGTTTGAGACACCCGGGCAACTGTCGGAGCAGGGCTTCGAGCACCCCGAACTCGTCGTTCACCTCGATCCGGAGTGCCTGGAAGAATCGGCGGATGCGGGCGTCGCCCTCGGCCTTGTCCCGGGTCCATCCACGGCTCCGATAGATCTCGTGGAGCAATCGGGCGAAATCGCGGGTGCGCTGGGTCGGTTGCTGCTGGAGCGCTGCCAGCACGGCCGTCGACAGGGCCTCGGCCATCGGTTCGTCGGCATTGTCGCGCAGGGCGGCGGCCAAGCGTTCCGGGGTCGCCTTGGCCAACCACGCCGACGCCGGCAGCCCTTTGGACGGGTTCATGCGCAGATCGAGGGGACCATCGTCCTTGTAGGTGAAGCCGCGGGACGGGTCGTCCAGCTGCATCGAAGAGACGCCCAGATCGGCAAGGATGCCATCGACCGCTCCGATGCCCAGGCCTCCCAGTCCGGCCGCCAGCCCGGCGAAGTTGCTACGGACCGGAATGAATCGGGATTCATCCCATCCGGCCTGTCGCAGCCGCTCGACGGTCTTGGGCAATTCCACCGGGTCGCAGTCGAAGCCGATCAAGCGGCCATCGTCACCAAGTCGTGCAAGGATCTCCCGGGCGTGGCCGCCGTAGCCGAGGGTGCAGTCGACCACGGTCTGGCCGGGTTTGGGTTCGAGGGTCTCGAGGATTTCCGGCACCATGATCGATCGGTGGGAACCGGCCGGGGTCTTTCCGGAGGCGATGATCTTGGCCACCGCATCGGCATACTGCTCCGGAGCCTGTTCCTTGTACTTCTCGGCGAAGCGTCGCGGATGGGTGCCGGCATAGCGGACCCGACGTCGATGGACGGGGTGTTCCGCCGGGTTTGGAGCCGGGGAATGGTCCGGTGAGGGGCTGGGTTCAGCGTCGGGGAGCATCGGGTCGGTGGGCGGTGGGGCGGGTTTGCGGCGGTGGGGTCCGGATCACTTCCGGCCTCCGGCGATCAGGAGGGCCACGTCGAGGATGAAGAGCAGCACGACGGTGATCTCCAGCGCCATCATCCAGCGGTTCGAGTGGTCGGATTTCAGCAATTCATGCAGCTCTCCGACCGTCTTGAGTTTCTCTTCGACTCCTTTTTTCCAGTCCGAAAGGTGAAAGCGAATGGCGGCCGTCTCGTAGATGCGGGCCAGGTGCCAGTCGCCGAGGAACTTGTTGATGTTGGAGAGTTCGTCGCTGAACCGGGCCATGTCGATGCGGAGTTCGCGCAGGCTGGTGAGCAGCGCCTTTCGGGTCCGCATGGGGCCCCCGGCCAGATCGCGGTAGCTGCGTTCGAGCACCAGATCGAGGTGACGATCATAGGCCTCCAATTCGGCCAGCTGCAGGTTGGCGACCTCGATGGCGTAGAGGCATTCCTCCCATTCGCTGGGGGTGTCGACCAGAAGCGCGGCGTCCCAGTCGATCACCGCCAGATCGTGCTGGTAGTAGCTGATGTGCCGGGAGGTGGACTCGTGGATCTCCTGGTCGGACAGGCAGGCCGAATCGTTCTCCTGGTTGAGCAGTCCGGCGATGGATTCGCGGTGGGTTTCCAACCAGATGCCCGAACGGAAGGGGGTTCCATCGTCGACGGGGGGTTCCAGGCAGAACACGGTGTAGGCCTCCTCCTCGGAGAGCGCCTCATTGGCCCGAAGCACCCACGGGGCCAATTCGGCGCGCAGTCGTTCGGCCAGGCGGCGGATCTCCTGATCGAGTGTCCCGTCCTGGAACTGCAGGTCGTGATAGGCCACGAGATCGGCCAGATGGGACACCTCGAACGGCACTCGGACGCGCAGGCTGATGGCGCCGATGGGCAGGATCTTGGCTTCGATCCGAATGGAAACCGGCCCGTGGGGTCCCTGCCGTTGCTCGTCGGGAAGCCGGATCATCCGAGGCCGGTAGAAGACCAGGTGCTTGGGGTTCCGTTTCGAAGCATCCAGCCGGTACTCGGAGACCGGATGGCCCATCACGCTGGCCGGGAGTTCCCGAGAGAGCTCGTAGGCGATGTCGTAGGCGAAAAAGTACACCACCTCGCCCCGGAGACGTGCCTTGGGCGAAGCGGTGTTCGGATCCATGAGCGAAGGATAATCGAGGCCGGGTCGAGGGAAAGGGGACGCTCGAACCGTGGGTCGGGTTCAACCCTGGGTGCACTCCGCCACGTCGGCGGCGAAGGCGCGGACGTCTTCCTCGCGGGTGTCCCACGAGCACATGAGTCGGCAGCCGCCTCCTCCGATGAAGTTGTAGAACAACCAGCCCTTGTCCCAGAGCGCCTGAATGACCGGTTTGGGAAGGTCGACGAAGACGCTGTTGACCTGCCTCGGGAACAGGATCCGCACGCTGGGGCAGGGCGCGATGAGGTCGTGGAGCAGGGTGGCCATGGCGTTGGCGTGGGCGGCGTGTCGCAGCCAGACGTCATCCCGCAGCATGCCGACCCAGGGGGCCGACATGAATCGCATCTTGGAGCAGAGTTGGCCGGCCTGCTTGGTCCGGTAGGCGAACTCCTCGGCCAGGTCCAGATTGAAGAAGACCACGGTTTCTCCGACATGGATGCCGTTCTTGGTGCCTCCGAAGGAGAGGACATCGACCCCGGCCTGCCAGGTGATCTCGCGCGGGGCGACTCCGAGTGCCGCAACGGCATTGGCGAAACGGGCGCCGTCCATGTGGAATCGGAGTCCGTGCTTCTTGGTCATGGCGCCGATGGCCCGGAGTTCCTGGGGTGTGTACAAGGTGCCCACCTCGGTGGGCTCGGTCACGGTGACGACTTTGGGCTTGGGGTAGTGGATGTCGGTGCGTCGGTGGACGGCTTCTTCGATGCCCGCCGGGGTCAGTTTGCCGCTGTCTCCGGGCAGCAGGAGCAGTTTGGATCCGTTGCTGAAGAACTCCGGGGCGCCGCATTCGTCCTTTTCGACGTGCGCGACCTCGTGGCACAGGACGCTGTGATAGCTCTGGCAGCAGGCCGAGAGGGCCAGTGAATTGGCGGCGGTGCCGTTGAAGACGAAGAAGACTTCGCAGGGGGTCTCGAAGAGGTCCCGGATGCGGTCGGTGGCCGCCTGAGTCCACCGGTCGTTGCCGTAGGCCGGTTCGTGATCCTGATTGGCCTCCGCAAGGGCCGCCCAAGCCTCCGGGGTGATCCCGGCGTAGTTGTCGGAGGCGAAGTGACGGCGTGGCCCCCGGGGCTTTCCGAGGGCGATGTTGCGGGCGGTCGGGTGCGAACTCATGCGCCCGGCCATCAGACTCCGAATGGGTGCCGACTGCAACCCATCGCCATGTCATGGAAGGGGGCTCTCGAGGGGATTCCGGGAATGAAAAACCGCCGGCGGATCCAGAGGATTCCGTCGGCGGTTGCAGGGGCCGGAGCGTTCAGCGTTCAGCGGTTAGGGCCGCCCCAAGCCGGTTCAGGAGCGCGGCGCGAGCTTCTTTTCCACCGGGCTCTTGGTCAGCACCGTGTAGGCCGGGAGGCCGTTCTTGTGGGGAACGACGACTTGTCCCTCGATGAGCGGGGAAGCGTACTCCACGAACTTCTCGTTGGGCATGAAGCCGTCGTCGCTGATCCAGTCGCGCGGGATGAAGTGCTCGACGTTGGCGATGTTCTCCAAGGGCTCGAGTTGGATCTCCCAGCGGTAGGGGTTGGACGAAAGGCGGACGATCTTGGGCATCAGGCCGGACTTGCCGGAGACGGCCGAGCGGACGGCGGCGGCACCGCACGCGAAGGCTTCATCGGCGTCGGTGAGGCTGGCGTAGTGGGCCGCGGCGCGCTGGGCGTAGCCCAGTTTGACGGTGCGGGTCTTGAGGTTGAGCTTGCCTTGGACGATGGAGGCCAGCGCGTCGGCCGCACCGGAGAGCACCGGGTGTCCGAAGGCGTCGAGGCGGGTCTTGTCGGCGCCGATCTCCTCACCGGCCTCGTTCTTCACGCCTTCGCCGCAGACCACGATGCAGTATTTCTGCTCGGCCACGACTTCCTTCACCCGGTTGAGGAAGGCCGTTTCGTTGAGGGGGATCTCCGGCAGCACGATGATGTGCGGCGGGTTGGCGGGGTTGCCCTGCTTGGCCAGGACGGTGCCCGCGGCGATCCAGCCCGCGGCGCGGCCCATGACCTCGACGATGCAGCAGGAGCCGTCATCGGTGGCCATGGATCCGACATCGAAGCCGATTTCCATGACGGTGGCCGAGTTGTACTTGATGACCGAGCCGTAGCCGGGGCAGTGGTCGGTGGCCGGGAGATCGTTGTCGATGGTCTTGGGCACACCCATGACGCGCATGTCGTAGCCGCGCTTGACGGCTTCGAGGTGGATCTTGTGCGCGGTGTCCTGGGAATCGTTGCCGCCGGCGTAGAAGAAGTAGCGGATGTTGTGGGCGGCGAACACCTCGAAGAGGCGGTCCATGTCCTTGGCCGCCTTTTCGGGCTTCTTCTTGAAGTCGATCTTGTAGCGGCAGGTGCCCAGGGCCGCGGCGGGGGTGTTGCGCAGGCCTTCGATCGCCTTGGAGCGCTCGTCGTTGATGTCGATGAGCTCCTCGTTGAGGATTCCGAAAATGCCATTCTGGCCACCGAAGATCTCCTCGATGCACTCGTGGTGACCGGCTTCGGTGATCACCCCGGCGATCGAGGCGTTGATGACGCTGGTGGGGCCGCCGGACTGGGCGACGAGCAGGTTTCCAATGAGTTCAGCCATACGCTAGGTTTTGCCGAGACTGCCCCTTGGAAAATCGGGCAGCAAGCCGCAATCGCGGTTTCATGGGGGGCGTTTCGGCGATTTCGGGCGGTTTCAGGGGCTCCCTCGGGGCGGGGATACCCCGGAAATCCTCATTTCCGGAACTCTCGTTCCCGGATGAGCACGAAGAGGATGGGGGTGACGATCAGGATGTGGAGGAGGCTGCTGACCATGCCGCCGATGACGGGTGTGGCCAGGGGTTTCATGACCTCGGCCCCCGTGCGGTGGCTCCAGAAAATGGGCAGGAGCGAAGCCACGATGGTGGCCACGGTCATGACCTTGGGTCGGAGTCGAAGGCGGGCACCGTCCCGAACGGCTTGGATAAGATCGCTGTGGCCGAAGCGGTCTCCCAGGGCGGCCCGACGCGCGGCCACGGTTTCCTCCAGATAGACCACCATGACCACCCCGGTTTGGATGGCGGTTCCGAACAGCGCGATGTACCCGACCCAGACGGCGACGCTGAAATGCCAGCCCAGCATCCATTGCAGGAAGACGCCTCCGGAAAGGGCGAAAGGGACCGCCAGCAGGACGTGGGCGGCTTCGACGGCCGAGCGATACACCAGATAGAGGAGGATGAAGATGATGGCCAGGACCGTGGGCACGATCTGCCGAAGGGTTCGCGCGGCCCGCAGTTGGTTCTCGAATTCTCCGGAGTAATCCAGGGTCATGCCCCGGGGAAGCGTCGGCACGATCTCCCGATCCAACCGTTCTTTGACCTCGGACACGAAGGATCCGAGATCGCGGTCCTGGACATTGGCCTGGACGTAGACGCGGAGACGACCGTTCTCGCTGGCGATCTCGCCGGGCCCGTCGGTGCGGTGGATGCGGGCCAGCAGCGACAGCGGGACCGGGTTCCCGTTGGCCGCGGGAATGAGCAGCTCGCCGAGTCGATCGATGTCGTCCCGTTCCGAGGACTCCAGTCGGACCTGGATCGGCAGTCGGGCCCGACCTTCGATGGCCGTGCCGACCACCGAGCCTCCGATTCCGGATTCCACCAGATCGAGCACGTCGCGCGCGTTGAGGCCGAAACGGGCGGCCTGGACGCGGTCCACTTCGATCTCCACGTAGGGTTTGCCTTGCACGCGACTGGCGGCGACGCCCACCGCGCCGGGAACCGTGCGGACCACCCGTTCGATGTCGAAGGCCTTGCGCTGGAGTTCCTCGAGCGAGTCTCCGAAGACCTTGATGCCCAACTGGGCGCGGATGCCGGTGCTGAGCATCAGGATGCGGTTCTCGATGGGCTGCAGGAAGCCGGGCACATAGCCGGGCACCTCACCGAGCCGGCGGCTCAACTCGGCGATCAGGTCGCGGGGAGTGACCCCGGCCCGCCACTCCGGATTGCGGATCACCGTGGGGATGGGAATGCAACCCAGCCACAGGCGATGGGTGGAGATCCACTCGGGTTTGAGGGTGATGGTGGTCTCGATCATCTCCACCGGAGCCGGATCGGTGGCCGTTTCGAATCGACCGAGCTTGCCGGCGACGGTCTCGACTTCGGGCAGCGAGCGGATCACGCGATCCTGCCAACTCATGATCTCCTTCACCTGCGTGAGCGAGGTTCCCGGCAGGAGGACCGGCATGAACAGGAGGCTTCCCTCATTGAGGGGCGGCATGAATTCGCTGCCCATGCCCCGGCCCAGCTGGGCGACCCGACCCCACCCGGAGGTCTCGAGGCGCGTGACCCAGGTCCGGGGCAGCCCGAAAGCCAGGATGAGGGCGGCTCCGAGAATCATCGCCGCGGCACCGAGCACGGTCTTGCGCCAGCGCAGGGCCAGCGACAGCAGCGGGTCGTAGAGGCGCAGCAGCCCCCGCATCAGGAAGTGATCGGCCTCCCGGTGGAACGGGCCGCGCACCAGGAACGAGCACAACACCGGCACCAGGGTCATGGCCAGGAAGGTCGAACCGATCATGGCGAAGGTCTTGGTGAAGGCCAGGGGATGGAACAGCTTGCCCTCCTGACCGGTCAGCGCGAATACCGGGATGAAGGCCAGGATGATGATGGCCATGGCGAAGAAGACCGGGCGGCCCACCTGGATCGAAGCGTCGCGGGTCACCTGGAGGGTCTCGGCCAGCGTGAGACGGTCGCCCAGCCCCGCCCGTTGTTTGGCTTCTTCGGCTTCTTCGGCGTGCCGGATGACATTCTCGGTCATGACGATCGCGGCATCGACCAGGACACCGATGGCGATGGCGATGCCGGTGAGCGACATGATGTTCGATGAGAGGCCGAACTGCTGCATGAGCAGGAAGGCTGTCAGGATGGACAGCGGCAGGGGCAAGGTGACGATGACGATGCTGCGGAAGTGCCAGAGGAAGAGGATGTGGGCGAGGGTGACCAGGATCACCTCCTCCCAGAGGGCGTGCTTGAGGGTGTCGAGCGTCCGGTCGATGAGGTCGCTCCGGTCGTAGAAGGGCCGGATGGACACCCCGGGAGGCAGGCTCGGTTCGATCTGGGCGATGCGTTCCTTGGTCCGTCGGATGACCTCGCGGGCATTCTCGCCGGTGCGCATGACCACGACCCCGCCGACCCGTTCCTGCCCGTCGACATCGAGGGCGCCCCGCCGGAAATCGCCGCCCAGCTGCACCCGCGCCACCTCGCGCAGGAGGATCGGCACCCCGTTGGTTTCCGACAGTACGACCTGCTCGAGATCGTCGGTGCTGCGGATCAGTCCGACGCCTCGCACGACGAACTCCTTGCCGTTCTCCTCGATGACCTTGCCACCGACATTGATGTTGGCCCGGGCCACCGCTTCGAGCACCCGCCCCAGGCCGATGCCGACGGCCCGGAGTTTCGCCGACGAGACCTCGATCTGGTACTGCCGGACAAACCCACCGATGGAAGCCACCTCGGCCACGCCGGGGATGGACTGGAGCGGGTAGCGCAGGAGCCAGTCCTGGATGCTGCGAAGCCTGCCCAGATCATAGCCGCCGCCGGGGGCCCGTGCCGGGTCGACCTCGAGGTAGTACTGGTAAACCCAGCCGAGACCCGAGGCGTCGGGCCCCAGTTGAGGCACGACTCCGGTGGGCAGGGTCCCGGCGATCTGGTTGAGTCGTTCCAATACCCGTGTACGCGCGAAATAATTGTCGAGGCCGTCGTTGAAGAGGACGGTGATGAGCGAGAAACCGGTCATGCTGGTGGCCCGCACGCTGCGGACCCCGGCCAGTCCCTGTAGATTGGCCGAAAGCGGGTAGGTGATCTGGTCTTCGACCTCCTGGGCGCCCCGGCCCGCCCAATCGGCCACGACGATCACCTGGTTCTCGCTGAGATCGGGAATCGCATCGACCGGAGTACGGAACACCGCACGCACCCCCAACGTGATGAGGAGCAGGGTGCCGCTGAGCACCAGAAATCGCTGGCGCAGCGAAATCTCAATCAAACGTCGGATCACGGCTGGCCTTTCAGTTCGAGTCCGCAGTCGAGCATTTCCGCCCCGAAGAACGGATTGCGGGCCGCCGATTGTTTCTGGAGCCAGGCGGCCCGTTTCGGCCCCGAGGGGATGGCCCGGTCGACCATGGGGCATTCAAAAGTCCGGACACCGGCTTCCCACCCCTGTTGTCGGGTCCATCGTGCCAGTGACACGGCCACCCGCGAGTGCGACAGGAACCAGTTGCGCGCCTCGGCCAATCCGGCCGAAGCACCGGGTTCGGGAGCGTCGGGCAGCGTGACGAGCTTGGCCTGGAGTTCCGCGGGGCACTTCGGGCCCGGGTCCGAGGCCCAGGTGCGCAGGGCAGGTATCACGCTCGGAAATCGGGCGATCGCCTTTTGGAATGCATCCAACCGATCGGCAGCGAGGGCCTCGGACACTTCGGCCGAGAGTTCCAGGAAGGCGCTCACGGCGGCGGGCGGTGTGGGCTTGGCCGAGTCGGACACCGCGGCGACCTCCGGGGAATCGCCTCCGGTGCCACCGCGTTGCAGCTCCGCTTGAGCATCGATGAGGAAGGCCGCCCGGGTCACGACCCGGTCGCCCGCCTTCAAGCCTTCGAGCACTTCGGCGGTCTGATCTCCGATGCGCCCGATGCGCACAGCGCGGCGCTCATGGACTCCGCCCCCGAGACTCAGATACACCCCGGGCCGGGTTCCGCTCCAAAGAAGAGCCGTGCGCGGAATGGTCAGAGCCTGGCGGGTGCTTTCGAGGTCGGCGATCGCGGTGACCCGGTGTTGCAGCGAGCGCCGTGGCCCCGCCTCGGTATCCCGGATCGGGTTGGGCACCTCGACCCGGACTCGGGTGCTGCGGGTCATCCCGTCGAAATTCGGGTCGATGGAGTCGACTTTGCCGGTGATTACGCCTCCAGGCCATGACGGGGTGGTGATGCGGGCCGGCTGTCCGGGGCTCAGCCACTGCAGATCCGATTCATAGGCCGTCAACTGCACCCACAGGGTCGAGAAATCGGCCGTCTCGAAGAGGCGTTCTCCTTCGCCGACGTATTGTCCGGGATACACCCGCTTGAGGACCACGGTGCCGTCGGCCGGCGCGAGCAGGTCACTGGTCGTGGCGGTGGGAGACTTGTGCTTGAGGGCGTCGATTTGCTGTTCGGTGAGCCCCATCTGGATCAGCCGCTGCCGGGCCGAGGCGATGAGGGGCTTCAGCTGGGTAGGGTCCGCCGCGTTGCGGTCGGCGGGTTGGGCAGCCAGCGCCACGTATTCCCGCTCGGCTGTCAGCAGGGCCGGCGAGTAGAGGGTGACCAGGGGCTCGCCTTTCCGGATCTCCTGTCCGGGGATGTTGACCCACAGGCGCTCGATCCGCCCCGCGACAGTGGCGGAGATCACCCGGTGTTTCAGGTCGTTGTCATCGATGGTGCCCGACAATCTGAGGGTGCGTGAAAGGGCACCCACAGCGACTTCGGTGGTCTCGAGGTGGATGAGTTGGATGCCGTTGGTCCCGAGCGACACGGTGCCGCTGTCGATCGGCAACCCCGATTCGCCGTCGTAGACCGGGGTCAATTCCATGCCGCAGATCGTGCAACGACCGGGCCGGTCGGACTTGATCCACGGGTGCATGGGGGATTGGTAGAATCGAATGCTGCGTGCTGCGGGCGGAGTCGATCCGGCTCGGGTGGCCGGAACCTTCGAGGGGACCTCGGCCGGCGGTGTCTTGCGGCCCAGCAAGGCCGCGCTGGCGAGGAAGCCGGCCACGAACGCGACCGCGATCAGGAGTCTGGATGAGTTCATCGGGTGGGAGAAGCGGGGGTGGTGGGAATGGAATCCTGGGGGAGGTCGCTCCAGCCGCAGGTGAGCAGCAGATCGGCGATGGCCGTCCACTGGTCGGCGATGGCCGCGGCTTGCTTCGACTCGGCCTCGAGCCAGGTGCGGCGTAATTCCAGGGTGTCGCGCAAATCTCCGGAACCGGCGCTCAGCCCGGCGGTGGCGGTGTCCAAAGCGGCCCGGATGCGCGGGATCAGGGTGTCCCCGGCCAGTTCGGCGCGGATCCGGGCCCCTTCGATGCGCGTGAGCCAGTGGTGGATTTCCAGAGTCACCTCGGCCTCCAGATCGGCGACTTCCCGCTGGGCCGCATCGAATCGCAGTCGATCCCGGGAGAGGTCTTTGCGGTACTGGTCCCGGTTGAGCCAGGGAAGCGTGAGCGACAGGGTGGCGCTCCCGTTGCGCAGTCCGCCGTCGCCCGAGTACTGCCGCGAGTCGAGACCGAGGGCGAGGTTGGGTCGGCGGGATTTTCGGGTGGCCTCGACCCGGGCCTCGGCCTCTTCGCTCAGTTTGCGGGCCACCCTCAGACGGGGTTCTTCGGACAGCGCCTGGCGGGACCATTCGGGGCGATAGGTGAGCGGTCGGGCTTTCGGCGGCAGTTCCCAAGCTCCGTGGGTCGAGTCGAGGGGGCGCCCGAGCAGTCGATGGATGCGGGCGGCGGCATCCTGGCTTTCGATCTGTTGCAATCGGAGACGGGTTTCGGTTTCGGAGACTTCGTTGCGCAGTTGGAGGACCTGGACGGCGGACACCGATCCCGAGGCTTGGCGGGCCTGAACGTGGAGGAGCGCTTGTCGAAGCCAGCTCAGGTCGGCTTCGATCAGCGCCCGGGTCCGATTCAGCAAGGCCGCCTGGATCAGGCGTTCCATCAGGTCGCGTTTGAGGACCCGGAATCGGGTGTCCGCGGTTTCAGACGCGGTCTTGGCCTCGGCGTCGGCCACGGCCCGTGCGGCCGATTCCTTGCCGAAGACGGGCAGGGGTTGGGTGATCCCCAGAGCCACGTCTCCCTCCTCGGAGGCCAGGGGTCCGCGGTCCGCGAAGCCGATGCCGCCGGCGCGCAGTGTCGGATCGGCCCAGCGTCGGGTGGCCTCGGCCTGGGCTTGCGCCGCGCCGGCCCGCAAGTGCAGGGCTTGCAGCCCCGGGTGTTGTTCCCGGATGAAACCGGCCAACCGATCGACGGTCGCAGGGGTGACCACGTCGGAGCAGGCGGTGCCCGCCATCATCAGGAGGGTGATCCAACGGACGGATCGGACCGGGATTCGATGCTGGAGAAGAAATGGATTCATGGACATTCGGGACAAGGAGGGTGATCAACGCCGACCCCAGCGGCGGCTCAGGGAGCCTTCAGACCTCCGGGGGTGGATCTCCATTGGAGGAAACCGGTCCGAGGGCGGGGGGTCCGGCAACGAGGAATCCGGCTGGAGGGACCGTGTCTGAAGACGCAGTGCGATCGGTCGGCCCAAAGGGCAGGTCAAGGCGCCTGCCAGGAGCAGGACCTCAGACTAGGACCTCAGAGAAACCGAGGTGGCGCCAGCGACCGTAGGGCGCGGCCCAGACATACGGCGGGTTCGAAACCCGCATCGCGGCGGGGTAGGGCCTGATCAAACCACCGGGTGTCTCCGTCGGACAATCGCTGAGGTGCGGCGGGCCGTGTGGATCCGGAACCGGCGAGATCGCCGCAGTCGGAGAAGCAACCGGGGGCCGGAATCCAGCCCGGGATCCAAGCAGGGATCAAGTCGGGCGTGGGGTTGACGACGGATCGGGAGAGCACCGCCCGAGAAGCGCACGGGAACTCGTCAGAAACAGGGGCCGAATGGGGGGCTGATTGGGGGACTGAAACGGTCGAGGCGCCGGAACGGTCGGGAGCGTCCGTGGCGGAGCGGTGTGAGTCTACAGCGACCGGATTCGTCCGGGAGCGCGAGCAACACCGATGGGCGGACGCAGGCACCCGGGAGTCCCGGGACAGGGTGCTCAGTGGGGCGAGGGCGTCTTCCAGAACTCCGTGGCAATGGGCCACGCACAGCGATTGCGACACCAACCAGACCCACAGCATCACCGCCGCCCAGAGGCGGCCATGAACTGGAATCGGATGGGGATGTCCACTCATCGAATCCTCGACTTATCGGTTCCGGTCCCCCGGGCGTCAAGGCCTGTGACTTGAACTTGGGTGGTCTCGTGGTTGACTAGCCCCACTACGGGGTCACCGGGCGAGGAATCCATGGATGAATCCGCAGTGGGCACAGAGGAAGACGTCGGCCGCGGATTCACGCCAATCCGGTTGCATGCCGGTGGTGCTGGCCGTCTCGAGGCGCATCCGCCGCCGGCGGAACTGGTCCCGCGAGCAGTGGAGGCAGCGGAGGTATCGATCCTCGATCTCGATGCGGGTGGGTTCGGGAGGCTGTGTGCGCATGGGATGGGTTTCTTCATGATCGGTATAATATCTGATACAACGAATCAATCGGAATAATGACTTGCTTCGGCAGGCCCGCGGAATTCGGAAACAACGAGGCTTGATCGCCAACGGCTAATCGGACCTCATCGTGACCACGTTGCCCTGCCAGGGCGCCCGGGGGGCGGAGTTCGCCGGGGTGGGACTTTCGAAGGAATGATTGGACTATGGTACGTTTGAAGGACATCGCCGAGGTGGCAGGAGTTTCGGTGATGACGGTATCGAAGGCCTTGCGCGACAAGCCCGACCTGTCGGCCGGGACCAAGTCCCGGATCCAGGCGTTGGCCCGCCAGATGGGCTATGTGCCCGACGCCTCGGCCAGCGGTTTGCGCAATCGCAAGACCCGCCTGTTGGGACTGGTGATCCCCGCCCCCACCGATCCGGTCTATTCCCGCGTGTTGCTGGCCTTGGAGAGTCAGGCCCATGAGCGCGGATTCGATCTGCTGCTGGCCCACTCCCTGGGGCAGGCGGAGCGCGAAGACCAGGTGGTCCGCCGGTTCATGTCCCGACGGGTCGACGGGGTGTTCATCGCCCCGGTCTATCGATTGGCGGACTCGGTGCCCATCTACGAAGACCTCATCAAGCAAGGCATTCCAACCGTGCTGCTGGGCCATCGGGCGCCGTTCTGTCGGCAATTCGTCAATGTCGAGACCGACGACTTGGCCGCGTCGGGGGCGGTCACCCGGCACTTGATTTCGCTGGGCCATCGCCAGATCGCGTTCCTGGCGGGTCCGAGCCATTCCCCTTGGGCTCAGGAACGGATCGAGGGATACAGGCGCAGTCTGCGGGAAGCCGGGATTCCGGCGGATGATCGGCTGATTTTCCATGCTGGCTCCACGGTGGAGGAGGGCGCGGCGGCGGCGCTGCAGTTCATCCAGGAAAACCCGGGAGCCACGGCGATCCAAGCGGTCAACGACCTGGTGGCCATCGGGGCCGCCGATGCCCTGCTCAACCAGGGAGTACGCATTCCCCAAGACCTCAGCATGGCCGGCTTCGGCAACGTGCTCGTCAGCGAATTCTTCCGCGTTCCGCTGACGACGGTCCGCCAGCCGAAGCTGAGGCTCGGTTCGGTGGCCATGGAGCTGATGCAGAAACTGCTCGATGGCGACCGCCCGGAGCCGGTGCGGATCCCGGCCGAGTTGACCGTCCGGGCCAGTACGGGTCCGATTCCGGCCTCATCCGCGACACTCCGGGTCTGAACCGGCCGCCGCGGCCTCGGAGACTCGGGTTCAACCCACGAAATCCCGCTCCTCGGGACGCACCACCAGAACCGGACAGGTCGCGTGGCGCACGATCTTCTCGGCGACACTCCCCATGAGCATGTGGCGCAACCCGGTGCGGCCATGGGTGGTCAACACCAACAAGTCGGCCCCCGACTCCGAGACCGCATCGACCACTTCATGCCACGGGCGGCCGACCCGGACCAAGACCTCGGTCTGACGTGCCGATTCAAGACTCGCGGCCTTTTCCAACAATTGTTTGCGCACCACCTCGACCTGAAGGGCTTCGTCCGCGGGTGAATAGGGGGGCAGGTAACCGTATTCGGGGGGGAGTACCATGGGTTCGATGACATGCACCAAGGTCACTCGACTCTGGAAGGTCTGGGCGAAGGCGTCGGCATATTCGAGGGCCTTCGACGAGGCGCTCGAGAAGTCGGTCGGAACCAGGATGTGCCGAGGATGGAGTCGGCTGGTCCGTTCGGGTGGCAGAGGGCTGACTCCGTGGTGTCCCGTGGGCGTGGTGACCACGAGTCGGGTGGTGGCGGTGTCCGGCGGGCAAGCCTGAGGTGACTGGGTTTTCATGGTGGGATCGGAAAGCGGGGCTCATCGGACATTCACACAGCAATTGATGCCGCCGAACGGATTGGAAACGGTGACGGCCGAACCGGGATCGGCGATCCAGTGGCCGTCCACCACGAAGAGGTATTCGTAGGTTCCCGCAGGCAGGTGGAGGGTCTTGGACCATCGCCCGTCGCCCAAGGCCACCATCGGCGTGGCGGAGGGATGCCAGTCGTTGAAAGTGCCGGCGATCGAGACCGCCGAGGCCGAGGGATCGTGGAACGCGAAATCCACGTTCCGAGTCTCTGGGGCGGATTTCGGGCGGGCGTGGGCGGAGGCGGTGGTTCTGGTGGGCGACTTCAGATTCATCAGGAGGTCGGATTGTGCAGCCAACATCGATGTGTCCGGGGCCGAGGGCCACGCAGGGCTTGTCCGGAGCAGGACCAAATTTGCGAAGTCGCTGCCCGAGCTCGCCCGGTTCCTCGGCCGGTGGCTGCAAAAACGGGGGTGCACACCACAAGCACCGGTAGGCGTTGAACAGGAGACCTGCTTCAGGCTGGGTCCCATGCAACCGGAACCTGTCCGCCTGATGCCTCCCAAATCGAAGGCCTCGGTCGCCGCTCCGGGGCCGGAATCGGGTCCGTCTGGGCCGCGCGCCCGCAAGGCGATCCGGTCGGTCTGGACGCCCGACTCTCTCCAGGGGCGTGACTATCATGGCCGTCGCTGGGTCTACACGCAGGCTTCGGTGCAACCCCGCGGCTTTTCGGTCGGGATCAATCTCTCCCCGGAGCGGGAGTGTGATTACCGATGCCGCTATTGTGGCATTCCGAAGATCGACCTCCGGGCACCGGGCCCGGTGGAGGGTCAGGAACTGACGCTCGAGTTGGAGCAGACCCTTCAGGCGATCCGATCGGGCGAACTGTTCCGACACCCTGCCTACCGGCGGTTCCCTTCCGATTGGAAGACCTTGAGCCGGGTGATGCTGAGTGGTGAGGGAGAGCCGACGTTGTGCCCCAATTTCAACGAGGTGGTCGAACGCTTGGTCCATTCGCGGGCGCGGGGCCGTCATGCGTTTTTCCAACTGGTCTTGGAGACCAATGGTTCGGGGTTGGAGCGTCCGGAGGTCCTCGACGGGTTGGGGTTGTTCACCTCTCAGGATGAGGTGTGGGTCAAGTTGGACGCGGGCACCGAGGATCGGTTTCGCTTCATGAGCGGGGTGGACCTGCCCTTCGATCGGGTGCTCGCCCGGATCCTTGCGATGGGACTCCGGCGCCCGGTGGTGATCCACAGTCTCTTTGCCCGTGTGGACGGCTCACCGCCGTCCCGATCCGAGATCACCGCGTATCTGGAGTGTCTGGGGCGACTTCGCGCCCAGGGGGCCATGATCCAGCGTGTTCAGATCCGGTCGGTCACCCGTCCTCCGGCGGCCTCGGGGTGCAGCCATCTCCCTCTGGGGATCCTGTCGGACATCGCCCGTCAGGTCCGCCGAGAGGTGGGCGTCGAGGCCGAAATTTCCTGAACGGGGCGGTTCGTGACAACCGAGGCTCGCATCGCCCGCACGAGGAGCTTCCCCGAGCGGCTTCGGTTGGGAGCACCTAGGTGAATCCCCTAGTGCCGCTGAGCAACTCACCGGGCCCCGGATCAGTCACCCCGCCCAATTCCCGAGCCCTTCGCAGCGTGGATACTGGTTGGCGTCACCCGATTCGGGCGATGTCGAACGCAAGAAAGGACCAGATCATGAATGGCGATGGAGAACTGATCGAGACGTTGGAACATTCCCCCCTGTACCAAGGCTATCAGCGGGCCTTCACGGCGGCTACCGGCCTGCCGTTGGCCTTGCGACCCATGGTCACCTGGCAGTTGCCGCTCCACGGCAAGGCCGGTGAAAACGAATTCTGTGCCATGACCGCCGAGAAGAGTCGGACCTGCGCCGCTTGCCTCCAGATGCAGGATCGGCTCGCCCAGTCCGCCACCCGGTCGCCCTGCACGATGACCTGCGGCTACGGCCTGAGCGAGACGGCGGTGCCCATCCGGTTGGGCAGCCAAACCATCGGATACCTCCAGACCGGTCAGGTGTTGCTCAACAAACCGACTCCGGCCCGATTCAAACAAGCCGTTGCGGAGGCCCACCGCATGGGGGTGGACATCGACACCGCCCGGGCCCGCGAGGCCTATTTCTCGACGCCGGTCATGTCCCGCCAGAAGATGGAATCGGTGGCGACCCTCTTGGGCGTCTTCGCCGATCACTTGGCCATCCAGAGCAACCAGATCGCTGTGCAGCAGACGTGTTCCGAGCCTCCGGTCATCACGCGGGCCAAGCGCTACATCGAGGAGCACCATCGGGAGGATCTCTCTTTGGGGCAGGTGGCGGCCTCGGTCCACACCAGCCTGTTTTATTTCTGCAAGCTCTTCAAACGGCACACCGGGGTGTCGTTCACGGAGTACGTCTCGCGCCTGCGCACCGAAAAGGCCAAGAAACTGCTGCTCAATCCCAATCTGCGCGTCAGTGAGATCGCCTACGAGGTGGGCTTCCAGTCGCTGACCCATTTCAATCGGGTCTTCAAGCGCATCCTCCACGAATCGCCGACGGAGTACCGCCAGCGGTTGCAACCGGTTTGAAGGGAATCTGTCGCGTGCCCTCTGCGCCGAGTGTAGCCTCGGGCCGTGGCGTCGAAGCGTCAGGCAGCCCGTGCGAAAACCGCATCGTCAGGCCGATCTCCGATCGACCCCGCAGTCGGGCTCTCAAGCCGTTCGATGCGGGAAGGATGGGTGCGCCCCGTGGCGGGCGGCCCGGGGGTGCCAAGCCCGCGTCGGCAGGATGACGATCCGGAATCGGAGATGAGCGCCACGCGACGCGAGTTGCGCGATGTGAAGGCGGCTCTCGACGAGCACTCCATCGTGGCCATCACCGACGCCGCCGGGACGATCACCTACGCCAACGATCGGTTTTGCCGGATCTCGGGCCACACGCGGTCGGAATTGCTCGGACAAAACCACAGGATCCTCAATTCAGGGCACCACCCGCGTAGTTTTTTCGTGGACTTGTGGAAGACCATTTCGAAGGGGCGCATCTGGCGCGGCGAGATCGTCAACCGATCCAAGAGCGGCTCGTTGTACTGGGTCGAAACCACCATCGTGCCCTTCCTCGACGAGTCGGGGCGTCCGGTGCAGTACGTCTCCATCCGCACCGATGTCTCGTGGCGCAAGCAGCTCGAGCGGGAGATCCTCGAGGCCAGCGAGCGGGAGCGCCGTCGCATCGGGCGTGATTTGCACGACGGACTCGGCCAGCGGTTGACGGCCCTCGAGCTGTGTGCCCAGGGATTGGTCGAGACGGTCTCGGGCCTCTCGGCCCCGGCGGGACACTCGTTGCGTGCCTTGGCCCAACACCTGCGGGAGGCGGTGGCGCAAACCCGTCAGTTGTCGCATGGGTTGTCGCCGGTCTCGCTCGAGGGCGGCGGGCTCAGGCATGCCCTGCTCGAATTGGCCGAAAGCACCCAGTCCCTCACCGGAATCGAATGCCGGTTCATGGGCTCCGAGGTGGATTCGGCGCCGGATGCCTCGACCGCGAGCCATCTCTACCGGATCGCACAGGAGGCCGTGGCGAACGCCTTGAAGCACGGTCACCCGCGGCGGATTCTCATCTCGCTGTCCCAGAAGCGCGCGCGGTTGGTCTTGGAGGTGGTCGACGAGGGACGTGGTTTCACCGTGAACGATTCCGAGGGTCCGGGTCTCGGACTGCGGGTCATGCGGTACCGGGCCGGCCTCTTCGGGGGCGAGCTTCAGTTGAAATCCGCACCGGGGCGGGGAACCCGGATCACCTGTTGGGCCCCCTTGTCCTCATGAAGACGCACAAGCCTGTCCACGGTGCGAAGCCGGCTCCCCGGAGTCGGGTGTTTTTGGTGGACGACCATCCGATGATGCGGGCCGGTCTGGCCGGACTCATCCAGTCCCAGCCCGATCTGGAGGTGGTGGGCGAGGCTTCCGACGCTCCCTCGGCCCTTCAGGGCATCATGGCCGCGCGACCGGACCTCGTGTTGACCGACCTGACGCTTCCGGGTCGGTCCGGGCTCGAGCTGATCAAAGACCTTCAGGCGCAGCGCCCCGAAGTGCCCATTCTCGTGCTCTCCATGCATGACGAGCTGGTGTACGCCGAGCGGGTGCTGCGGGCCGGTGGGCGGGGCTACGTCATGAAGGAGTCCGGCGGAGAGCGCCTGATGGCGGCCATCCGCGAGGTGCTCAGCGGGCGTGTCTCGGTCAGTCCGCGGATGGCGTCGGTCCTGCTTGATTCCCTCAGTGGCCCGCGAAGCCGGACCGGCACCTCGCCCATCGCCAAATTGAGCGACCGTGAGTTCGAGGTTTTCCAGCGGATCGGTCAGGGGTTGCCGCCCCGCGAGATCGCCGCGGAGCTGGGGATCAGCCTCAAGACGGTGGACGTTCACCGGGCCAACCTCAAATCGAAGCTCTCGCTGGCCCACATGAGCGACCTGGTCCGGCATGCGGTCCAGTGGGTGAACGGCCAGAAGGCGGGATGACCCCGCACCGGGCGGTCGATTCGAAACGCTGATCGTTTCACCACTCGCCCCGGCGCGGTTCTTGAGGCATCGTCGCCTCCATGAATTGGATGGAATGGATCCAGTCGCCGCAGGCCTGGATCGGTCTGGCGACGCTGTCGCTGCTGGAGATCGTGCTGGGAATCGACAACCTGATCTTCATCTCGATCCTGTCGGGCAAGCTGCCGGTCGAGCAACGCGACAAGGCCCGACGGATGGGGCTGTCGTTGGCGCTGATCACGCGCATCCTGCTGCTCTGCTCCCTCAGCTGGGTCATGAGCCTGAGCAACCGGCTCTGGGATGTGTCCATCGGCGGGTTGCCCCTGCCCAACACGGGCAAGGATCTGGTGCTGGCGGTCGGGGGATTGTTCCTGATCTGGAAGAGCACCAAGGAACTCCACGAGAAGGTGGAAGGGCACTCGGAATCGGGCCCCAAATTGAAGGCTCCCAGCTTTTCGTCGGTCATCGTGCAGATCCTGCTGCTCGACATCGTGTTCTCGCTCGATTCGGTGATCACCGCCGTGGGCATGTCCAACCAGATCCCGGTCATGATCGCGGCCGTGATCCTGGCCATGCTGGTGATGCTGCTCTTCGTCAACCAGATCGGCGCGTTCGTCGAGAAGTACCCCACCATCAAGGTCCTGGCGCTGGCCTTCCTCATCCTCATCGGCACCATGCTGCTGGCCGAGGGCTTCCAGCAGCACATCAGCAAGGGCTACATCTATTTCGCCATGGCCTTCTCGGTCGCAGTCGAGGTCATCAACATCCGCGTCCGCTCCAAATCCCACTGATCCGATGCCTCTCACCCTCTCCGAGATCCTCCAGGACGAAGCCCTCCGACAACGGGAATTCCCCGTGGTGTCGCGTCAGGCATTCCTGGCCCATGCCGGGGTCTGCCCGCTGCCGCGACGTGTGGCCGATTCGGTCGCGGCCCATGCCCAGGCGTGCACAGTCGACGATCAGGAAGAGGCCCTGGCGCCCGGACTGGTCGGTCAGGTCAGGCGGTTGGCCGCCGGATTGATCGGTGCCGATCACGACGAGGTTTCGTTGGTGGGGCCGACCTCGTTGGCCCTGAGTCAGGTGGCCGCCGGACTCCAGATCAAGCGGGGGCAGAATGTCCTGATCTATCACGACTGCTATCCCTCCAACGTGTATCCGTGGATGGCTCTGGCCGACCGCGGCGTCGAAGTCCGTCTGATGAACATCCGCGAACTGGGCAAGGTCCGGGTGGTGGATGTCCAGGGGCAGGTCGATGAAGACACCCGGTTGGTCGCCTTGGCCAGCGCCCATTATCTCACGGGATGGCGCATCAATGTCGATGCCATCGGCCGGATGCTCCGCTCCAAGGGCATTCTCTTTTGTCTCGACGCGATCCAGACGCTCGGAGCCTTCCCGACTTCCGTCGCCCATGTGGACATCCTGGCCGCCGATGCGCACAAGTGGCTGCTGGGTCCGTGTGCGGCGGGAATCCTGTATGTGCGCAAGGAGGCGCGCCCGCAGATCCGTCCGGTGGTCCAGGGCTGGCACAACGTGCAGTGCCCCGATTTCCTGACCCAGGACGACCTGATCTTCCACGAGGGTGCCCGACGCTATGAGGCCGGGACGCACAATTTTCTGGGGCTCCACGGTCTGAAGGCGTCGTTCGAATTGATCCAGGAGGTGGGGATCGAGGCCATCGCGGCCGAGTTGGCGCGCAAGCGGCTTTGGTTGGTGCCGGAACTGGTCGCCAAGGGATACACCGTGCTCCATGGCGACGCCCATGCCGACAACGCGGGTGCGATCACGAGTTTTTATCGCGAGGGCACCGACATGCGCGTCCTCCATCAGAAACTGAAGGCATCGGGTGTGACCACCTCGTGCCGCATCCTCCCCGGTGGGCAGTCGGTGGTGCGTGTGTCTCCCCATTACTACAACACCGACGACGAACTCCGCCGGTGTCTCGAACTGGTCTGACCGGGATCAGACTGCGATCAGACCGGGATCACCGGATTCTCGAGGCGCCCGATACCGTCGATCTCGATGACCACTCGGTCGCCCTCGGCCAGGGTGAATTCGTTCGGCGGAACGATTCCCGTGCCGGTCAACAGCATGCTGCCCTTCGGGAATTCCTGACAGCGCTGCAACCAACCGGCCAGTTCGTCGAACGAGCGCTTGATCTGGGAGACCTGGGTCGAACCCCGGAACACCGTGGCGCCGGCCCGCAGGATCTCCAGGCCGATGGACCAAGAACGCGCCTCGGCCTCATCGGCCCCGACGCGGATCCATGGCCCGATCGCACAGGAGGCCCGGTAGGTCTTGGCCTGGGGAAGATAGAGCAGGTTCTCGCCCTCGATGTCGCGCGAGCTCATGTCGTTGCCGATGGTGAAACCCACGCGACGCCCCTGCCGGTTGAACACCAGCACGAGTTCCGGTTCGGGCACGCTCCAGCGGGCGTCCGACCGGATGCCGACCGGAGCACCGGGCCCCATGGCCTTGGATCCCTGCGACTTGAAGAAGATTTCTGGACGGGCAGCCTCGTACACGCGGTCGTAGGCGGTGGCGCTGAAATCCGATTCCTCCATCCGAGCGGCCTTGCTCCGCAGGTAGGTGACACCGGCGGCCCAGATCTCTTGATCCTCGACGGGAGCACCCAGACACACCTCGGAAACGGGGATGCGACGGAGGCTGCCGGCCGCCCAGCGCTTCAGCGTGGATTCGAGGTCGGGGGCATCCAGCAGCGAGGTGATGGACTGCACTCCGACCTCGGACAGGTCGAGCACTTCGAGTCCGTCGAGCGTGAGGCCCACGCGGGCGAACGGGTGTGAGGCGGAGAAGAA
>JAIXXC010000240.1 GCA_027490985.1 Verrucomicrobiales bacterium
CCCTGCCCGCCGCGGGGACCGATGGTGCGGGCGCGGAACTGGCGCACGTCGGGGCTGACGTACACGACGCTGTTGGAGGGCAACACCGTGCCCGGGTGGAAGGTGAACTTGACGGCACCGTCGAGCTTCCAACCACTGAGATCCAAGGCGATGCCCGAGCGATTCGTCAGCGCCACGTACTCCTGGGCCTGGTTGCCAGAGAGCGGGTTGAAATCGACGTCGAGGATCTCTGGGGCCGCGTCCTCGGGCTGCGAGAGGGGGATGCCCGCGTTGTTGGCGTTGTTGATGCCGATGGCCCGTGCGGTGTTGGTGATGGAATGGGTCAGGTACCAATGCCGGCGGCGCGGTTCGATGAATTGGTTGAGCAAGTCGCCCACGCCGGCGGCGAAGGTCTTGTTGGCCGCCCACGGAGAAACGCCCCACTTGGCTCGGTCGAGCAGCGCCTCGGGCCCGATGAGGTTGGTCAGGGCGATGACGCGGTTCTCGAGGATGCGTTGCTCGAAGGGGGTGCCCGGCGGCTGGACCATCAGGTCGAGGATGGACCGTTGGCGGCGCAGGAGCATCTGGCGCGTTTCGGGCAGACGCACGATGACGTCGTAGAGCCGGTTGAAGTTGCCCCCGGTGCTGGAGCCCCCGTACAGCGGATGGCTCTTGGAGGCGTCGACGGTGGCTTCCAGGGGATTGCTGCCGCCGTAGAGCTGTCCCCACGAGGCGTTCATGTCGAAGGGGATGTTGCGCCAGAGACCGTCTCCGAAGGTGTCGCGGTAGAGGCTCATGTTGGCCCACACGTCGTCGTTCTCGGCGCACCAGCGGGTGCCGGCCAGGTGGTTGATGACCTGGGGCAGGTCGAGCAGGTCGAAGACCGTGTTCCGTCGGGTGGTCAAGGAGCTGGTCTCCCGGATGCCGTTGGCCAGTTGCAAATAGTCGGTGCGGCTCGGGTCGTTATCGGGTTCGAGCTTTTGGAAGACGCCGGTACTGGAGAAGTCCGGGGTCAGGTTGCCCACAGCCTTGTAGAGGGCACCCTTCGGATCGTAGCCCATGCGCTCCACCTGCTCCTGACCGATGACGTCGTTGTGGAAGGCCAGTTGATAGAACTGCCCATTGAGGTGGACTCGGACCGGGTAGTGGAACGGAGAGGGAACCCCGATGGCATCCAGGAACCAGAAACACAAGTTCTGGCGCAGGTAGGCCGGGTCGAGGTATTCGGCCAAGAGTGCCGACTTGCGGACCTTGCCTCCGGGTCCGGGATGGCGCAGTTCGTGACCCCGGTTGAATTCCAGCCGATGGGATTTCTTGTTCAATCTGGCCGAGGTGTTGCCGCGCAGTTCCATGTAGGCGTTGTCGTAAAGTTCGCCGTCGTGGAAGAGGGCGATTCGACCGCCGCTCTCGGTGTCGATGCCGGCCAGTTGATTGGGTGCGACGAAGAGGTGGAACACCGGCAGTTGTGTCACCAGATTGGTCGGCTGGACCATGGTACCGAGGTATTCCGGGGAAGTGGTCGCGCTGGGGAAGAGCGGCCATCGGGACGTGGCGCCTTGGGTGTCCGTGGCGACGATCCGGTAGCGGATCAGTTGTCCCGGCGAGGCCAGGTCGGCGGGCAAGGTTGCCGCGTAGAGGCCATCTCCGGCGGCACCGTCTCCATGAGCTCCATCATCCCACATGGGAATCCCGGCCTCCGCGCCAAAGAGGATGCGGTAGCGCAGCGTGACACTCGATACCGGTTGGAAGGTGTTGCGGACCCGGGTTGTGATGCGGAGGTCTTCGGTGTCGGTGGGGACCTGGGGTGTGTGCTGGACTTCCCCGATGAGGGGGCCGGGCAGGGCGGTACCGCCGAGGTTGGGCGCTCCGGGTGTGGGTCGGGTGAAGTACACGCCTGAGGGACCCCGTTCCCAAGAATTCCCCTGCGGCACTTGCACCACTCCGTGGGACAGATCCGGCACCTGACGCGGGTAGGTCGGTTTGAACTCGCTGGCGATATTCGTGCCGTCGGGACGCACCAAGGCCAGGTATTCACCGCCGGCTGACAATTGGAAATTCGTGTGCAGTCGGGACCCCGGAGTCCGTCGATCGGCCCCCGAGGCGAAGACCACCAGGAATCCGCCCGCCGCGAGATTCGTGGCCGGGAAACGCCACTTCGTCAGGTTGCTGGCGTCATCGGTGAGCGACCACCCGCGTAGGTCGATGGGCGCCTCCGAGGGATTGAAGACCTCGATCCAATCCACGTACTGCCCCGTCTCGTCCTTGAGCGTCCGGGTGTTGGAAGCCATGAACTCGCTGAGGTACGGGGCGGCCTCGGAGGCATTGGGATCCAGACGCAAGGTCCAGGGCATGCCGCCGAAGGCATTGGAGGGCACCGCCAGGTCGGTGATGCCATGACCCAGGGCCCATGAGAACGACACCGGTCCGACCGGGGGTGTCGGGAAACCAAAGCGGAATTCGGTGCCGCTCGGCCCGGAGACCGTGGTGGCAGGGATTCCTTGGATGAGCAGGTCCGCCGCATCGACTCCGGTCACGGGTTCGCTGAAGAGCACCGTGACCGAATCGAGGGTCCGCACCGCGGCTCCGTCGGCGGGCTGAAG
>JAIXXC010000114.1 GCA_027490985.1 Verrucomicrobiales bacterium
CTGGTGAACGAGCCGGTCAGGCAGAGGATGACCCAGATGTTGCCGTCGCGGTCGAACTTCGATCCGAAGGCGTATTCGTGGTAGTCACCGTTGATGCCCCAGCTGTCGGCCACGGTCTCGAAAAGGTCGGCCCGGCCGTCGTTGTTGGTGTCCTTGATGCGCGTCAGTTCACCGCGCTGGGTGGCGTAGATCCACCCGTCGCCGCGGGTGGTCAGACCCAGGACCTCATGCAGGCCCGAGGCGAAGCGGGTGAACTTCGCCTTGCTGGGATCCTTGTCGAAGGCGTTGGCCACGAACCAGATCTCACCCAGGCGCGTGGAGACGGCGATGCGTTGATCGGGCAGCACCTGGATGGCACCGGCCTCCAGCACCACGCCCTCGGGAACGGGCAGGGTGGTGATGGGGTAGTATTCGGCCTCCTGCTCGGCCTTGGTGGCCGCCAGGGCAGGAAGGGTGGCCGCGAGCCCGAGGGTGGCGATGAGCGCGGTGGGATTCAGGAACTTCATGGAATCGAGGGGAAGGAGTGGCGTCGTGGTTCGGGGGACTCGGGCAGGGATCACCAGGTCATCTCCACGCGGAGTTCCTGGGCGTTCGGGTCGAGGGCCACCCGGAGCTCATCGTCGACGATGCTGGCTCGGCCGCCGGGGCCGACTTGGACGAGCAATCCGCCCTCCACCTTGAAACCGGTGCCGGCCGCTTGGACGCCTCCTTTGGCCAGACGCAGCCAAAGCGGAGCGTGGGGCTTGCCTTGGAATCGGAAGGTCCGCACGAGGGTCATGTCCACGGAACCGGGTCGGGTCTGAGGGGTTTCTTCGATGGTCACGCCCTGGACGCGGTAACGGAAGGTCGGCTGCTGGCGGGCGTCGAGGCGGTAGCCGAGGAACTGGCTGCCGGCGTCGTTGACGCTCGGCCAGGCCGCGGTGGCCGAGGGCAGGGATGCGAAGGCCGGGCCGTCGGGCAGGCGGATGCGGTGATCGCCCAGCGGCGGTTCGTAGCCCGTGCCGCGGTCGGTGCTGTGGCGGGCCATGTCGATGAATGGACCCTGCCAGAGCAGCGCCAGGCGCAGGTTCTGGGCGTCGAAGGCGAGGTTGGCCCGCTCGGGATAACCCACGCCGATGGCCCGCGGGCCGGCGCCCTCGATGAAGTTGCGGTAGATGACGGCCTCGTCATCCACCACGATCTCCTTCTTGCCGCGGATGAGCCCGGCCGGGATCTCGGCCTTGGCCCCGTCGGCCAGGTAGGCGTAGATGGAGCGGATCTGGCCGGCGGTGTCGCCATTGAGGATCTTGGTGTTCACCGCCTTGCCCTCGGGCCAGAAGGTGGGCATGCGGGTGCCCGGGCGCAGGGCGGCCGGGTTGGGCAGGTAGCGCTGCAGCCATTCCCATTCGAGCCGCTCACCCATCTTGTCGAGGGCCAAGGCCGGAATGCCCATGGATCCATGGGTCGTGAAGGTGTGGCACGACACGCATCCCAGCCCATCGCGGCCGACGAGCTTCCAGCCGATCTTGGCATCTTGCGAGGTGATCGCCGGCGCCGGAGTCGCCGTGGCCGGGGCGTCGAGGCGCTTCAGTTGGGCCGCCAGCGTGTGGACCTTGGGCCCGAAGACGGGCATGCGGGTGGCCATGTATGGGCGGACCTTCGTGCCTTGGGCGATGACCTGCTCCAAGGCCGCCGCCTTCAGCTTGCCACCGACGCCGGTGAGATGCGGCGGGATTCGGCCTTCGTCGCCGAGATCGGCCTCACCCACGACCGTGAACCAATCGGATCGGCCCGAGGCGGCCGGGCCGCCCACTTCGTTGCGCGAATGGCAGGCCAGGCAGTTGAACTGGCTCATCGTCAGGTCGACTTGTCCGGAGGCGTTGGCGGCCGCCTTCTGGGCCTCGGCGGGATTGCGCAAGGTCTTGCGGAGGCTGTTCCGATCGTTGGCCGACAGGTCGAAGCGGGGGGCCTTGGCGGGAGGGATGTCGGACAGGCAGCCTTCCTGAGTCCGCAAGGCCAGTTGGACCATGGGTTTGGATTTGCGGGCCTGCAGGGGGCCGGTCGCGTCGGCCACCGCATGGCAGGCGGCGCAGTTGAGCGCCACGAACCGGTCGCGGCCGGCGACGACCTTGGCCGGATCGAGGGTGAACTCTTCCCAATCGAGCGGACGCACCACTTGTCCCCCGTGCTTGAGCCGGTCGCCCGGGATGGGGCCGCGCTTCTCACCCGGAGGAGCCCAGTCCACGCGGAACTCCGTCTCGCCGCCGCCCTGGAAGAAGACCACCTCGAGTTCGTGCAGGCCGGCCTTGAGGGTCAGGTTGCCGTTCTTCTCCGCGGCCGGATGAACCCCGTCGTTGTTCAGCAGCGGACGGCCATCGATGGAAAGCTGGGAACCGTCATCGGACCGGATCCAGAAGCGGTATTTGCCGTCGGCCGGGATGTCGATGAACCCGGAGAAGCGGACACCCCAGTCGTTGTTCGGGTGGGGCAGGCTCAGGTCGAGCGCGGCGGCGACACCGGAAGATTTCGGGGTCATGGCCAGCAGTTGGGCCACCGAGTTGGCCGATCCCTCGAAGAATTCGTAGTTCAAGCCATCCACCAGCGCGGGCGCCTTGGCGGGAGCGTTGTTGGCCGCGACCTGATCCCGCAGCAGGTAGAGGGCGATGGCACCGGCCTCGCCGGGCGTCAGGTTCATGGCGGGCATCCGGCCGGACGGTCGGTGCACCAGCGGATCGCGCAGGAAGCGGGCCAGTTCCGAGGCCGGGTATTTTCGGGCCAGGTCGCCCAGCGGGATGGACTGCGATTGGAGTTCCTTGAGGGCGGCCTCGGTGACCCCTTCGGGCCGGGTCTCGGGCGCATGACAGGCGACACATCCGACGGTGTGGTAGAGGGCGCGTCCCTGCTCGATGCGGGCCGGGTCCGAGCGCAGTCCGGAGGGCTCGTTGGTCTTGCGCAGCGATACCAGGTAGTGGGTGAGCACCTCGGCCGCCTGGGCGCGCTGGGCCTCACTCAGGCCATGCATCAGGTCGGGCATGGCCGTGCCGGGCTTGGATTGGTGCGGGCTGGACAGCCAGCGGCGCAGCCAGGCCGGAGAGGTCTTGAGCGGGTCGCCGCTCAGCAGGGGAGCCCCTTTGGGCGAGGCCCAATCGGGCATGGCGGTCGAGACGGGCAGGCCTTGGGCGCCATGACAGGCGGCGCATTGCAGCTCGCTCACCAACAGGGTGCCGCGGTCCACCGAGGGCGGGCGGACCCCCGTCTGGATCCCGGCCAGGCCGGGAAGGGCGGAGCAGAACAGGGCTGCCGCGGCGGTCAGCGGTCCAGCGACTCGGTGCAGGAAACTCATGGAAGTCCGCCCAGCGTAGCGACAGCGCGCCGGCGCCGCCAAGCCGTCAGAGAGCCCCGGGAGCGATTTTTGAGCCGCCTCGGTGCCGGATCCGGCGGCTTGCCCGGAACGATTCGATGCGATCGATCGGCCCCCGGACCTCGGAGGGCTCGACCGGTCTCACGAGACCCTTCGGCGGCTTTGGCTTCTTTGAGCTTCCGTTCGGGCCCGTTCTTTCGCTTCCCTAGCTGCATGGGAGCCCAATGGAAGCAGGCGGGTCGCGAGGCGGCCGCGCAGAAAAAAGGTCAGATGGTCGGCAAGCTGACCCGCGAAATCATGGTCGCCGCCAAATTGGGCGGCCCGGAAGTCGAGACCAATGCCCGGTTGGCGGCCGCCGTTGAAAAGGCCAAGAAGGCCAGCGTCTACAAGGACACCATCGAGCGCGCCATCAAGAAGGGCGCCGGTCTCTTGGATGAGAAGGTGGATTTCGAGACCGTGCTGTATGAAGGCTTCGCTCCCAACAAGGTGCCGGTGATCATCGAGTGCCTGACCGACAACCGGAACCGGACCGCTCCCGAGATCCGCCATCTCTTCAAGGATGGACAATTGGGCCAACCCGGCAGCATGTCGTTCTTCTTCGATCGCCTCGGGGTCGTCGAGGCCACCCATTCCGATGCCCAGCGGGACCCCGAATCCGATGCCATCGAGGCGGGAGCCCAGAACCTGGAACCGCTGGATGGCGAGGAGATTCCCGAAGGGCATGTGGGCACCCGATTCCTGTCGGAGGTCAAAGATTTGGCGACGGTCAGCAACTGGCTGTCCAAGGCCGGTTGGAAGGTCATCGCCAGCGAGATCCGCTATGTGGCCAAGAACCCGGTCGAACTCGGCGAGGCTGAAAAGAAGCAGGTTTCCGAGTTCCTCAATGCCATCGATGACCATGACGATGTGCACCGTCTGTACGTCGGCCTGAAGTGATCGGCCGACTCGATCGGTCGACTGTATTGGCCTCGTCGGGCATCGGGTCCGTTCGCTGGATCTCGGACCGCATCGGTCTATCGGTATCGGGTGATCCCGGGATTGAACGTCCGGGAGCCCGCTCTGTCTGATCTTGTTGACATGAAACCGCGTGTCTTGGGAATGAAGCACAGCCTAGCCCTCATCGGCGCTTGGATCGTCCTCGCCGGAACGATCCGGGCCCAGCAAACCGATCTCACCAAGACCGAACCGTTGGATGTCCGTCGCGACGCGACCGTGGAGGCCATCGAGCGGGTGATGCCCAGCGTGGTCAATGTCGAGGGCTCGGCCGATGTCGACCCCAACAGCGCCGACGACCGGTTGATGGCCGAGTTCTTCGGGTGGCGCCTCCAGCAGGTCCAAGAGGCGGTGGTCAGCCGTGGATCCGGCGTGGTCATCGACGAGGAGGGCTACGTGCTCACCAACGTGCACGTGGTCGACGGCGTGAAGCGGGTCTTCGTCAAATTCAACGACGGGTCCGAGCCCATCGAGGCCGAGCGGGTGGCCTTGAACGCCGGCAAAGACGTGGCCCTGCTGCGCCTCAAGGCCTCGGGACGCAAGTTTCCGGCCGTTAAGTTCGCCAAGGACGACGATCTGCTCCTGGGCGAGACCGTCATCGCCCTGGGCAATCCCTTCGGATACGCGGGCTCGGTCAGTCGGGGCATCCTCAGTTCGCGGGCGCGTCGGGGCCCCAACGAGGATCGTTCGCGGGGCGAGTTGGACACCCTCGACTGGATCCAGACCGACGCGGCGATCAATCCCGGCAATTCCGGTGGGCCGTTGATCAACCTGCGGGGCGATCTCATCGGCATCAACGTGGCCACCTTGCGTCCTCAGATGGGGGCCCAGGGCATCGGCTTCGCCATTCCGATCAAACGGGTCAACCAGGCTCTGGCCGAGGTGTTGAGCGGTGAATCGGTGGGCCGGTTCTGGTTCGGTGCCCGACTGAAGGCGGCGACCCGGCCGCTGACCATCCAGGCCGTTCAGCCCGGCAGTCCGGCCGAGAAGGCCGGGCTCAAGGCCGGCGATGTGATCGCGGCGGTCCAGGGCGATCCGCCCAGCGGCATCATCGAGTTCAATCGCGCTCTGGTGAAGGCGGGCGACGCCCGGGAGATCCCGCTCACAGTCCGTCGGGCCGGGGCCCTCAAGGAATTGCGTCTGCGCCTGATCGAAGAATCCGACTTCTTCAACAACGAGTACCTCTCGTCCCGGGCTGGACTCAAGGTGGCTCCGGTTCGGGGCGGAGGATTCGTGGTTCAAAGCGTGGATGCCAACGGGCCGGCCGCCGCTGCCGGGCTGAAGCGGGGACATTTGATCCGCGGCCTGGACCGCACCGAATTCCCGGATGTGGTGGCCTTGGCCCGCTATGTGTTCAGCCGACCCAAGGGTGAGACCGTGGAGGTGGGGGTGTTGGTGGATCAACGGACCGCCTTGGGCGTGTATCGCCAGGCCGGGATCGCCACCCTCAAGTTGAGGTGACCCATCGGCCATGGGTGTCCCTTTCGGTGTTTCCTCCTCCGGGGGGACCGGTGAGCACTGACCAGTCTTGCTGTGAAGCAGGCGGTATGTGGCCTCATGAGGCTTCAAACAAGTTGCTAACGAGGCCGCGTGAGGCCACAGTCCTTTCGTGAAACCACCCAAGAAGCCGCTTCGGTACTCCGATACAGCCTCGGTCAAGGCCTCGAAGGGCAGCATTCTTCGCGAAGCGCTGCCCCGGTCTGGCGACACGGCGGTGGTCAACGTGCGTGCGGCCAAAGATCGTTTGTCGAGCCTGCTGGAACAGGCGTCGCGGGGTGGCGAGGTGATCATCACCAGCGATGGGCAACCCAAGGCCCGGCTGGTTCCGGTGCGCGTGCAGCGCAAGCCGTACTCCGTCGACTGGGGTTGGCTGGAATCCCAACCTCGGGTCTCGGGTCCATCGGCAGAGGCTCTCGTAGCTGCCGATCGAGCCGAGCGGTCCCATGGAACCGGGCTCCACAACGGGGATTGAGTTCAGAGCGCATGTACCTCGACTCCTGCATCTTGGTGAAACTCCTCGTCCGAGAGGCGGACAGCGGTTTCTACGCCCGCTTGGTCGAAGGGCACCCGGTGTCGTCCTCGATGCTGGCCTTCACGGAGGTCTGGTCGGCCTTGTTGGCCCGCGAACGCGCCGGACACATCCGCACCCCGTTGCGCACCGAGGCTTGGCGGCGTTTCGAGCAGCAGACTCGGGAGGGCTTGGTGGACTTGTCGCCCGTGTCCGAGGCGGTCGTCCGGCGGTCCCAGTGGATCCTGGGCCGCGTGCATCCTCGGGTGCCTCTCCGCTCGCTGGATGCCCTGCACCTCGCGACGGCCGACCAATTGCAGGACTGGCCCTTGGTCACGGGAGACCAGCGCCTCCGGGAGGCTGCGCTCCACCTGGGCTATCCGATCAGTGATCTGCCCCAAGAATGACAGGCCCCGTCGTCGGGTCGGCAGGCCCTTTTTGGCCGGGGTTTTCTGTTCCTGCGGCGGGCCATTCGAGGTAGTTTCACCCTCTCACATCGGATGTCGGACTCCACTCCCATGATCGAGGTTCAAGACCTCACGAAGCGCTACCCCGGACGCACGGCGGTGGACGGCATCTCGTTCACCGTGGGGCGGGGTGAGGTGGTGGGGTTTCTGGGGCCGAACGGGGCCGGCAAATCCACCACGATGCGCATCCTGTCGTCGTTCATGCCCGCGACCAGCGGCACGGTCCGCATCGCCGGATACGACGTGTTCCATCAGCCCGACGAGGTGCGCCGGCGCATCGGCTACATGCCCGAGAACAACCCCCTGCACACCGACATGCGGGTGCGCGACTATCTGAAGTTCCGGGCCCGCCTCAAGGGGCTGGGCATCGGGCGCAGTCGGCAACGGGTGGATCGGGTGATCGAACAGTGCGGCCTCAAAGACGTCGAGAAGCGCATCATCGGCCATCTTTCCAAAGGCTATCGCCAACGGGTGGGTCTCGCCGATGCGCTGGTCCATGAGCCCGACCTGATCATCCTCGACGAGCCCACCATTGGTCTGGATCCGCACCAGTTGCGTTCGGTACGGGCCTTGATCAAGGAGTTGGGTCGTCAGCATACGGTGCTTCTGTCCACCCACATCCTGACCGAGGTGGAGATGACTTGTTCGCGGGTGCTCATCCTGAATCAGGGGCGCATCCTGGCGGCCGATCGTGTGGAAGATCTGGAGAGCCGGTTCAGCCAGGATGGCCGGGTCGTCGCCGAGATCGAGGCCTCGCCCGAGGCCATCCGCGAGGCCTTCCGCGATCTGCCCGAGGTGGCCTCCATCGAGATCCAAGCCGCCGCGGGCGACTTCCAGCGGGTGGCCTTCACGCCGAAGTCGGGTGAAGACCTGCGGCCGCTGGTTTTCGAGCAGGTCCGCCAGCAGGAATGGAACCTGCGCGAACTCACCCGCCCCCGGTTGTCGCTCGAAGACATCTTCATCCAGCTCACCCAGCGGAAGAAGGGAGGGGATCTCTGACATGGGGGTGTTCTTCACGCTCGTGCGGCGCGAACTCGGGGCCGCCTTCAATTCGCTGACCGGCTATGTGGTCGTGGCCATCACGCTCCTGCTGGCCGGGTTCGGCCTGATGGACATCCTCCAGCGGCTCAACGCCGACCGGACCCCCTCGCCGATCCCCGAGATCTTCTTCGCCGACGGCATCGTGTTCTGGTTGATCCTCATCCTCACCACGCCGGTCATCACCATGCGCACCTTCGCCGCCGAGAAGGCGCTGGGCACGTACGAGGCGCTGATGACCACGCCGGTGGGTGAATGGCAGGTGGTGTTGGCCAAGTTCGCGGGCTCCCTGGTGTTCTACCTCGTGAGCTGGGCGCCGCTGGTCGGGGTGCTGGTCGTGCTGAGGCAGGTCACCCGGCAACCCCAGTTGTTGGACCCCTGGGCGATGTGCGGAGTGCTCGCTGGCATCACCTGCATCGGTTCCACTTTCCTGTCCATCGGGGTGTTCGCCTCATCGCTCACCCGCAGCCAGATCATCGCCGCGATGACCTCGCTGCTCATCGGCATCGGCCTGTGGACCCTCAGCCTGCGCTTCTCCCAGACCGAGACCACCGGAGACCGCTGGGGCCGGCTGATGGACCACCTGTCGGTGACCCATCACATGCAGGATTTCGCCCGGGGCGTGATCGATGGGCGGGCGCTGGTCTTCCACCTCAGTGTCACGGTGTTCTTCCTGTTCCTCACCCAGCGGGTGATCGAGATGCGGAGGTGGAAATGAGCGACTCACCGATCCTGCCGCCCAGCTATGAACCGGGACGCCGGTGGAGCGCCGGGTTCAATGCGTTCGTCGGGGCCCTGGCGCTGCTGGCGATCCTGGTGATGGTCAATTACCTGGCCGCGACGCGCCTGCAGTGGCGCTACGACTGGGTCGCGGCCCAGCGCCCGCAATTGTCGCCGCTCACCGTGGCCACCCTGGGCGGGTTGACCAACGAGGTGAAGGCCATCGTGATGTTCGATCCGGCCTCCGACCTGTACCGGCACGTGAAGGGGTTGCTCCGCGAGTACGCCCTCCAGTCGCCCCGGATCACTCTCCAATCGGTCGATTATGTCCGCGACGCGACTCTCGCCACGGCCATCAAGAGCCGCTATGGCCTCGGTGCCAACACCGGTGATCTGGTCATCTTCGACGCCGGCGGCGGCCACTTCCGGACGGTCGACGATTCCGAGATGTCCACCTACGACGCCGACGTGAAGGGCATGATGGCCGGCAAGAACCAGGAGATCCGGCGGGTCGCCTTCCGGGGAGAGGCCCTCTTCACCGCCGCCTTGGCCGGCTTGGCCGAATCGTCGGCGACCCGGGCCTACTTCCTGCGCGGGCATGGTGAGGTCGATCCGGTTTCCGATGACGAAAGCCGGGGGCATTCGAGGCTCGTCCGGCTGCTGGCCGAGAAGAGCGTCGAATCGAGGGCGGTCACCAATCTGCTCGCGGGCGTGCCCGACGACTGCAGCCTGCTGGTGGTGGCCGGACCGGTGCAGCCGTTGCTGATGTCCGAGGCCGCGGCCATCTCGAAGTATCTGGATCGGGGTGGTCGGGTCCTGGTGACCTTGTCGCTCGAGACCTTGCGTCGCCCGGGCCAACTCGAATCCCTGCTCGAGGAATGGGGCGTGTTCCTGCCCTCGCAGCTGGCCAATGACGAGAAGGCTTCGGTCCGGGGGTTCGATGTCGTGGCCAGCGCCTTCGGGTCGCATCCGGTGACTTCGCCCCTCACTCGGGCCGGCGCCAAGGTGCATTTCCAGGCTCCGCGCGTGGTGGTCCCGATCCCCGCCAACCGCCTGCCGGCCGACGCCCCCAAGACCACCGCCCTGGTGATGACCGGGCCTGAAGGGCGGACCTTGTCCGACTTCGACGGTCGGGAGTTCTCCTACGTGGAAGGCAAAGACCGGCGTGGCGAGGTTCCCATGGCGGTGGCTTCCGAGAAGGGCGGGGTGAGCGGGTTGAGCGCCGGACGCGGGACCGCCCGATTGATCGTGGTGGGCGACGCGGCGTTGTGGGCCAACGGCCCGCTCCAGAGTCTGGGCAACCGCGACTTCGCCGCCCTGTGCGTGAACTGGCTGCTCGACCGCCAGCAGTCCATGGCCATTGGGCCTCGGTCTATCTCGGAATACCGGTTGAATCTCACGGCTCCCCAGTTGCGGTTGCTCAACGGGGTGCTGCTGGGGGCGCTGCCCGGAGGCGTGCTGATCCTGGGCTTCATGGTGTGGGCCCGCAGGCGGGGATGATGCGATCTCTTCGATGAACGGAAAAACCACAATGGCGCTCGTCGCACTGGCCCTCCTGCTCGGCGGATGGCTGGTGGTCACCGAGCGCCGCGACGAGGTGCGCGTGGCCGGCTCGGCCGGGACGGTCAGCTTCCGGCGACTCGATCCCAGAGAGGTGATCTCGGTCGAGATCCTGAGGTCCAACGTGGCCATCCGCCTGGAGCGGACCAACAGCAGTTGGTTCCTGCGGTCCCCGATGCGCTATCCGGTCCAATCCACGGGTGTCGAACGGTTGCTCGAGGGCTTGGGCAATCTGGTGCCGCGATCGCATGTCTCGGGGGCCGAGGTGGCCGCCCAGCGTGGGGCGCTGGCTTCGTTCGGGTTGGAGCGCCCCGACGTGCTGACCATCCGCACCCGCGAGGGCATGAGCATCCTCCGACTGGGAAGCCGGACTCCGCTGGGCAGTCAGGTGTATTTCCAGCAGGTCGGGCAGGATGGGGTCTTCACGACCGAGGCCAGCCTGCTCGAGGCCCTGCCGGCCTCTCCGGAAGACTGGCGCGACCGGCGCCTGTTCGATGCCGACTCGCTGGCCTTCGACCGCGTGCAGGTGTTGGGCGAGACCGAGTTCGAGGCCGCCCTGACGACCAACGGCACCTGGGGGCTGATCCGGCCCCTGTTGGCCCGGGCCAATGACGACCAGATCCGGCGCCTGCTCACCGACGCCGCCGATTCGCGGGTGACGGCCTTTGTGACCGATGCGCCCAGCGTCTCGGCCGACGATTACGGCCTGGCCAAGCCTACCGCCCAGATGGTGCTCAAGCGGGGCACCAACGAGGTGCTGCGCCTGCAGTGGGGCCGTGGATCGACCAACGCCCCCGGGGAGATCTTCGTCCGGCGATCCGATTACGGGAACATCGTCCGCACCACCAACAGCATTCTCGAGTCGCTCAAGCGACCGCTCGCGGCGTACCGGGATCGGCGCCTGATGCCGTCCATCGCCGGTCTCCAGCGACTGGAGGTCCGGGCCGGCAACGAGCCGTTCACCCTGGAGAAGTCGGGGACCAACTGGTGGGTGACGGCGCCGCGGCGATTCCAGGCCGACGGCCCCTGGGTCCGCGAGACGTTCCAGCGGTTCATGCGCCTGCGGATCGAGGATTTCCTCGACGATCTGGGGGCCGACACCGCCCGGTACGGCCTGGACCAGCCGGGTCGCGAGTACGCCTTCTACGTGGGCGCCACCAACGGGGCCCCGTCGCTCCTGACCCGCCTGAGCCTGGGCTCTCCGATCGGCGACGGTCGTCGGATCTCGCTGCGCCGTTCCGACGAGGCCGCGATCTACGGCATCGCCGCCGGCGACCTGCAGACGCTGCCGGTGTCGTCGTCCCAGTTCCGCGATTGGAGCCTCAACCCGAGCAATGTCGTCCGCATCGAGATCCGCCAGCAGGGCCGCACTCGGATCCTGAACCGGACGGTGGCCGGTCGGTGGGACGGAGTGGCGTCGGTGCAAGGGGTGATGCCCGATCCGGCCATCGACGAGGGGTTGTATCGCCTCGGGCAGGCGCCGATCGGGCGTTTCCCGGTGCCCAATGACGCCGCACTCAAGCAGTTCGCCTTCGACCAGCTCGACCATGCCCTGATCCTGACCCAGAAAGAGGGTGCGAGTTTCCAGAAGCTGCATCTGAGATTCGGTGGCCGCAACGCCGTGAACCAGTTCGTCTGGGCCGCCTTCGATTCGGGTGAGCCGGCGATCCTGACCCAGTTTCCCCTGAGCCTGTACCAGGAGTACATCGGTCCCTGGTTCAGCGCTCCGCCGACCACCCCCAACGCAGCGACCCCGTGAACCCCGTCGATGGCCCGGACACCCCTGGTCGTCCGAAGAGGCGATCGATCTGGGCCCGTGATGCCTGGCCGCGGTGCGTCTTCCGCTGGGGCCGCAGGTCGGTCTATGTGGTGCTGCTCCTGATCGTGGGATTCGGAGTCTACCTCAACCAGGTGGGCATCCCGGACGGGCTCAAGAATCGGCTGCTCGGCACGTTGCAGGAACGCGGGGTCGCCATGGAGTTCGATCGGCTGCGTTTCCGGGCCACCCGGGGCATCGTGGCCGAGCGGGTTCAGCTGGGCCGCGCCGGGGATCCGGCCGGGGAGCGATTCTCGGCCGCCGAGGTCCAACTGGCGCTCGACTGGTGGCAGGTTCTGAACCTCAAGCCCGAGGTCCGGGGACTGCGCATCCGCGAGGGATCGGTTTCCATTCCGCTGATCGAGAGCAATCGGGTGGTGTCGCGCTTCGACCTCCATGGGGTCGAGGCCCGGATCCGCTTGGAAGGATCCGAGCGGTGGTTCGTGGAGGATCTGCGGGCCGCCACCGCGGTGGGTGCTTTCCGCGCCTCGGGAGTCATCCAACACCCTTCAGCCCTCCGGCCCTCCCCGGGTTCGGAGCCCAAAGAGGTGTCTCCGGCCTGGCGTTCGACCTTGCTGCGGGTCCAGCGCACGCTCGAGGAGATCCGCTTCGAGACCCCGGCCGAGCTCAGGCTCGAGTTCCAGACCGATCTGGCTGCGCCGGAGACTTCGTCGGCCGAATTGACCCTCGGAGCCGGCCAGATGGCGTGGAGGGGCCGATCGTTCCAGCGCCTGAAGTTCGAGGCCCATGTGACCCCTCAGTCCGGGGCATCGGGTCGGCTGGCCCTGAGCGCCCATTGGGAGGTCGAGGGAGTGTCGGCCGGCGAAGGGGCCATCCGGGGGCTTCGAGGCGACTTGAAGCTCACGCAGCCGATCGATGCCGTGCTCCCGGATCGGGTGGATTGGCAGGTCACGGCCGAGGCGCTCGAGACCTCGGACCTGGTATTGGCCGGAGCCGGGATCGAGGGCGTTTCGGAGCGTCAGGGGTCCAATGCCGTTCCGGCCCGCCCCTGGGATCCCCGATTGCCGACCCGTCCGGCGACCGCGGTCGTGCCCCAATTCCGATCCACCGTGAAGGTGCGATTGCAGGAGTTGAAGACACGGTCGCCGGAGCTTCGCCTGCAGGAGGCCTCGATCCGGGGAACCCTGAATCATGACTTGGCCGGCTGGCATCGGGCGGAGTTGGAGATCCAGGCTCCGGGATTCCGGAGTCCGTGGTTGGACTGCGGCGCTGTCGATCTGGCGCTGACCGCCCGTCCGGGTGATCCCGAGTCGGGAATTCAAGACCTCTCGCCGTGGCGTTGGGTTCGTCCGCTGCTGATCGAAGGCAGTCTGGGGGTCACGGGGGCGAATCATCCGCTCCTGCGTCTGGATCGGTTCAAGACCCGCTTGCGTTCCGGTGCCGGGAGGGTCCGGCTGGAAGACACCCGGATCGACCTGCTGGGCGGCACCGTGGCCGGCGACATCGAGTGTGATCTGGAGACGCGGCGCCTGAGTGTGCAGGCGACTTCATCGGCGCACCCTTCCGGGGTCATCCCGGTGCTGACGCCGGCGGGGCAGCGTTGGTTGGGGCAGTTTTTCTGGCCCACGAATCAAGCGCCCCGGATTGCCGCCCAATTGGGGCTGGTGTTGCCGCCCTGGACCGACCGCAATCCGGATTGGCGGGGCACCGTGCTGCCGACGGTCACCATCGCGGGATCAGCCACCGGCGGGCCGTTCAGTTTCCGGGGCATCACCGGCCAATCCGCGAAGGGGAGCTTCACCTACACCAACCGGCAGTGGCGGATTCCCGGGATGACGGTGGTTCGGCCCGAGGGGCAGGTGGTCTTCGATTACGAAGGGCACGAGGTGGCCCAGGATTACCGGTTCCGCATCGAATCCGCCATCGACCCGATGATCGTCAAACCGCTCATCCCCGAGCCGAAGGCCCAGCGGGTATTCAATGACCTGAGTTTCGGACAACCGCCCCGGATCACCGGTGAGATCCGCGGACGGTGGTTCTCGCCCGAATTGACGACCGTGCAGGTCGAGGTCGCAGCGACCAATGTCACCTACCGGGGCGACCACGTGGATTCAGCCCGAGCCCGACTGGGCTATGCCAACCAGTTTTTGTCGGTGGGAGAGATCCGCGTCCGCGATGGCGCCCAATGGGCCTCAGTGGATGGGTTCGCCTTCGATGCGGCGGCCGGACTGATTTCATTCACCAATGCGGTCAGTGTTTTTGATCCGAGGAGGCTCACCCGGGTGATCGGACCCATCACGCACCGGACGATGAGTCCCTACCATTTCATCGACCCGCCACTGGTCCATGTGAA
>JAIXXC010000307.1 GCA_027490985.1 Verrucomicrobiales bacterium
CGTGGGCCCATCCAACTCGTAGGTCCCCAGCGGTGTGTCGTGTCGCAGCGTGCGCAACCAATCCACACAGAGGGCCCAGACCGGATTGGAGCGAAGGAACGGAGACCAGGTCTCGGGACTGTTCAACGTGGCATGAAGCATGGCCCGAGCCTGCGTCATCACGCCGGCCGCAGCAACTTCGCGGCGAAGGCTCCATCGACCGACTCGCTCACCGGATGCAGGGCCCGTCGGGCGACCTCGACCCATCCGGGATGCTCGCGGAGAAAGGCCTCGACCACCTGCCCGTTTTCCTCGGGCTCCAGACTGCAGGTGCTGTAGACCAACACCCCTCCGGGACGCACCCGCAAGGCCGCCTGACGGAGCAACCGGAGCTGCTCGGCGGCCAGACGGAGGATCTCTTCGGGCTGGATGCGCCAGCGCAGCTCGATCCGACGCCGCAACACCCCGGTGTTGGAACACGGGGCGTCCACCAGGACCCGGTCGAAGCAGCGTTCGAGCCCGCCGAGATCGGGCCCGGGCTGGATCTCGAGGCCCGAGACCCCCAGGCGCTGGGCATTCTCACGGACCAACTCCAGACGCCCCGGATGGATGTCGTGGGCCACGATGCTCCCGGTGTTCTGCAGGCGCTCGGCGATCGCCAGAGTCTTGCCTCCGGGCGCCGAACACAGATCCAGCACCTGCTCACCGGGTCGCGGATCCAACAAATGGACCGCCATCAACGTGCTGGGATCCTGGACATAGAACCCGCCCTCGCGGAACGACCCCAGCGTCTCGAGCGAGGGATGACGGGTCAGCGCAAACAGCGTGTCCGCATCGGCCCAATCGACCCCCACGGGCGAACACTCCACCCCTTCGGACCTCCACCGCGAGAGCAGCGCCTCCGGGGTCGTCTTGAGTCGATTCACCCGGGCCAGCGTGGTGGGCGCGGCGTTGTTCCAGGCCAGCAGGCGTTGCAGCCCGGCCTCTCCCAGAGTCGAGGCCCATCGCTGGACCAGCCATTCCGGATGGGACCACCCTCGGGCCGGGTCCTGTGTCCGGAGGGCCTCGAGGGCCTGTCGGCAGGCCTCTTTTTCGCGAGTGATGCCCCGGAGCACGGCGTTCACGAACCCGCTCTGGGCCCCGAATCCGCGTTGACGGGCCAGGAGCACCGCCTCGTTCACCGCCGCATGATCCGGGATCCGATCCAGGAACAGCAACTGGTACACCGCCGACTGGAGGATGCCCCTCAGCACCGGCCGTTGCGGCCGTCCGTCGGTGCGCGCAGCGATCATCCGATCGAGCGCCGAGCGATTGCGCAGCACCCCAAAGGCGATCTCCCGGGCCAGCCGCCGATCCTCCTCCGACAAGGTCGTGAAACCCGCGACGCGCTCCAGCCGGTGCTCGATGAAATCACCCGGCTCCTCGCGTTGGAGCAGGATCTCGAGTGCCACCGACCGGGCGGTCGCTGGGGGAAGCGGGCGGGATCGCGCAAGGCGATCAGAGGAGTTCGAGATCATCGGCCTGAATCTTTGCGACCACCGCCTGCCCGATGAAATCGAGCCTGAGATGCACTTCCGACATCTTCGCCCGGCTCTCGACCCACGCTTCGGTGCCCCTCAACGGGCCGCTCTTGATGCGCACCTGAAGGCCCGGCTTGATCTCGGGGCAGACCTGGATGTCCACCTGGGCATCGAGGGCCCGGTAGATGTCGTCGAGCTGGCCCGCGAACTCGGCCTGATCGTGCACATCGAGCAGGTTCGCCACATACCGGTTCTGCACCAGCATCTGGCGATGACGCTTCTGCACCCGGGCGAACAAGTAGCCCGGAAACAACGGTTTTTCGAAGACCACCCGCTTGCGGACGTAGGTCTTGACGCTGCGGTACAGGGGCAATCGGTACTCGTAGCCCTGCTCCAGGCAGAACTCGGCGAGTTTCTTCTCGGCCCGCGGACGGGTGTGGGCCACATACCACAGCAACTGGGTCCACTCCGGCTCCATCAGGAGCGGATCGTCCGGCTCGGGAAGGTCGGAAGACGCTGTTTGCATAGGAGCGAACCCCGGGGGGGCGATCGGATCACCGCCCCCACGGGGTGTCGACTACCGCCGGATCAGGCGGCCGGAACGTAGGCCGTGATCCCGTCGATGCGGTACTTCACGGCCTTCCCCTCGGAGCTGAAGCTCACCTCGGCCCCGACCGGCTGACCCAGGAAAATCTTCGCGAACGGGGTCAGGTAGCTGAGGATGTTCTTGTCGGGATCGCCATCCCAGGCGCCCAGCAGATAGAAGCGCTCCTTGGTGCCGCTCTGCACCTCGGTGACGTGCAGCACGGTGCCCGGCCCGACCACGTCGGTGCGGACATTGGCCCAGTCGGTGCCGCGGGCGCGACCCAGATCGCGCTCCAGCTCGGCCTTGCGGCGCTGCAGGACGCGCTGCATCTCCTTGGCCGACTTGTATTCGTGGTTCTCGCGGAGATCGCCGTAGCTGCGGGCCAGCGCGATGTCCTTGACGTTGGCCGGGATGCGCTTGGCGACCAGATCCTGGTACTCCTCCTGGCGGCGCTGGAGGCTCGGCCAGCTGACCAGGAAGCTGTGGTCCTCTTTCTTGTTCTCGCCGGTGATCATCTCCTGGATCGCCGGGTAGGCCTTGACGATGCGGGCGAAGAGCGACCGCTTGTCCATGTCGTCGAAGCTCGGCGAGAGCTGCAGACTGCGGGTCAGGTCGCGGATCACCTCGATGTCGGCCGACTCGATCAACTCCGGCAGGAGCTTGATGTCGTCGAGAATGAAGTCGTGCAGGCGGTTGGAACGCTTCTCGTTGAAGGCGTCGCGCTCCATGGCCGTGAGCATCGCGCGGAACACCTCGGGCCCGAGGATGTCGGCGAAATGGTCGCCGCGCTCCTTGCCCAGCCACAGCAACAGCTCGCTGCTCGCGCCATGCTGGCTGATCAGGCGGATCAACTCCTGCTTGAGCAACTGTCCGCGGTTCTCGATCAGCAGCAGGCGGGCGCATTCGCCGGCCAGCTTGGCGCTGACGTTGTTGAAGATGAGGATGAGCTTCGCGCCCCAATCGGGCACGGAATCACGCAAGGCCTCCAGCGCCCGGCGGTGCTTGGCGGCGGGCAGCTCGGTGAAGAACTCCACCAGCTTGTTCTGGCTGGTCAGGATGTCGCGGGCGGTGATGGGGCCTTCAGGCAGGTCGAGGGCGGCCGACTTCTTGAGGTCGTCGCGGATGAACACGCCCTCGAGGGCCAACGCCGGCATGGTGACGGCGTGGTTGGTGATGTCGGCATTGAGCATGGCGACGATCTCGGTGATCACCGCCTTGTCGTTGATGTCGCTGACGCTCTTGAGGATCTCGGAGGCCACCGCGACCCGGGCCTTGAGACCCTTGGCCGCCTTGAAGTCGGTGGCCAAGCGAAGACCGATGTTGATCTCGGACTCCTGGTACAGGATGGGCTCGGTCTTCTTGAGGGGCACCGTGAAGTGGCCGTCTTTCTTCATCTCCGAACGGGCCACCTCCCACCACTTCTTCCAATCGCTGCTGATGACGTCCTTGAGGATCGTCTGGATCTGGTCGGCCGTGGCCGATCCGCCAAAGCTCCCCAGGGCCAACTTCACCACCGACAGGTGATGCAGGGCCGCCTCGCGCTTGAGCCCTTCGAGGTCGAGGGCCTTGCGGGCGAGGATGTGGTCTTTGGCGATGGGCTTGAGGGATTCGGCCGAGAAGGCCAGATCCATCGAATGGCCCGCCTTGGTGGTGAAATCGATGTTCAGGCGTCCGAGCGCCAGATCCACGGAAACGATGCGGCCGAACCCCCAGCTCTTGTGGTGGCAAAACCCGGCTTCCGTCAGCGACACCAACGGGGTCACGTGCGCTTTCTGAATCTTTCCAGCGGCAACCAGTTTCTCAAGTTCGTCTCTCATGATCAGCTCAAAGTAGGCAGCCCTGAATGGGCGGTCGGGAACTATGCGCCGCGGAGGTCCTTCAGACCAACAGGAAATTCATGCGACACCGCGATCAGGACAGCGGACCCACCCGCTCTCACCCGATCAGATCCCCCGCTCGTTGATGATCCGGTTGGTCGTGTCCAACACGATCACCTTCGGGGTCCAACCGGGCGCGAGCGACTCCTCCACCTCGGCGAACGACATGATCGTCAGGCGATCGCCGATCTTGCCCAGGTGGGCCACCGCCCCGTTGAGCTCGATGGCTCCGGAACCGCGCGGCCCCCGGATGGCGTAGGTCTCCCAGCGGGCGCCGTTGGCCATGTTGCCGCAGAGGATGCGCTCATAGGGGTGCAGGCCGGCCTTCTCCATGAGGTCTTCGGCGATGGTCAGGCTCCCCTCGTAGTCGAGGCTGGCGGCGGAGACGGTGGCGCGGTGCAGTTTCGATTTGAGCAGATGGACAAGCATGGACTGGGTGCCCGACCGCGGTGACCGCGACCTCGGGCGCGGCAAAACCTAGATCAGGTGCCCCCCGGGACAACAGGGAAAGACACCACGCCCCTGCCCGCCCCCC
>JAIXXC010000070.1 GCA_027490985.1 Verrucomicrobiales bacterium
CGAGAGCATGGCGGGCACTCCGTCATGCGGGGCCTTGAGCACACAGGTGCCGAGGGCCCATCCGTAGTTCAGCCCGCGCCGACCGTAGGTGTCGTTCTGGAAAAAGCCCGTGGGCAGGGTTTCGGGCGTTTGGGGCGTGGACAGCTGTTTCATCGACGCGTCGCTCAGGTAGCGCACGCCCTGGAACCGTCCGCCACCGAGCAGCATCTGGCAGAACCGGCCATAGTCTTCGGCCGTGGAATAGAGGCCGCCGTTGCCCTGGGGCGGACGGTCGCGGGGGCCGAATTCCGGTCGGGGCGGCACGGCTTCGAGCGATCCGGTCGTCGCGTTCTTGGCGTAGGCGGTGACCTGACGGGCGCGTTCCGAGGCGCCCGGATAAAACGTGGTGCTCGTCATGCCCAGCGGCTGGAAGAGGCGTTTTTTGAGAAACGCGTCGAAGCTCATCCCGCTGACCACCTCGACCACGCGGCCGGCGGCGTTGATGCCGCTCTGGCAGTAGCTCCACCGGCTACCCGGCTCGAATTGCATCGGAGCGGCCAACCACAGGGGAACGAGGTCGGCCAGCGTCTTCGCCTCGCGGGCGGCCGGTCCGCCAGCCTCGCCGAGTCCGGAGGTGTGGGTGAGGATTTGGATCAGCGTCAGGTTCGCCGGCTGGCCGGAGGGCGTCTTGAGGTTCGCGAACTCGGGCAGGTACTTGGCGACCGGATCGTGGACGTCCAGCTTGCCCTCGTCCTGAAGCATGAGCACGGCGGTGGCCGTGATCGGCTTGGTCATCGAGGCGATCCAGAACACCGTGTCGGCCTTCATCGGCTTATGGGCCGCCACATCGGCGAGTCCGGTGGTCTCGAGGTGCAGCACTCGATCCTTCGAGACGACCATCGTGACCGCGCCGGCGATCTCGTGGCGGTCGATCTGATCCTGAAGGGCCGCCCCCACGCCGGGGAGCTTGGGGGATTCAGCTCTCACCGCCGAGACGAGCAGCAACGATGCGATCAAGGGCGCGAGGGGACCCGCAGCGCGGATAGGGATCATGAACGCGAGCATTCGCGAGCGCTTGGGCCCCCGTCAATGCGCCCCTGGGCAGGGCACCCGGAAGCTTGCCATGCAGGAGGAGCCGGAGTTCGGGGTCGAGGTGTCGATGCGCAGAGGACTGCGATGCGTTGGAGGATGCGTCCGTCCGAAGGCCTCAATATCTGGCCGCCTTCGGTGGCCTCATCCAGGGGTGATCCAAGGTTCTTGGCAAAAATGCAGTGAATTGCAATATTGCCAAACATGTGGTTCCGAAGAACTTACGAGGAGATTCTGCGACGCCCAACCGAGGCGCTCCGGTTGTTCCCGGTCTGGCTGTTTCTGGGGCCCCGACAGGTCGGTAAGAGTTCCCTGCTTCGGCGTTGCGCTGAACCCGATCGACAAATCGTCAATCTTGACGACCTCGCCACCCGGGGTAGGGCACATCGCGATCCCGCCCTCTTCGCCGCGGATCTACGGCTGCCGCTCCTGATCGACGAGATCCAGTATGCACCCGCCTTGCTGAGTGCCATCAAGCAGTTAGCCGATCGACCGACGACACCTCCGGGCGCCATCTGGCTAACTGGATCTCAAAGTTTTGAGGTCATGCAAGGCGTTCAGGAATCGCTGGCTGGTCGGGTGGCGGTGCTGAACCTCTTCGGGCTCTCCGATGAGGAAAAGGGATCTCCCCCGAGGACTCCGAAAGAGGCCTTTGAGCGGATCTGGTCGACCTCGTTTCCCAAGCTTCAGGGCGTTTCCGGAACGGATGCTGTCGATTTGTACCTGTCCAGTTACCTACAGACCTACATCGAGCGGGATGTGCGGGAGCTCCAGGGCATCCAGAAGCGCCGCGAATTCGAGACCTTCGTCCGGATGTGCGCCCTGCGAACGGGGCAGGTACTGAACACGGTGGAAATCGCCCGGGATGTCGGAATTTCGCCCAATACCGCCAAGGAGTGGATCAGCCTCCTGGAGGATAGCTTCCTCATCCGCCTGGTTCATCCGCATCACACCAACCGGACGTTGAGGATGATCAAGAGCCCGAAACTCTATTTCCTCGATGCCGGCTTGGCGGCGTGGTTGGCCGGTTGGCGGGATTCGGAGACGCTCCGCCTCTCTCCGATGGCCGGTGCGATCTACGAAACTCAGGTTTTCGGCGAGTTGCTCCGGCACTACCGGCACCGAGCCCGGGAGCTGGAGATCACCTACTGGCGCACCCGTGACGGTGAGGAAATCGACTTCCTGGTCGAGGCAGCCGGTCGGGTATGTCCGATCGAGGTCAAGATGGGGACTCCCGATGGGCGATCGCTGCCCAAGCTCGGACGGATGTCGGATTCGCGTTGGGACACCGGAAGGGTGGTCTCTCTGCTGCACCTGAACCCCGAATCCCTGCCCGTGACGATTGCCGACGGTTGGCAGGGTGCTTCCACCTCGAACCTGTCTTTTCTGCCGTGAACGGGCCGGGGAATCAGTGGCTGTCTTCGCAGGTGTTGATGCCCAAGAGCGGGTAGAG
>JAIXXC010000335.1 GCA_027490985.1 Verrucomicrobiales bacterium
ACCCTCAATATCAACCCGGTCGAATACCTGGTGCTGCCGCGGGTCGTGGCCATTTCGCTGGCCCTTCCGTGCCTGCTGGTCTTCTCGCTGCTGATCGGCACCGCGGGCGGCGCTTTCGTGGCGGCCTTCAACCCGGAAGTCGCCGTGTCGGCGACGGCGTTCTTCAACAATCTCAAGGCCACGCTGGAGCCCCGCGATATCATCCACGGCCTGATCAAGACCTTCCTCTTCGCGGTGACCGTGGGCGTGGTCTGTTGCAATCAGGGGCTCGACACCCTGGGTGGGCCCCGCGGCATCGGTCGCAGTGTGACCAAGGCGGTGGTCAACTCGATCGTGTTCATTCTGGTGCTCGATTATGTGATCACCCGCATGTTGTTGCCGTTCACCCAGCATTCGATGGCGGGAGGATTCTGAGGCCATGAGCAAGTCCCCTTCTCCTGTCGGAACCGGCGTCGCGGTCCACGTCCGGGCACTCCGCAAATCGTTCGGCTCCCAAGTGGTCCTCGACGGCATCGACCTGGACATCCAGCCGGGCGAGATCTTCGTGCTCATGGGGCCCAGCGGCTCGGGCAAGTCGGTGCTGCTGCGTCACCTGATCGGCCTCGAGTCGGCCGATTCGGGCGAGATCCTGCTCAATGACAAGCGCATCGAAGACGAGGGGATCCGCGATCAGTTCCGACTGGCCATGGTCTTTCAAAGCGGAGGCCTGCTGAACTCGCTGACGGTCGGCGAGAATGTCGGCCTCTACTTGTCGGAGCACCGCTTGAAACCTCCGGCTGAGATCGAGCGGATCGTTCAGGAGAAACTCGCGCTGGTGCACTTGGGCCCCAAGGACGCCCTCAAATATCCCTCGGAACTCTCTGGCGGCATGAAGAAGCGCGTGGCGATCGCCCGGGCTCTCGTGATGGAGCCCCAGGTTGTCTTGTATGACGAGCCCACGAGTGAATTGGATCCGCTGGTCGCGGTGACCGTCGGCCGGGAGATCGTGCGCGCCAATGCGGTGACCCATGCCACCACGTTGGTGGTGACCCACGACCGGGATCTGGCCTTCGGCATCGCCAGCCGCATCGCCTTCCTGAGCGAAGGTCGCATCGTCGCCGTGGGCACACCCGAGGCCATCCGGGGTTCCGACAACCCGCTCGTGCGACGGTTTCTCTCGGCCGATTTCACCCGCGATTGAGGTTCGAGCAGGCTGTTCGCGCGGGTCGACGTTCGCCCGCCGACGCACTCTCCGCTGTGGAGAGATCACAGTCTGGCCCCTGGGCTCGCAGTCATCGCTGGCCCCATCCAGTGCCTCTGGATAGCGTCGGCCCATGCGAGGATTGTTCTCTTGGATCGGCGCGGTGTGCCTGGGCGGCATGGCCGCTTTGGGAGTGCGGGGCGAAGAGGCCCGGTTGCTGCGCTTTCCGGCACTCCATGGGGGGCGGGTGGTCTTCACCTACGCCGGGGATCTGTACACGGTGGGGCTTCAAGGGGGCGTTGCCCGGCGGCTGACCTCCGACCCGAAGGGGTTCGAGATGTTCGCCCGCTTCTCGCCGGATGGCAAAACGCTGGCCTTCACCGGCCAGTACGACGGCAACACCGAGGTCTACGTGATGCCCTCCGAGGGAGGCGAACCCCGGCGCCTGACCTACACGGCGACCTTGGAGCGCGATGATGTCTCGGACCGGATGGGGCCCAACAACATCGTCATGGCCTGGAAGGACGCGGAAACGGTCGTCTATCGCTCGCGCCGCAACCAGTGGAACCCCTTCAAGGGCGAACTGACGCTGGCCCGGCTCTCGGGAGGAGTCCCGGAGACCCTGCCGGTGCCCCGCGGGGGCTGGTGCAGTTTTTCACCGGACGGCCAGCAGATGGCCTACAACCGCGTCTTCCGCGAGTTCCGCACGTGGAAGCGCTATCGCGGTGGCCAGGCCGATGAGATCTGGCTGCATCACTTCGCGACCGGTCAGACCACCCGGCTGACGGCCGATCCGGCTCAGGACATTTTCCCGATGTGGCATGGCGACCGGATCTACTTCGTCTCGGAACGCGAGGAGTCCCATCAGGCCAACCTGTACGTGATGGATCTGAAGGACCGCAAACCCCGGCGGCTCACCGAGTTCAAGGAATTCGCCGTGAAATTCCCGTCGTTGGGCGACACGGGCCTCGTCTTCGAGAACGGCGGATTCCTGTACCATCTGGAGTTCAAGACCGAGAAGGTCGCCCGCATTCCGGTGGAGATCCACGAGGACCTGGCCATCGGTCGGGGCGGCTTCCGCGATGTCGGCAAGGAGACCACCACCCATGAGATCGCGCCGGACGGTGCGCGCGCAGTGGTCGGCGCCCGGGGCGATGTGTTCACCGTGCCCGCCAAGAACGGAGCCACCCGCAATTTGACCCAGTCGCCCGGCGTCCATGAGCGCAATGCGGTCTGGTCACCCGACGGAAAATGGATCGCCTATGTCAGCGACCAGAGCGGCGAGGACGAGATCTGGATCCGGCCGCAGGACGGCTCGGGGGAGCCCCGTGCGCTGACCTCCGGCGGAGACACCTACAAGTACGAGCTGGCCTGGTCGCCGGACTCCCGACGCATCGCCTGGACCGACAAGCTCAACCGCCTGCAGTTCGTGGACGTCCAGTCGGGGCAGGTGACCCTCGCGGCGCGATCGGAGGCCTTCGAGATTCGCGACTTCACTTGGTCGCCCGACAGCCAGTGGTTGGCCTTCACCCAGCCCGAGGTGCGCCGCTTCCCGAACATCTACCTCTACAGCCTCGCGCAGAAGAGCCGGGTGCAGGTCACTGACGGGTGGTTCGATGTGGGTTCTCCGGAGTTCAGCAGCGACGGCAAGTATCTCTTCTTCGTCTCCGAACGGTCCTTCAATCCGACCTACGGCCAGACGGAGTGGAACCACACCTACAGCGACATGGAGCGGATCTATCTGGTCACTTTGGCCGCCGCGACGAAGTCGCCC
>JAIXXC010000094.1 GCA_027490985.1 Verrucomicrobiales bacterium
CCGGCGGGTCGGAGCGGTAGTGGTTCACCAATTCCCAGACGCTGATTTCCTGCCCCGCGGTCACCGGCGGCAGTTGCGCGGCCGGGGGCGGAGGCACGAGGCCCGTCCACCGCGCGGCCTGAAGTGCTTCGACCACGGGTTTGGCGGCGGCCAAGAGCGTGGGAAGCGTCAAAGGCTTGGCCGGGTTCGTGGTCGCAGTCGAGGGGGGATTCGAGTCGGTGTTTGTCGCCCCGAGGGAGAGAGGGCCGACGCCGCGCAGGCGTGAGTTCTCCAGAGTCAGGCGCTTCAGGGCGGCCTCGGTGTCGAAGCCCAGGCGTCGCCGCACGGGTTCGGGGACTTCGAAGAAGAAGAGTGGGGTCTGTCCCCCCGCATGCTGGAGCAGCAGGCGATCGTCATCGAGGCGCCTCGCGGTCGCTTCGCGGAAGGTCCGGCCATCGAGGGTGACGAGGTCTTCGGCCAACGCCGCGTGCATCAGGCAGATCCAGCCGATCCGCAGAGCCCAGGTGCAGTGCATGGGCTCAAGGCAACCGGAGGGTCCGACCGCCGTCAATCGGGCGCATGGGGAGGCGGGGCGATTGTCGGTCGGGGTGGAGCGAAGTTTCACCGGGCCGCCTGCGCCTCAACCGGGGATTCACCTCAGCCAGCGATGATCCATGGCCTTACAGCATTTATGTGAATGACACTGGTTTGCAGGGTCTGCCGATTCCTGTCAGACAATCGGGGTGAGTTATTTTTCAGCGGAATTGGCAGCGCTGATCGAACGGCGATTCGGGGGGAGTCAACTGAAGTTCGGGCGTGCCGTGGGGATCGATCAGAGTGTTGTCAGCCGCCAATGCGCCGGGTTGGCTTTGCCGGATCGGGCCACTGTGCAGCGCTTGACCCGGGCATTGTCGGAGACCCAGTCCATCCCCTTGGTGGTAGCCTATCTCCAGGACCATTGCCCGGTGTCGCTCCGCCCCAAGGTGGCCATTTCTTCGCGAGTCCCTTTGGCCCAGCAGCTGGCGGTGGACGCGCTCCAACTCGACCTGGCCCAGTACTCGGTCCGGCAACGGTGGTTGATTCAACAACTCACACTCTTGGTGGCCTCAGATCCGCACTCCATGGCGTTTCTGGCGTCGGTCCTCAAATTCATTCGCCCTCCACGAGAGGCGGATCCTGGCTCTGCCTGAGTCGGTGCTGTTGGACATCGGGTCTTCCCGCGGGTTGGCCTTGGTTATGAGAGGGTTGGTGCTAAAAAAAGGATTGGAGTATTCAAAAAAAATAGGAGCATGAATGGAGGGCATGGGGTTCAGTGTCTTGAAGTTGTTACAATCATAGTCAGCTTCAATGACTGAAATGCTCATGTCCTGTCATGCCTGCGCCTTTTTGGAATTTCAGCCGCTCCGTGGAGGGTGCTCCTTCTTGGTTGGATTATTTGCGGGATCCGGAGCGGCGCCGGGTGGCGGGCGACGGGGCGGCGGCCGTGGTGCGCGCCATGGCGGCGGGGTTGCCCGAGTCCACATTGCGACTCATCGGATCGGTCGAATCGTTGGAAGAGATCCTGCGAACGCTGGTTCATCCGTCCAACAGCCTCCTGGATCCCACGGGCTTGCGTCTCTCGCCGGCCTTCACCTGGAGTCACGGTGAAGTCCTGGCCTCCATGGGAGGCATGCTGGTTCCGCTCGACGAACTCATGGCCGAGGCTCGATCCCAAGCCCAGATGGAGGCGGTCCGGCAGTTCCAGGTGGCGCGCGAGGCCTTTGGGGAACGCCGTTTTCCCGAAAGTCTCGAGGCGTTGGGCCGGGCACTGGACACCGGTCCGGGGCTGATGGCGGCCGGAAGGCTGGTCTGGCGCATCCACCTGCTCCGGGCGTTGGTGCTGCTGGGTTCCGACGACAACACCGACCCGGGGCTCATCAACCCGGCCGAGGCGGAGCAGTCGTTCCTCATGGCGGCCCGCTACGCGCGCACCGAATACCGTCTGGATGCCGCCCGGGCTCTGTTGGGGGCGGGATGGGCGGCCTATGTGAAGGAGAGTGGCGAACAGGATCGCCGGTTGCTGGATGCGGTGACTTACACCGGCGAGGCGTTGGATCTGGATGGCGATCTGGCCGAGGCCCAATTCCAGGCGGCCAAATTTCGCATGGCACAAGACGAAGCCGACCCGGCGTTGCATGGTTTGCGGTGGTTGCCGCTCTCGGGTCGGATCCTGCTCCTGAAGGCCGCCGCCGACGGCGATTTCCAGCGCCATGCCGAGAAGTTGCGGGCGTTCTTGCAGGCCTTGCGCGAGGAACAACTCACCAAGATCGGCGCCGAAGTGGCTCCGGTGGCCTCGAGGATCCGCCAATGGATGGCCGATTGTCCGGAATTGGCTCAAACTCCCGCCGCGCAGCGATTGGTCGATCTGGCGGAGGGCGCGACGGATCGGGGATTGCTCGAGGTCCATCGCTACTTCGGCTTCGGTTATCGGGAAGATCATGAATCCCTGCGGGAGTCGTTCTTCGAGGTGGCGCGGACCGTGACCCGTGAGTGGGACGAAACCGTGGAAGACCCGCCCGCGAACGAGGGCGGCCCGCTTCCGGAGCCAGGCCCGCGTCCGGTGTCCGGAACCCTGAACGAGGAGCCCATTCGGTATCCTTCAGACTCGGCTGATCACCGCCGGGTCATCCACCATGTCGAACAGGAACCCGAATACCGCTTCCTCAATGGCCTGGGGGAGGTGCTGACCACCTACCGGGGCAAGCCCGGCTCGCGCAAAGCGTTCCCGCTGTCGGCCGACAATCCTGCGGTGACTCTGCCGGTGCGCTGGGTGCCGCCGGGGCGGTTCCGGATGGGCAGTCCGGTCAATGAGCCGGGGCGCGAACCCGATGAGGTGCTTCACAGCGTCAGTTTCGACGAAGGATTCTTTTTCGCGGAAACACCCTGCACCCAGGATCAATGGTCGGTGCTGATGCCCGACAACCCCAGTCGGTTCCGCGGAGGCGATCTGCCGGTCGAGCAGGTGAATTGGGAAGAAGCCCGTGAGTTCGCCCGCAAGCTGACCGAATTCCACCAGCGGGCCGGACTCATCGCCTCGGGATGGCAATGGGACCTGCCGACCGAGGCCCAGTGGGAATACGCCTGCCGAGTCCGCAAACCCGGTGAGTTCCATGGGCCCATCGATTCGGTCGGATGGTACCAGCAGAATTCCGACAAACGCACCCATCCGGTGGGGGGCAAGGCACCCAACGCCTGGGGCTTGCACGACATGCACGGCAATGTGGGCAAGTGGTGCCTCGACTGGTACGGCCAGTATCCCTTCGAGTCGGTGAGTCATCCGGCCGGTCCGGCCTTCGGCACGTTCCGGGTGTACCGGGGCGGTGGCTGGAGCGATGCGGCCCGCTGTTGCCGCTCGGCCTATCGCGGTCGGAGCGTGCCCGACTTCCGCAGCAGCAACATCGGATTCAGCCTGATTCTGGCGGGGCCGCCGTCCGCCGATCGGCCGGCCCCCACTCGTTGAGCCGCCGCTGGTCTCCGGGGCCGGAGTCTTCGAGGCCCAGGCGTTCGAGCACTTCGCCGATGAAGTACAGCGAGCCGGTCACGGCCACGAAGGGTTCGCGGGCCACGGCGCGCAAGGCCTCTTCGACCGTGTTGCACAGGCGGACGGCGCGTCCGCAGCGGGCCTCGAGCAGCGCTTCGCGGACTTCTTCGGGCGACACGGTACGCGGGCTGGAGACCGGGGCGATCACCAGACGCGAGGCCGCCGGGGCGAGGTGGGCCGCCATCTCGCGCCACGCCTTGTCGCGCAGCATGCCCAGCACCAGAACCGGGTGTCGCTCGGGAAAGCACTCGCCCAGCGCCCGTCGGAAGGCGGCCACGCCGTCGGCATTGTGGGCTCCATCCAACAGCCAGGTCTGCTCACCGCGCCGGAAGGTCTGCATGCGGCCGGCCCACACGGTGTGGGCCAGAGCGTGTGCGAGGTGTTCGTCGGAGACCGGCAGGAACGCCCGGAGGAGTCGCACCGTCACCACGGCCGCGGTGGCGTTGATGCGTTGATGGGGGCCGTGCAACGACACCGGGAGGCCCATGCGCCCGACGGCGGCGGCATCGACCACCACACAGTGGGAATCGAGTTCACGGGCCCGGTATTGGATCACGGCCAGGGCCTCGGCGCGGTCCACCGAGGTCACGACCGGAACCCCGGGTTTGATGATCCCGGCCTTCTCGGCGGCGATCTCGCCCACGGTGCCGCCCAGCACCTGCATGTGGTCGAGGCCGATGGAGGTGATGACCGAGGCCAGGGGCGTGACGATGTTGGTGGCGTCGAGGCGCCCGCCCAGACCGGTCTCCCAGATCACCAGGTCCACGGCCTGCTCGGCGAAGGCCATGAGGGCCAGCACCGTGGTGAACTCGAAGAACGTCGGCTGCAGGTCCGAGGGCAACCGCTCCCGCAGTTCCGAGACGAGGCGGGCCAGGGTGTCGTCGGGCAGGGGTTGTCGACCGATCTGGATGCGTTCGCCGAAGCGCACGAGGTGCGGCGACGTGTAGAGACCGGTCCGGAATCCGGCGGTCCGGTAGGCGCTTTCGAGGAAGGCGCAGGTCGAGCCCTTCCCGTTGGTGCCGGCCACATGGATGAAGCGCAGCCGGTCTTGCGGATTGCCGACCGCCTCCGCCAGCCTCCGCGTCGAATCCAGGCCGGGTTGGAACCCGAATTGGCTCAACCCGTGCAGGTATTCGAGGGCCTCGGCCGGGGTCACGGGAGGCTGGCGGTTAGAGGTCGACCCACGAACCGGTGGCCGCCGAATGCAGGGCCGCATCCATGACGGCCTGGGTCTGGGCGCCATCGTGGAAGGTCACCGCACAGGGGCGCTGCTCGCGGATGGCGTGGATGAACTCCACGGCCTGGTCGTACCGGAAGGCCACCAGCGGATCGCCCACCTGCGGATCGCGCGGGGAACCGGGCCACACCCAGAATTCGCGGGGCACCGACAAGGGGGCCATGCCGGGACCGCCCAGCTTGCCGCATTGCAATTCGTTCCACTTGCCGGTGGTGAATTCGAAACTGGCCTCGCTGCCATTGATTTCCACGTAATCGAGGCTGCGCCAGCTTTCGTTACGACCGCTGGCCAGTTTCGAGCTCTCCAAGACGCCGGTGGCGCCATTGTGGAAGTCGGCCAGGATGCCTACCCAGTCGTCGGTGTCGTTGGGCTTGCCGTCGCGGATCGGGGTGAGGTTCTTGACGTGGGCCACCATGCGCTTCATGGGCCCGATCAGGTGGTGGGCGAAGTTGATGCGGTGGCTGAGCATGTCGCCCAGCTCTCCGGTGCCGGCGAGCTTCTTGACCATGCGCCAGCCCAGGTTGCGGGTGCCCCAGTCCTGCAGTCGGCAGGAGCGGTAATGGCGCGGCTCCCCGAGATCGCCCTGGTCGATGAGGTGGCGCAGGTAGCGCATGGCCGGCACGAAGCGGTAGGTGAAGGCCGTCATGTGGCGGAGGCCGGCGGCATCGGCCGCCCGGGCCATCGTGCGCGCCTCCTCGGCGGTCATGGCGATGGGCTTCTCGCAGAGGATGTGCTTGCCGGCCGCGATGGCCGCCATGGCGATGGGGAAGTGCAGCAGGTTGGGCGTGGCGATGATGATGGCGTGGACGTCGTCGCGGGCCAGCAGCTCGGTGTAGTCGGTGGTGGTGACGGTGCAGCCCGTGGCGGTCCGGGCCCGCTCGAGGGTGGCCGCATCGCTGTCGCACAGGGCCGCGACCCGGACATCGGGACAGAGGGCCAGACCGGGAAGGTGGTTCTGCAGCGTGATCCCGCCGCAGCCGATGATGCCGATTCCGAGGGTGCTCATGGATTTCGAGTTCGAGATTATCCGCGGAATCGCTCGAACCCAACCCCGAGATTCACAAAATGGGGCGTGCGAGCCGGTGCGAAGGGGGCGGATGGGCGATCCGGGCCAAGACCTGGGCCAACTCCCCCCCGGAGGCCATCCGGAGGCTTGGCTCGAGGGAGGGCGGGTGCCAGTGTCGCGGCCCAATCCCGTTTCCAGCAGGCATGAATCCTCGGCCAGAGCTTCGGTGTGCAGATGTCATGGACCCGTGGAGGGCCCGATGGGGCTGCCTGATCCTGAGTCTGATCCTGGTGGCCCGGGTGCTCGCCACGGAAGCCTCGTCGCGTCGGGTGGGTTTCGAACGGCTCGAGCCGCTCCGAACGGGGGTGACCTTCTCCAACACGGTGCCGGCCTCACGTCACCTCACCAACCAACTGCTGCTCGACGGGTCCGGGGTCACGTTGGTCGATGTGGATGCCGACGGTCGATTGGATGTGCTGTTCGGCGCGGCCGGTGGGCGCTCGTCATTGTGGCGCAACCGGGGCGACTGGCGCTTCGAGGACATCACCGAAAAGGCGTTTGCGCAGCGGATCGAAGCCCTGGGGGGCGATGTGACCGGAGTGGCCGCCGCCGATGTGACCGGGGATGGACGGGTGGATCTGGTGCTGAACACCCACGCCGACGGCGTGCGCATCCTCATCAACGACGGCCACGGATCGTTTCGTCTCCGACCGTTTCCGCAGGTCTCGGCCCGCGGAGGGCATTCGCTGGCGCTGGCCGATGTGGACGGCGATGGATGGGTCGACCTCTACGTCTGCAACTATCGCCAGAAGGCCCTCATGGACATGCCCAACGCGCGGGCCACGTTCCGACGGGAAGGCGACCGGACCGTGGTGGCCACGCTCGATGGTCGGCCGACCTCCGCTCCCGACCTCACCCACCGCTTCGAGGTCAACGCCTCGGGCGGCATCGAAGAACTCGGAGAGCCCGATGTGCTTTACCGCAACGATCGCGGCACCGGTTGGGTGGCCGTCCCGTGGACCGAAGGGGCGTTTGTGGACGCCGCGGGCACCCCGCTGCGGCACCCGCCCTACGAGTGGGGGCTGGCGGCCCAGTTCTGCGATCTCAACGGTGACGGCAAACCCGACTTGTACGTCTGCAACGATTTCCAGTCGCCCGACCGGCTGTGGTTCAACGAGAGCGCCGGCGGGAAGCTGCGGTTCCGGGAGGCTGCGCCGGGTCTGCTCAGGCACACGAGCCTCTTCTCGATGGGGGTGGATTTCGCGGACCTGAACCAGGACGGTCGGTGGGATTTCACGGTGCTCGACATGCTCAGTCCGGACCCTGTGCGTCGGTTGACCCTGCTGGATGGGTCTCCCACGGTGGCCGTGGATCCGGCCGATCCACTGGCCCGGACCCAGCACGACGCCAACACCCTGTTCCTGCAGCGTCCGGATGGCTCGTTCGCCGAGATGGCCGCCTTGGCCGGGATCTCCGCCACCGATTGGTCGTGGACCCCCGCCTTCCTCGACGTGGATCTCGACGGATTTCCCGACCTGCTGGTCACCGCCGGCCAGGAGCGGGGTTCCCGGGATCTCGACATCGCCGAGCAACTGAAGGCCTACCGGCGTACCGGCCTCAGGACCGATGCCCAGCTCTTCCGGGAACGTCAGCGGTTCCCGCGCCTGCCGGCGCCGCTGCGGGCCTTCCGCAATCGCGGCGCCTCCGGGATGGATCGACTCCCGGTGATGGAAGATTCGGGGGTCGCCTGGGGATTCGAGTTCGAGGGGGTCAGCCACGGCCTGGCCCTCGGGGATCTCGACAACGATGGAGACCTCGACGTGGTGGTGAATCACTTCAACGCCCCGGCCGGACTGTATCGCAACGAGGCCCAGGGTGGCCGGGTATCGGTGGTGCTTCAGGGACAGGCTCCCAACACGCAGGCGATCGGTGCGGTTTTGCGATTCGCCTGGACCGGGGGTTCGAACACGGTGCCGATCCAACTGGCCCAGATCGTGGCCGGCGGACGGTATTTGTCGGGCGATGCCCCCGGAAAGACCTTCGCCGCACCGGGTCCCGGTTCCGGCCGGCTCGAGGTGCGCTGGCCCTCCGGGCGGGTGACGGTCCATGACGGTCTCGCCGCGAGCGGGACGACGCTCCGGGTGCAGGAGCCGGCTCCGGGCCCGGCCGCTGACTCGCCGTCGCCGGCCGGGGTGACCAACACGGTGGGTTCCCGGTTCCAGTCCCGCTGGCGCTTTGTGGTTCATCGGGGGATCGCCGGCTCCGAGGGGGCGCCTGCGGGTGACGGGGGCGAGCGGGACTTGCAGCCGTCGCTGCCCCGGCGCTGGATGAGGCCCGGGCTCCCCTTGGCTCTGGACCGCTCCGGTCCGGCTGCCCGCGGGGTTTGGGTCGGCGGTGTGGGCGAAGGAGGTCTGCCGGTCCGTGTGCCCTGGGGCCAGGCGGCAACCCGCCCCGCTGGAATTGCCTCTCCGGAGGCCTCGCTCGTCTCGGGAGGGGGCGGGGTCTTGAGGGTTCACCGGAATGGAACCCTGGGCGGATCGGGGCCGGCAGGGACATCGGGCCTGGGTGCCACCGGGCGGGTGGACTGGGTTTCAAACGCCTCGGGTCGGTCTCAGTTGGTGGCCACGGGTCACTTCGCCGTGGCGGCCATCGCCGGTGACGCCGCCGGCATGCCCTCCGAGATCGTCCTCGGTGGGGCGCCCCTGCCGGGCGGGTTTCCTGTGGCGGCCCCCACCCAGTGGCTGCGGCGCGTGGGTGAGGGCTACCGATCGGTGTTCTCGGCCTCGGTGGGGCCGGTGACCGCGGTGCGCTTCCTGTCTGCGTCATCCGGGCCCGGAGCCGAGTGGGTGAGCGTGTCCGACTGGGGAGCCCCACGGTGGTTCCGCGCGCGCGGTGAACGGTTTGAAGCGGTGGATCCGCTGGTGAGCGCCCCCGGTGAGGCCCCGGTGCCCCTGAGTCAGTGGACCGGCCTGTGGCAGAGTCTGGAAGTCGCTGATTTCGATGGCGATGGTCGCGAGGATCTGGTGCTCGGGAACTGGGGCCTCAATGGATCGCTGCCCTTGATGGTCGGGGCGCCGCGATCGCCGGCCGGTCCGGTGCGCGAGTTCCACCTCTTCCACGGGGCTTGGAATCAAGACGGGACCACGGGGTGCCTCGAAGCCTATCGCGCTCCCGACGGGCGCATCCTGCCCGTGCGCGGTCTCCAGGAGATCGGGCCCTTGTTTCCGGCCATCGCCGCCCGATTCACCACGCATCGAGCCTACGCGCTGGCCACGGTCGAAGGCATTCTGGAGGGGCTCCCCTCCGCGCGGGTCTCGGCCCGATGGCTGACCTCGGTGGTGCTGCTTCGCCGGGGAGACGGGTTCGAGGCGCGGGCGCTGCCCGATGCCGCCCAGTTGGGTCCGATCCGCGCCATGGCCTCGGGTGATTTCAACGGCGACGGGCGGCGGGATCTCTTCGTGGCCATGGGGTTCGCGGGCCATGGGTTCCGGGGACCTCGGGACGATGCCGGTGAGGCCGTGTTTCTCTTCGGGCGGGGCGAGGGATCCTTCGAGGCCGTCCCCTCGGGTGAGTTGGGATTCCGATTGCTCGGTGAACCCCGGGACGTCGTGGCCGCGGATTGGAACGGCGATGGCGTCACCGACCTGGCCGTCAGCGAGGCCCAGGGCGACGTGATGTGGATCGGCAGTCGCAAGGTCGAGTGAGACCCGTGCCCAGGTTGGCCGATGCCCGGGTGCGTGGCCCGATCGGACCGCTGCGGATTGCTCTGGATCGCTGCGGATCAGCCCACGGGTCCCGACCACTGACCGCGCCAGGCGGTGATGGCATGGCCCAGCAGGCGCACCCGGAGGCCCCGCAATTCGACCCCGACCGTGCCGCCTCGGGCGCTGGCTTGATACCCGGTCAGGGTGGTGCGCCCCAGCCGGTCGGCCCAATGACAGGCGAGGGTGCAATGGGCCGAGCCGGTGACCGGGTCTTCATCGATTCCGACGGCGGGCGCGAAGAAACGGCTGACGAAGTCGGCCTCCGGCCGGTCGGACCGGGCGGTCACGATGATGCCGCGCACGGGGAATGGCGCCAGGGCCTGGAAGTCGGGTTTCAGGGAACGGACCGCTTCGGCGGTGGCCACCTCGACCAGCAGGTCTTCGCGACTGCGTCCCACCCAGACCGCACCGGCTCCGAGGGCCTCCTGGAGCCCGGGAGGCGGGGCAGTGGCCTGGGCCGGCTGGGCCGGAAAATCCATGACGATGCGGGCGCTTTCGGTCGGGCCGTCTTCCCGGTGGCATTCGAGCACCCCACTGCGCGTTTCAAAGCGGAGGGTTTGAGAGAGGGGTTCGCATCCCGATTCCCACAGGGCGTGAGCGGTGGCCAGGGTGGCGTGGCCGCAGAGGTCGACTTCGGTGCGGGGGGTGAACCAGCGCAGTTGCCACCGACCGGCCCCCGAGCGGGTCGCAAAGGCCGTCTCCGACAGGTTCAACTCGGAGGCCACCGACTGCATCCAGGATGCGGAGACGGTGTCGCCCGGCAGGCACACCGCGGCCGGGTTGCCGCGGAACCGCTCGCGGGTGAACGCGTCCACGACGCACAGGGGGAGCTGCATGGAGCCGATGGGCTGGCAGACGCTCAGGGCACCGGCAGTTCGTCGAAGAGCCGCTGCACGATGTCTTCGGAGGTCTTCTCCTCGGCCTCGGCCTCGTAGGTCAGCGTGATGCGGTGGCGCAGGACATCCATGCCGATGCTCTTCACGTCCTGGGGGGTCACATAGCCGCGGCCGCGCAGGAAGGCGTGGGCTTTGGCGGCGAGCGTGAGTGCGATGGTCGCCCGGGGGCTGGCTCCCATCTGGATGAGGTCTTTGAGCTTCAGCTTGTAGGCTTCGGGGTCGCGGGTCGCGCAGACCACGTCGACGATGTAGTCTTTGACCTTGTCGTCGATGTAGAGCTCGTTGATGACCTGCCGTGCCTTGAGGATCGTCGCCGGCTCGATCACGGGCTCCACCGTGGGGTGGCCCGAGGTGCGTCCCATCAGGTCGAGGATCTGACGCTCCTCCTCGCGGGAGGGGTAACCCACCTTGAGCTTGAGCATGAAGCGGTCGACCTGGGCCTCGGGCAGCGTGTAGGTGCCCTCCTGTTCGATGGGGTTCTGGGTGGCGAGCACCAGGAACGGCTCGGGCAGCTTGTAGGTCTGGTCACCGATGGTCACCTGCCGTTCCTGCATGGCTTCCAGCAGGGCCGACTGCACCTTGGCCGGGGCGCGGTTGATTTCGTCGGCGAGCACCAGGTTGGCGAAGACCGGGCCCTTGCGCGTGGTGAAGCCGCCAGCCGGGTTGTAGATCTGGGTGCCGACGACATCGGCGGGGAGCATGTCGGGCGTGAACTGGAGCCGGGAGAACTTCACGTGCATGGCCGTGGCCAGCGTCTTGACCGAAAGGGTCTTGGCCAGGCCGGGGACGCCTTCGAGCAGGACGTGGCCATTGGCCAGGAGTCCGATCACCAGGCGCTCGACGAGGTACTTCTGACCGACGACGCAGCGGTTGATCTCCGTCATCAGGGTGGGCAGGAAGGCGCTGGCCTCCTGCACGGCGGCATTCAAGGCGGGCACTCCGGAATTCATTGCGGGGATGGATGGCACAACTCCCCGTCGATGGGCAAGCCGCGCCGCGAAGGAATTGGGCGCGCGAGGTCGGTGCCGGGTGCGGCGTGTGTGGGTTCAGCCGAGACCGTTGCGGCGGGCCCAGCGGTATCGGACCGGCGGCGCTTCCTTCGTCTCGGGTCCATGGCCCGGATCGGCCGGGTCGGACTGGGGGGATGGCCGGGGTTCGTGCATCACCAGGACGGCTTCCTCGTCGAAAAGATCCCCTACGGAGCATCGGAGGGCCGTTTGGAGTCGCAGCAAGGTGGTGAGCACGATGTTGATCTTGCCGGCCTCGATCTTCTGGACCGTCCGGGGATTCAGGTCGGCCGCCTCCGCCAACTGTTCCTGGGTGAGTCCTTGGGCGCGCCGCAGGGAGCGAACGCGATGACCGAAATCGGCTAAGGAGAGGACCACGGTCAGAGTTCATCATCGATGACAGGGGTCCAACACGGCCTGAAGGGCCGTGAAACACGGCGCAACAGGGCGCTTTTAGTTGCTTTTTTCATTGCCAGACCCGTCAGATCCTCTTTTTTTGTAACACCCCAGAGGTTGTAACACCGTTTTACCAACCTCAAAACGGCCATCGAATTTCATGAGGATCGCTTGCGCGGCCTCGTCCCGGTCGCTGGGCGGCGGTCTCCAACTTGTGTTCAACGCCTGTCGACAAATCCTGCGGAAGCTCCTCGGCCTCGGCGTTCGCCGGTTCCGGATGGAGCCGGTCGGGGTCTTGATCCAGGCCTGCGCTTCCACCGGCACCGAGCCCGGCCTCATGCAGCTCGAGGTGGCGGGCAAATCCTATCTCGAGCACCAGCTCGATCGGGTGCTGGTCGCCTTCAACCGCGGCGATTGCGTGGTGGTGACCACCGAGCTCAAGGAGAACCGGCCGGTCATCGACCTGTGTGGGCGTCGGGGCGTCCACTGCTATGTCGGCGACCGGGATGACGCCCTCGGCAATTGCATGAGGGCGGCCCGGAACCACGGCTTCCGCAGCGTGGTGATCCTCAAATCCGACAGTCCGCTCATCGATCCGGTGTTGCTCGTCCAAATGATGAGCCGTTACCTGCAACTGGCCGATCCGCGGGCCTACGTCGGCAATCGGATGAAGCGGTCGTACCCGGCCGGAATGGAGGTGGAGGTCACCAGTGTCGAAAACCTCTTGGAATCCTTTCTGACCGCCTCCAAGTGGACCGATTTTGCCGATCCCACCACCCTCATGCGGCGTGGGGACTTGCCGAATTGCCGTCGGGTCGATGTGGTGCAGGACACCGATCAATCCGATTGGAGCCTGAGATTGGACACCCGGGCCGATCATCAGCGGCTCTCCCGGCTGCTGGGGTTGGTGAAGAAATACACCTTGCACGAGGTGATGACGGTGGCCGGTGAGCACGGCTTGCTGGCTCGGGTTCCCCGATCGGGTTGACGGGTCGCCAGTTCGTTTCCCACGTTTCCGGCGCGACCGGTCGGCCTTTTCGGGCTTCAATGCCGGCCATGACGACCGTGTTCATCGCGACGGGCAACGCCCACAAGGTGGAGGAGATCCGGATGGTGTTGGGTGGGCCGGGTCGGTTGATCCTCTCGCAGCGGGACGCCCCGGTCCGGCTCGAGCCCGAGGAAACCGGAAGCACCTTCCGTGAGAACGCCCGGATCAAGGCGCTGACCTGGGCCACCTATCTGGCGATGGAGGTCTGCAACCTGGGGGTGCAGTGGGTGTTGGCCGATGACTCGGGCCTCGAAGTCGACGCCTTGAAGGGGGCGCCGGGAGTCCACTCCGCCCGGTTTGCCGCGCTCGACACCGGTCGGCCCGGCAATTCGCCCGATGGCGAGAACAACGCCAAACTCCTGCGCCTCATGGCGGGGGTGGCTCCGGTGCTGCGGACGGCCCGATTCCGTTGCGCCCTTGCTCTGACGCCGGTGTTGGCCGGAGCCGATGCGGCCGCCATGGCCTCGGCGACGCTGGAGTTTGACGGGACGTGCGACGGAAGGTTGCTCGACCAGCCTTCCGGGGCCGGCGGGTTCGGCTACGACCCGCTCTTCGTGCCCGAGGGGTTCGATCGCCCGTTCGCCGAATTGGGGGTCGATGTGAAGAACCGTCTCAGCCACCGGGCTCGTGCCCTCGCGGCCCTGGGGGCCCGATGGGACTCGGGCCTGATCGTCCCGACCGGACGCCGCCCCTGATCAGAAGCCCAGGCGCGTTCCGGTCTGGTAGGTCAGGAAGGCGAGGATCCAGGCCAGCGAGGTCATGTACACGGTCTGGAACAGGGGCCACTTCCAGGAGTTGGTCTCGCGGCGCACCACGGCCACGGTGCTCACGCATTGCATGGCGAAGACGTAGAACACCATGAGGGTGACCCCGGTCAGGGGCGTGTACATCGCCCGGCCATCGGAGCGACGTTCGGATTTCATCACCTCGGCCAGGCTGGCGGTGTTCTCGCCGTCACCCCCGACGTTGTACACCACGGAAAGAGTGCTCACAAAGACCTCCCGCGCCGCGAAGGACGTGACGATGCCGATGCCGATCTTCCAATCGAACCCCAGCGGCTTGAGGACGGGCTCGATGGCACGCCCCAACCGACCGGCGAAGGACTGCCGCAGTTTCTCGCCGGCTTCTTCATGGTCCAGTTGCAGTCCGGCTTCGGTCTCCGCAGCGGTCGGAGGGGTGGAGACCGAGTGTTTCCACTGGGCTCGGCGTTGGCTGAACTGCTCGTCCAGTTCGCTGGAGCGAGGATAGGTGGCCAGAAACCACAGGAGGATGTTGATGCCCAGGATCACCGTGCCGGCCCGGCGCAGGAAGAGCTTGGAGCGGTCCCACATTTGCCGCAGCACCGCGCCGAGCATGGGGCGTTTGTACGGGGGCAATTCGAGGATGAGCATGGGCGGTTCGCCCCTGAGGAGGGTCTTCTTGAAGATCCAGGCCATGCCGAGTGCGCCGGCGATGCCCAGCAGGTACATCATCAGGAGGGTCAGGCCGGGCCAGCCGTTGCGTTGCGGGATGCAGGCGGCGATGAGCACCGTGTACACCGGAAGGCGGGCCGAGCAGCTCATCAGGGGGGCGACGAGGATCGTGGCCAGGCGATCGGCCCGGGTCTCGATGGTCCGGGTGGCCATGATGCCTGGAATGGCACAGGCGAACGACGACAGCATCGGGATGAAGCTCTTGCCGTGCAGGCCCACCCGGCTCATCAGGCGGTCCATCAGGAATGCGGCCCGCGACATGTAGCCCGTGTCTTCGAGCAGCCCGATGAAGAGGAAGAGCAGGCAGATCTGGGGCAGGAAGATCACCACCGACCCCACGCCGGCGATGGCCCCGCGGGTGATCAGGTCGTTGAGGTCGCCCGGAGGCATGCTGGAGCCCACCCACTGGGCCAGGGCGTCGACGGCAGCCTCGATGCCATCCATCGGATACTTGGCCAGCCAGAAGATGGACTGGAACATCAACCCCATCACGGCCACGAAGAGGAGCAACCCCCAGACCCGGTGGGTCACGACGCGGTCGATCCGATCGGAGAGCAGTTCGCCCGGCGGGGCGGTTTCGCGGGTGACATGCTGCTCGATGGCGAACAGTCGGGCGTAGCGGGCCTCGATGGCCGCGCTGCGCCAATCGACGCCGGCGGTCTCGAGGCGTTGGCGGGCCGCCTGGACCTGGTCGATCAGGCTCTGGGGATACCGGCCGCCGGCGGCCGTCCCCTCGGCGCTGGTCTTGTCGGTGGCGAGGGCCCGCTCATCGCTCAGTAGCAGCAGTGCCTCGGCCGCGGCCAGGCGGGATCGATGGGGGAAATGGCTCTCCAGGGCGGTCTCGAGGGCCTGAGCCTCACGGCCGAAGGCTTCGGGCAGTTCATTGAACTCCCGGGGAATGACGTGCCGGGTCCCGGGGGTCCTCGCCAGAGTGCGGAGAGTCTGCCGGAGTGCGTCGAGGCCTTCGCCTTCGCTGGCCACCATGGGGATGACCGGAACACCCAGCGCCTTGGACAACGCCTCGGTGTCGATCTCGTGCCCTTGCTCGCGGGCCACGTCGATCATGTTGAGGACCAACAGCGTCGGATGCCCCAGTTCGATGACCTGGGTGGCGAAGTAGAGGTTGCGCTGGAGGTTGGAGGCGTCGGCCACCACCACGACCAGGTCGGGTGCCGGCACTTCGGGCAGCCGTTGGAAGAGGATGTCGCGGGCGATCTGCTCGTCGGGAGACTGCGGACTCAGCGAGTAGGTGCCGGGCAGATCGAGGACCGTGACCGGGTGCAGGGCCTCGGCCCCGGTGAGGGCGCCTTCTTTCCGCTCCACGGTGACCCCGGCGTAGTTGCCCACGCGGGCCCGAAGGCCTGTCAGCGCATTGAACAGCGTGGTCTTGCCGCAGTTCGGGTTGCCGGTCAGGACGACGGTGAAGGTCTTCATCGTGTCAGCGGACGAGGATTTTGTCGGCCTCCAGCTTGCGGAGGGACAGATGGTAGTTCCGCAGCTTGATCTCGACGGGATCCCCGAGCGGGGCGAAGCGCACCAATTCGAGGGAGGTGCCTGGGAGCAGGCCCATCTCCAGAAGGCGACCCCGTTGGTCGGGCGGGATGTCGATCCGGGCGACCACCGCCCGTTCGCCGGGAGTCAATGAGGACAGGGGGCGCATGGTGTGTGCAGGGGCGCCACAGTAGGGACGGAACCCGACCGGGGGCAAGGCGGGCCGTTGTCGGAGAGTTGCTGCGGTTTGTCGGTGGCTTGCCCGGGAGCCCGGAGGTTCGATCGCGGGGATGAGCCGGGGAATTGGCCGGTTTTCCCCCCCGGCCTTGGCCGTGAAGGCGCTTCAGGCCGCCAAGCGCACGGGACCGGAGGGGGCGAGGGGTTGAACGAGGATGGTCTCGGCCAAGCGGTCGCTCAGCCCGAGTCGGGCATTGCACACCTGACACAACAGGTTGTTGGCCAGACTCAACACCTTGACCCGTTGCTCTTCGCCGAACCCCATTTCCCGGAGCCGGCGATTCATGTCGGGCGAGGCCGTCAGTTGCTTGACGACCACGGTGGTGCCGGCCCTCACGCGATTGAGCGGGCACACCGCCGGTGTCGCGCAGCGATCGGGAGCGCAATGGACAACGGGGCAGGCCTCGGACATCGACGCCGAACCTACCGCCCCCTCCGGGGAGCGGCAAGGAACGCCGTTGTCGGAGGCTTGTCCTGGATTGTCGTGCGGTTGCACTCGGGACGGAAGGGCCGTGTCGAGGCTCAAAGCCCGGCGATGGCGGTGTCGAGGATGCCGATCAGGGCGCCGATGGTTTCCGGGGTTTCGTCGCCCATGTTGGAGATGCGGAAGGTGGTGCCCTTGATCTTGCCGTAGCCGCCGTCGATGAGGATGCCGTGGTCCTTGATGCGCTTCTGGAAGGTGGCCACGTCGATGACACGGCCTCCGGGTTTGGCGCCGTTGTTCACGCAGACCAGGGTCTTGGATTCGAAGCCGGCCTCGGGGAACAGCGTGAATCCCTGACGGGCGGCCCAATCCTTGAGCATCTGGTTGGTCTGGGAATGACGGGCGTAACGGGCCTCGAGCCCCTCGGCGAAGAACTCCCCGAGCTTGGATTCCAGCGCGTAGATGAGCGGGATGGCCGGGGTGCTGGGGGTCATGTTGTCGGCGGCGTTCTTCTCGAACTCGAGGAGGTCGAAGTAGTAGCCGCGGGTCTTGAGGGTGGCGGCCTTGGCGAGCGCGGCCGGGGAGGCGACGAACACGGCCAGGCCCGGGGGCAGGGCGAAGGCCTTTTGGGTGCCGGCCAGGAGGATGTCGATGCCGAGGTCGTCGAAGCGGTGCGGGACGGCCGTGAGCGAGCTGACCGCGTCGACGATGAACATCACGTCGGGGTACTTGCGCTTGAGGGCGGCGATCTCATCCAGCGGGCTCATGGTGCCGGTGCTGGTCTCGTTGTGGATGAGCGTCAGCGCATCGAATTGGCCGGTCGCCAGGCGGGCGTCGATCTGTTCGGCGCGGATGGGCGAACCCCAGGGCACCTGGAGGGCTTCGGCGTCTTTGCCGAGCTTCTTGGCCACGTCGAACCACTTGTCGGAGAAGGCTCCGCACATGCAGTTGAGGACCTTCTTGGAGCAGAGGTTGGTCAGGGCCCCCTCCATCACACCCCAGGCGCTGGAGGTGGAGAGGTACGCGCGCTGGCGGGTGGACAGCAGGGTTTGAAGCTGCGGCTGGATGCGGCCGTAGAGGTCTTTGAAGCCCTGACCGCGGTGCCCGATCATGGGCTGGGTCATGGCTTGAAAGGTCTTGGCGCTCACCTCGACCGGTCCGGGGATGTGCAACTTCACGTGTGCCATAAATAAGAGAGGCGGAGTTTCCGCTCAAAACCCGCGGATTCAAGGGCGCAGTTTTCGGAGAAGGGGGACAGGCTCCGATCGGGGGCGCATCGGGGGCACGTTGGGGGCGGGTTCGAAGCCCGGCGGCTGGGGCTTGGGGTTGGGCGTTGGGGGTCAGCCGCGGACGAATTCGGCGTGCATTCGGGCGTAGATGCCGTTTTGGGCGAGGAGGCTGTCGTGGGTGCCGCGTTCGACGATCCGGCCATGATCGAGTACGAGGAGCAGGTCGGCGTTGCGCACGGTGCTGAGGCGGTGGGCGATGACGAGGCTGGTGCGGCGCTGGAAGAGGGTTCGCAAGGCCTCTTGGATGAGGCGCTCGGTCTGAGGGTCCACCGCACTGGTCGCTTCGTCGAAGATGAGGATGCGCGGTGCGGCCACCATGGCGCGGGTGATGGTGATGAGTTGCCGCTCTCCGGCGCTGAAGTTGCCACCGCGTTCGCGGACTTCGGTGTGGTAGCCGGACGGAAGGCGTTCGATGACGGAGTGGGTTCCCAGGGCTTGGGCGGCCTCATGGACTTCGGAGTCGGTGGCTTCCGGGCGTCCGAACTTGAGGTTCTCCATCACGGTGCCGGTGAAGAGGAAGTTCTCCTGGGTGACCATGCCCAGTTGGCGGTGGAGCGAGGCGAGGGTGTGGGAGGCAATGGGAAGACCGTCGACGCGGATCTGGCCAGCCTGGGGTTCGTAGAAACGAGCCAGAAGGCTGATGATGCTGGTCTTGCCCGAGCCGGTGTGGCCGACGAGGGCCACGGTGGCTCCGGCAGGGACCGAGAACTGAATGTCTTGGAGGATCCACTGGTCGGCGGGCGTGGTGTCGTAGCGGAAGGAAACCCCCGCGAACTCGACGTCGCCCCGCAGGGTCGGCAGATCCGTGGCAGCCGTGGCGTCCTTCACTTGGGGCTCGGTGTCGAGCAGCGCGAAGATGCGCTCGGCACTGGCGGCGGCTGAGAGCACGGCGTTGTAGAGATCGCCCATGGTCTGGATGGGGCCGAAAAACAGGCCCAGATAAAGGACGTAGGCGGCGAGCGCGCCGACGGTCAGCCCGCCTTGCTGGACCCGCCACCCGCCGTAGCCGAGGACGATGGCGGTGGCCAATCCCGACAGCAACCCGACGGCCGGCATGTAGGTGTGGAAGACCCGTGCCGAGGCCACCCAGCGCTCGGTGAAGTCGGCGTGCAGGCCTTGGAATCGGCGCAAATTCTCGGCTTCGCGCACAAACGCCTGAACCACGCGGACGCCGGATATGTTTTCGGCCATCGCGGCGATGAGGCGGGATTGGGTGCCTCGCAGGCTGCGGTAAGCCTCGCGCCCTCGACGGTGGAACCAGTGGGTCATCCAAGCCAGCAGCGGAAGGACCGAGCACACGGCCAGGCTCAGACGGAGGTCGTATTGAACCATCAGCACGATGACTCCCAATAGGGTCACGAGGCTTGAAAGGGCCTGACCGGCACCCCAGGTCAGGACTCGGTCGAGCGAATCGATGTCCGAATCGGCCCGAGCGATGATGCGTCCTTGATGGGTCCGGTCGAAGTAGTTGAGCGACAGGCGCTGGATGTGCTCGAAGACGGCCAGACGCAGGTCGTTCATGGCTCCCTGACCGGTTTCAATGGAAGTGCGGACCTGGATGATGGTCAGCCCCCATCCCAGCAGCAGGTTGGCGAGATACAGTCCGCTCAAGGCCAGGATTTCCCGTCCTGCCGCCGCGATAGTCGCGCCCGCCGCCGTGCCGCCGCTTCCGAGGATCGGTGCCAGGGCGTGGTCGATACCGTGTTGGATGAGTCGGGGGCCCACCAAGGCCGATGCGGTGGCCAGGAGGGTGAGCGCCAGGTTGGTGTACAAGGCCCGGCGATAAGGGCGGGTATAGGCGAACAGCCGGCGTAGCAAGGAACCGCGCAGGCTGCTCTGGGCGAACTCCTCGTCGAGGGCGATGTCGTCGTGGGTGGCCATCAGTGCGCGGGGTGATCGTCCGTGGGGTTTTCGGCTTCCCGGTTCGCGAACAGTTCCTGATACAGCGGGCACTCGCTCAGGAGCGACTCGTGCCGCCCCTGAGCCACCAGTCGTCCCTCCTGGAGCACGAGAATCTGATCGGCGGTGCGGATGGTCGCCGCACGGTGGGCCACGAGGAATGTGGTGCGTCCTCGGCACAGTTCGCGCATCGCTTCGCGGATCTCCTGCTCGGTGGAGGGGTCGACGGCGCTGGTGGCATCGTCGAGGAGCAGGATCCGGGGTTGAATGAGCAGCGCCCGGGCGATGGCGATGCGTTGGCGTTGTCCGCCACTGAGGGAGATGCCCCGTTCGCCGATGACGGTGTCGTATCCGTCGGCCAACTCCCGGATGAATCCCTCGGCCCGGGCCGCGCGCGCTGCGGTCTCGATTTCGTCCCGGGAAGCCGTGGGTCGTCCGAGGGCGATGTTTTCAGCGAGCGTCGCGCTGAAGAGGAAGGTCTCCTGGAAAACCACGCCGATGCCTTGGCGCAGGGTGTCGCGGTTCCAGTCCCGGAGGTCGGTGTCGTCCAGCCGGATGCGTCCCTGGGTCGGCTCGTAGAATCGGGCGATCAGCGCCAGCAAGGTGGACTTGCCCGAACCGGTGGGCCCCACCACGGCGACCCGGGCACCCGCGGGAACGGTGAAGGAAACCGATTCGAGGGCTTGTGTGCGCGATGGCATCGGGGCGGCGGGACGGTTCTCTGCCGGCGGCTTCGACTCATCGACCACTCGCAGAGAAGGTTCCGAGGTGTACCGGAAGCCGACCGCGTCGAACGTGATGGACCCTTCGATGTCGGAACGCCGTCCCGTTGAGCGGTGTGCGTTCTTCGGAGTTGGATCCTCGAGCAATTCACTCACCCGCTGGGCGGCGGAGCTGGAGTTCTGGAGGATGTTGGTGATTTGGCCGATCACGCCGATCCGTCCACCCAGAGCCATTTGATACACCAGCACCTTCGCCAGATCTCCCAGCGAGATGGATCCCTCCAGCACCTCGCTGCTCCCCATCCACAAGGTCAGGGGAACGGCCAAGCCGAAGAGGAATTGCGCGAAGGGAACCCGGGCGGCCCAGTAATTCACGGCCTCGGCCAGTTCCGTGAGGAATTCGGCCCGCCGAGCCCGGAACTTGGTGATCTCGGCCGATTCCCGGGCAAAGGCCTTCACCACCCGGACGCCGGCGATGTTCTCCTGGATGACCGTGCTCATGGCTCCGTGCCGCTCGTGGACGCGTCGCCACCGGGGCTGCAATTGGGCGGCAAACCAGGCCATGGTGGCCACGGTGGGAACCAGCGCCACCAGAGTCATCAGGCCGAGGCGTGGGCTGGTGACAACGATCAGCGACAGGGTTCCGATGAGCCCGACAGCGACATCCACACCAAAGAGCAGGCACACGAACAGAAGGTCCTGAAGACGGCCGACATCGGTCCCGGCGCGGGAGATCAGTTCGCCGGTGCGGGCGTTGTCATGCCAAGCGAAGGAGCGCCGTTGGAGCGAGTCGTACACGGCGGCGCGAATATCGCCCAAGGTGGTTTGGGCCGTCCGGTTTCGGATGGGGCCGAGCACCAGGCCCACGCCGGCCCGGAGCACGACGAGTCCGACAAACACCCCGACCAGGGGCCAGAGGGAGCGCCCGCCCGACGGATTGCCAAGAGCGGTGATGGTGGCACCCAGGAACTGGGGCAGCGACAACTCGATGCCGATATTGAGCAGCAGGAGTCCGATGGACAGCGCCGTCCAGCCCGGTCTCTTGCCCAGGAAACCCACGATGAGGCGGACCGCGGCCACCGGACGGATCGTGGGGGGCGTGGTGGGTGGGTGGGTGTCGGGCATGACCTCAGGCAACGGCTCAAGGGTGACCGAGAGCGGATTGACGGGCGAACTCGTGGACCGAATTCATCAGGTTCCGGATCGTTCTTTGCCGGTTCTCGGCCAGTTGCTTCAGCAGGCCCAACGAATCGAAGGGGCTGAAATCCAGTGCAGCAATCTCGGCCGGAGTGCCGCCAGAAGCCAATTCGGCGATCGCACCCGCGAGGCACTTGAGGGTCATGGCGTCCGAATCGGTCCGGAACCAGCATCGACCTTCGCGCCACTCGGCGATCCACCAGGTGCGCACGAGGCAGCCCGGAACCCGATGAGCCTCCTGACGGTCGAGCGTGGGGAGTGGCGGGCGCAGTCGAGCGGATTCGACCAACTGGGCCAGACGCACCTGGGGATCAGTCAGCGCGGCCAGACGGGACGACCATCGGGCCAGACGCAGGGCCGGTGCCAGCACTTCGAGTGGGCCGGGTTCGGCCGGCGTGGAGTCCGGTGGCGCAGCAGGGGGAGACTGCGGTGCGGTCGGTGCGGCCATGGCCGGATCAGTTGAGGAAGGCCGTCAGCGGACTGGTCGGGCTCGCTTGATCGAGGGCTTCGCCCAGGCCCAACTCATAGGCCGTCCGTCCGGCGTTCACCGCATCGCGGAAGGCGACGGCCATGCGCGACGGGTTAGACGCGACCGCGATGGCGGTGTTGACCAGCACCGCGTCGGCACCCAGTTCCATGGCCTCGGCGGCGTGGCTGGGGGCTCCGATGCCGGCGTCCACCACGATGGGCACGGTTGCCTGCTCGATGATGATCCGCAGCTGGTCGCGGGTCTGGAGGCCTCGATGCGAACCAATCGGTGATCCCAAGGGCATGACCGTAGCGGTGCCAATCTCTTGCAACCGCTTGGCCAGAACGGGGTCGGCATTGATGTAGGGCAGGACCACGAATCCTTCGGCCACGAGCTGCTTGGCCGCTTCGAAAGTCTCCACCGGGTCCGGCAGGAGGTATCGAGGGTCAGGGTGGATCTCCAGCTTGACCCATTTGGGCAGACCGGCCGCCGCGGCCAAACGGGCGAGACGAACCGCCTCCGCCGCATTCATGGCTCCGCTGGTATTGGGGAGGATGAGGTAGCGCTTGGGGTCGATGAACTCGAGGATGTTGGCGAAGGGGTCTTTCTTGCCGCTGAGATCCGCGCGGCGCAAAGCGACCGTCACCATCTGCGTGCCGCTGGCGCTCAAGGCCTCACGCATGGATTCCGGAGAGGGGAACTTACCGGTTCCGAGGAACAGCCGGGAATCAAACGACCGTCCGGCGATCTGCAGCGGTTTCGACATGAGGCCCGAAGCTCTCAAAACCGCCGCCGCGTTGTAAAGCCGGTGCCCGTGATTGTGTCCGGCCGCATTGAAACTCTCCCTGGCTGAACCGGATCATCCGGCTCCCGGGGCCGGGGCATGGAACGGCGCGGATTCATCCAAGGATCTCGCGGAGCGAACCTGAACCGCTCGGCCCCGAGAAGCCCGAAAGGCCCCGGACTCGGGATCGCAGCGGCGCTGGTCTACGAATCGGGCCCTGAATCGGTGGTGCCCCAAAACAAGCCCGGAATTTGAGCTGTGAAAAACCAGCCCTACGAATAGGAGCTCCAAGCCGAGCGGGTCACCGGCGCGTAGGACCTCAGCTGACGGAGTTGGCGGCTGGACCGATCGAGCTCGGCCTCTTCGGCCAGAGCCCGGCATCGAACCTGAGCCAGAGTCTCGCCATTCCGATTCTCGAGATCGATGAGCGTGGCCACCTCCTGACGGAGGCGGTGTTCGATCTCGGGCCAGCTCGGCCCTGAACCGGACACTTCGGCCCGGGCCGCCTGGGTGAAGCGGATGATCCGGCCCTGCAGTTCCATCTTGGCCCGTTGGCATGAATGCACGCGGGGCCAGTCGGATACGCGGATGGCTTCGCCCTCACGGACGGTCCAATCGCGCCACTCATCGTAGGTCTTGAACAGATCGTGATGGGCGCTCACGGGTGGGGGTGTTGACGGTTCGGGATCAAGGGGGTGAATGGAATCGCTTGGCGGGCGGTGGCTGTGGGGCGGCCACGGAGACTCAAGCGGCCTGCAGCTGGAGTTCGGCCGCCTGTCGGGTCTGCTGATCGGGCGAATGATCGGCCCCACCGCCGGCCAGCATCTCGGCCCAGGCGCCCCGGATGACCGAGAGCAGTCGGATCACCAATCGGACTCCTTCGGGATCCTTCTTCAGGTTGCTCTGGGCCAATTGCAGATCGTAGTAGTTGTACAGCCGGCGCATGGTGGAGGCGAACTCACCGCCCAACTCCAGATTCAGCGAGACATTGAGTTCCCGGATGATCTCCTGAGCCTTGAGGATGTTGTTGTTGATCGCGAGGTTGGACTCGAGCGGGTCGTCGAGGTCGAAGCCAACCAGGGCCTTGTCGAGGAAGCGCAGGGCTCCGTCGAACAGCATGAGGACCAGTTGTCCCGGCGTCGCGGTCTTGGTGGCGACCTGGCGATAGGACTGCCAGGGATTGGGGTTGTATCTCATGGGGAGGGAAGTGCTGTGGGGATCGAGGGTGTGATCGGTTTTTGGGGGACAGCCCGGATGACGGGTGTCTCCAGGATGGATCGTGGTTGCCCGGGTTCGACCGAAGGAGGCCTCACATGGCCAGAGGTCCCTGCATCTTGACCGCCAGCAGGTCCGAGATCTGTCGCATGGTCTTGACCGGAGGGTACTCGACGTTCTCGGCCAACTTCCGAGCCTCGCGGACCTTGTCCGGGCGGCTGCTGGGCAGGTTGTCGAGGGCCCCACGCAGGGCGTCGGTCTGGGAGAAGTCCTGGTCGTCAACGGCCGGAGCTGTGACGTCCCGCCGCGAGGTGTTTCGATGAGCCTTCGACACGGTGTCGAGGGTGCCTGTGCGCTGAATATCCATGATGTTTCACTTTCTAGGCAGGCGTGGATGGTTCCTGTTATCCCCCAAGGACCAGCCACACCGAGATCATCGGATGCCGTCCGGAAAACTTGAGGAGTCATCGACGGGGCAGGGTTTGCCAGACGGCCTGGCCGGTGTAGCGGCAGAACCGCGTGGGGGAACGCAGGTCGGCCTGTGGATCGGCCAGTTCGGCCGAACCGGTGTGGTGGCCGCGGAAGTAGTCGCGAGCCGAACGGGCCACCTCGGCCTGCGAGGCGTCGAAGGTCTCGTCGAGGGACCACAAGGTGCGGCCCTGATCGGCGGTCACCAGACGCAACTCCCACCCGATGGCCACCGGCGGGAACGGGCGGTAGCTGGCGATCTGCACAAAGAGCACTCCGTCGGCCGAGTGGGCCGACTGGATGCGGGAGAGCAGGTCGGCGGGCAGGGTTTCGCCGGCCGAAAAGGACTCCTTGCCGAAGCCTCGGCGCAGTTCTTCAGGGGTGGCTCTGACCACCTCGAAGCGGTGGGCCTTGCGCAGCTCCTCCTCGAGGATCCGGGCCAGTTGGTTGCGATGATCGAGCGTCGCCAATTCGGGCGTCGCCACGGTCACCGGCATCAGCACCACCCGTTGCAAGTCGCCGGGCAGCACCTCCATGGCGCGGTACACGTTCTTGGGTTCGAATCGGGCACCCAGCTCCGGCAGCGAGGGTTTTGTCGACGAGCAGCCGAAGAGCAGCAGTGTTCCGGCCAGCAGTCGTAGGCCAGGGGAAGTCGTGGGGTTCATGGTTGCGGGAGTGTTCAGAGTTCCGGATCGGTCTCGGACACCACCTGTTCGATCAGGCGGGCCGCCGAAGGCAGCGCCTGATGGAGCGGCCCGAGGCGCTGATGCAAGGCATGCACCCATCCGTCGAGACCGAGCTCCACCGAATGTCGGTAGCGGCGGATCAGATCCTGACTCACGGCTCGCTCGCGATCGGGAGGGAGGGCCTGCAACGATTCTCCGGCGAAGAGCCGGCACAGGATGAGGCCCGAAGTGGCCGCCGCATCGTCGCCGTAGGGGGCTCGGCTCCAGAGCGGCAGGGCCTCGTGGACCTGGCCGTTGAGCAGAAGCGTCTCCGCCCGTTGACGCTGCAGTACCGCGTTGTCGGGCAGGTGTTTGAGAGCCTCCTCGGTCCAGTCGAGGGCGAACTCGAGCGTGTCGCGCTGTTTCAACGAAATCACGCCGCCGGCCTCCCAGACCTTGGCCTGGGCCGGGTTCTGTTGGATGCCTGCGTTCAGTACCGTCAGGGCCGGCACGATCTGCCCCTCCTCGGCCTGGAAAGCCGCGAACTCGATCCGGACCGCCTCGTTGAGAGGGTCGTCCTGCAGAGCCTGCTCATAGGCCTGTGCCGCCTCCGCTCTGCGTCCGAGTCTTCGCAACGCATGGGCCATGCAGTGCGAGGGGGATGCCCGGCGGATGTCGGAGTGGATGGGGGTCAGTGCCGGTCGATTTCTCAGCTCGAGGCACTGACGCAGGCTGGCCACGCACGGTTCCCAAAGCTGGAGGCCCGATTGGGCCACGCCCAGCATGAACCAGTGCGAGGCCGTGCGCTCACGGGTCGGGATGGCCTTGTCATTGAAGACGGCGACGACATCGGCGTGTCGTTGGAGGGTCAGCAGGTGCGATGCGTATTGGGTCAGCAGTACCTCGCGCAGTTCCGGGGGCGTCTCGGCAACGGGGCATTGCAGCATCGCTTCGTAGGATTGCCGGTAGTAGTCGATGCCATGGCCCTGCTGCCCCGATCGCCACAACTCCAGACCCAGATTCATGAGCAGGTTGACGTCGTTGGGATGTTCCTCGTTGGCCAGTTCCAGGAGTCGGAGATTGCGCTGGACCTTGTCGCGGCTCCGGACCACTTCGGCCTGATAGCCGTGGTGGATGAGCTGAGCGTCGCCGAAGCGGTTCTCCATGGACCAGGTCTCGCGGTTGATCTCGAGGCTGGCGTAGACCTGTTCATGGATCCGGCTCACATAGAACTGCCGGGGGGCGTTCCGGAACAACCGGGGCACCTGGCTCACGCCTTCGCCTTCGCGACCGACGTCGACCAGAGGCAGTCGATAGGCGATGGTGTTGGGTGCCACGAGCAGGGCCTTCAGCGCGTCGTGGTGTTCGCGGGACACCTCTTCGTCGGCGTCCAGGATGAGGATCCAATCACCTCTCGCATGCAGCAGGGCCGCATTGCGGGCTGCGCTGAAATCATGGTCCCAAGCGCGGAAGTGCACCTCGGCTCCGTGGGAGCGGGCGATTTCGACCGTCCGGTCGGTGGAGCCGGTGTCGACCAGCACGATCTGGTTGGCTAACCCTCCCACCGACTTCAGGCATCCGTCGAGGAAGCGTTCTTCGTTCTTGGCGATGAGGCACACCGACAGGCGCGGCGGCAGCCCCTCGCGGAACGGTGGTTCGGCCAGGGACACAGTGGGCTTATCGGTCCCGCCGGGAATGCCCGAGAGTTGGCGCTTGGCGGGTTTCCAGTGCGGGGCGAGGGCCACGGCCTTCTGGGCGCAGCGGCGAGCGAGGGAGCGATGGCCCATGCCCGCAGCGACCTCGCTGAGGAACACCCAGCCCTCCGGGTGGAAGGGCCGTTCCTCGATGGCGATGCACCCGAGCCGCCAAGCTTCGGCCGGTTCCCCGGCCTGCAGGGCCTTGCGGGCCGCCAGCAGGTCGCCCTGGAAGGCGACCTCAGGCAGGGTGATGGCCTTGCCGGTCTTCGTGGGTCCGTTCTTGGAGCCTCCGACCTGCGCCTGTCGTCGGGCTGCCAGGTCCCGCGCCAGACGGGCGGCGGTTTGAGCGGCGTGCGTCCAGGTCCAATGGGCGGCCACGTGCTCGGCACCGAGCATCGCCCGTTCCCGCCAGTCTGGGGCCTTTCGTACGGCCTCGACCAGTGCCCGCTTCAGCGCCTCGGGATCCGGGCTCAACCACCAGCCGCGGTGGTCGAGCGTCATGCCGCTCACCTCGTTGCCGACAAATTCTCGAGTGGCCGGGATGCGATGGACGAACTCGTCGGTGGCGAAGTCGTCGGTCGAGCCGCCGCCGGTGCAGATCACCGGCAACGCACAGGCCATCGCTTCGAGCACCGGGAGCCCAAATCCCTCACCGCGGTACGGGTGCACCAGGCAGTCGCAGGCCGTGTA
>JAIXXC010000191.1 GCA_027490985.1 Verrucomicrobiales bacterium
CCCATCCGCGTGATCTCCACCGAGAACCGCCGCTGGCTGGAGGAGACGTGCAGCGTCAGTTCCCCTCCCTGCGGATAGCTCACCTGCCCGGCATACCCCTCGATGTGCAGGTCGGGGGCGGTGTCCTCGGCTTGGGTGGTGCTGCCGGCGGCGGTGGCCAGGCAGGCCAGGCCGGTCATACGCAGAAAGGGCCGGCGACGGAGGGACGTGGGGTTCATGGGCTCTCGGTGTTCCGGAATGGGGACTTCGGAATCAGGGCTTGGGCCAGCGCAGGTGACGGTGCAAGAAGTCGAAGGTGCCTTGGCCATGGATGGTGTGTGGCCCATCGAAGTACTCGATCTCGGTGCGGTCACCCAAGCCCAGCTTCACGTATTGGCGTCGGGTCTTGGCGAACTCGTAGGCCACCCACTCGTCGGGTGCGACACCGTCATCATGGCCCCGCTCCACCATGAACGGGCGGGGGATCATCAGCCAACTGAGCTCGGCGTAGTTGAAGGTGTTGCCGAGGTTGAACTCGGGCATGTCGTACTCGCCCCAGTACAGGTAGCTGTAGCTTGATCGGGCCGAGAGGTTCTTCCAGATCCACTCGTTGTAGTCGGCCGAGCAAATGCTCAGGCAGTAGCGGTCGATGACCTGCGGGATGCGCATGGCCGTCTTGCCGCCATAGCTCAGCCCGTAGAAGGCCATGCGCGACGGGTCGACAAACTCCTGGGCCGCCAGCCAGTCGAGGATGACCTCGTGCTGCCGATGAATGAACGACCAGAGGGTGAGCTTCAGCGGTTGGGCCTTGCGCAGCACCTGACGGAAGCGGTTCTCGCCGATGTAGCAGTTCTGGGGTGCGAAGGTCACGAACCCGCGCTCGGCCAATCGCCACGCGTAAGTATGATAAGCCCCGGCGTCTATGCGCGGATCGGCCACGTCCGTCGGCCGGCCCTCGAGCCCATGCTGACAGACCACCACCGGCCGTTTCTCACCGGGCTTGAGTCCGCGGGGCACCACCAGGATGCCGTAGGCCACCACATCCGGATGCACGTCGAGCATCACTTCGTAGGCGGTGATGCCATTGGTCTCGATGAGTTTCCGAGTCCGGGGCGAGGGTGGCAGCGAGGCCGGAGGAATGGGGCCGATGACCTCCTTCAGCAAATAATCCCGATAGGATTGGGCACTGCGGGCGAAGGTGTCGGCATTTTTGCGGTCGGCCTTTTTCCAGAACTCGGCCCGCGTGAACTCGGCCTCGCGCATGAGCCACTGGGTGTCCTCGAGGATCTGCGAATACTGGCGCAACTGACGCGCGCCGTTGTCCGGCAGGGTCCCGGTGACCGAAACCGGGGCCGATGCAGAAGAAGACCCGGAAAGTCCGAGGCGATCACCGAAGGCTTCCAAGGCCTCGTCGTTGAACACCTCCTCGGGCTGGGCCGCGACGAGCTTCCATTGGTCGACCCCCGGAACCCCGTTCAACCAGGCCCCCGCCTGCTCCAACACCTGGCGGGACATCTCGGGATCCGGGCGTCCCAGCTTGCCGGGCGCGGCTCCATTGTGGGGCTGACCGGGCTTCGCCGGGTACTGGGTCTCGGGGAAACGCCCTCGCACCCAGACCAGACCGCGCGGCGCGATGAGGCCGGCGATCTCGCCGGCACCGAACTGGTCGGTCAGCGACCAGACATTGCGGTAGATCGGCTCATCGTGGAGGCGCGGGTTGATATGATATCCGCTGACGGCTGTGACCTCGATCCGCGGATCCAGGGCTCCGGCCATGCAGGCGATCAGGCCTCCCTCGCCATAACCGATCACGCCCACCGGAGTACGCCCACCCGAGGCCGGCTTCTGCGACTCCAGCCAATCGACCGCCGCCAAGACCTTCTGGATCTCGTAGCCCTGGACGGTGCGCCCCATCTCGTAGGCCGCCCGCCACAGCACCTCGCGCTGCGACTGCTTGAGCTTGCGCACCCCGGGCAGTCCGCTGTGGGTGTCGGAACGATCGACCAACGCCGGGATGAGCACGCGGCAGCCGCGCTCGGCCAGGCGGCGGGCGAACTGGTCCGACTCGGGCAGGCCCGGCTGAAGCCCGGCGATCTGCTCCGGCGTCTGGTCGGCATCGGGCAGGGCCACCACCGAGGCTCTGGGCTCGCCCTCGGGCACCAACATCAACCCCTCGGCCTCGACCCCGCGGAAGACGGTCCAGGTCACCGAAAGCGCCCGGAACCCTCGGCCACGCCCCACCTCGGCGGGATTGCCTGAAACGCCGCCGGACACCGGGGCCGAGACCTTGAGCAAGGCCGGCGAACGACGATCCACCACGCCGAGAATGCGGGCCAATTGCTGGCGGTTGGTCTCGATGGACCGCACATAGGCCTCGGGCGAGCTGAGATCCCGGTGCCAATGCCGGGCCCGGGCCTCGGGCGCGGCCTCCAGAACACGGTCGAGGTAGCGGTCGATGCCCCCGACCAGGGCGTGGGCGAGATCCCCGGTCTGGGTCAACGGCCGGGTGCCGGGCATGACCTCCGGCGCCGTATCGGCCGCCTGCACCGCGGCGACGAGCAAGAGCGACAGCAGGCGGGACCACCGCATCGAGGGAAGGGTCTTCATGGGTGAGTGGGCTTCAACGGCGCGGCCAAGACACAGGGGCGGACGACATTCAGGGAGATGATCTGGTTACCTTGACGCTCCGGTGCCAAGAACTTCAAGCCGCCGTTCCCAAGCCCATTCCCAAGACGAAGTGCTTCGCCGCCGCCACGCCGCCCCGATTCAATGAATCTGTCCACCCGCGTCGGCCCGGGTGGACAAGATGCTCTGGCGCTTCCGGATTTGTGGGCCCAACCTGCACCTCAAAGCTCCCATGAACTCCACCACGACCTCCCTGCTGCTGCTCTGCGCCGGATTGGCCTGGCTGCCGTCGACACTCGGGCCCGTCCATGCTGCCGAAACCCCCGCGGCGACCGCGGCTGCGGCCAACGCCCGCGCCGTGACGGCGGCCCTGGCCTTCCTGGACACGCTCGACGCTCCGACGCGTCAGGCGGCGGTCTTCGCCTTCCGGGACGAAGCCCAGCGCCAGCGATGGTCCAACCTCCCCAGCGGTCTGTACGCCCGCAAGGGTCTCCGTCTGGCCGACCTGAAGGCCCCCCAGCGCAAGGCCGCCATGGACCTCCTGGCCGCCGCGCTCAGTCCGGAAGGCTATCAGAAGGTCGTGGGCATTCTGGAAGGCGACGAAACCCTGCGCGGGGGCGGGCCGGGCGGACGGCTGACCTTCGGACGGGACGAATACTTCGTCTCCTTCCTCGGGCAGCCCTCGACCACCGAACCCTGGAGCCTGCAATTCGGCGGCCATCATCTCGCCCTGAATCTCACCTGGGTCGGCGACCGCGGCACGCTGGCCCCGAGCCACACCGCCACCCAACCCGCCCGATTCACTCTCGACGGCAAGACCGTGCGACCTTTGGGCAAGGAGACCGACCTGGGCTTCGAACTCATCAACGCCCTCGACGAACCGGCCCGCAAGAAAACGATCCTCGGAGCGCAATTCCGGGACCTGGTGCTGGGCCCCGGTCAGGAGTATCGCACCCTGGTGCCCGAAGGCGTCCCCGCCTCGAGTCTCACCGAAGCGCAACGCAAACTGCTGCTGGATCTCATCCATCAGTGGGTGGGCATCCTGCCCGAGGCCGCCGCAGCCGCCCGCATGGCCGAGATCCGCGCCACGCTCAACGACACCTGGTTCGCCTGGAGCGGCCCCACCCGCCCCGGATCGGCCGCCTACTTCCGCATCCAGGGTCCGGCCGTGTTCATCGAATTGGCTCCGCAGAATCTCGGAGGCGACCCCACCCAGCATCTGCACACCATCTACCGCGACCCCGCCAACGAGTACGGCCGGAAGTGGTGGAAACCATGAGCGGATCGGGCCAGACCCAATCCCGGACCCGATCTCGGTTTCGATTCCCGATGGCTCCGCGGCTGGGGCACGCGCTGTTGCTGCTGGGCCTGCTGTGCGGGCTCATCCCGCGCGTGGCGGCCCACCGTCTCGAGGAGGTGCTTCAGGGAGCGTTGATCCGCATCGAACCCGATCGGATCCATCTCGAGCTGGACCTGACACCCGCAGTGGCGACGGTGCATCGCCTCGAACGCGACCTGAACCCCAACCAGGATGACCTGATCTCCGATCCGGAGGCCGCGGCCTTTTCCAGAACCGTGGCCCGGCAACTGCGATTGCGAGTCGACGGGCGATCGATCGCCCTGCGGAGGGTCCATGAAGCCGTTCCCGCACTGGACGCACTGCGTGACGGCGACGGCGTGGTCCACCTGGTGTTCGAAGCCCCTCTGCCGCGATTGGAACCCGGAGAACATCGCCTGGAGTGGCGCAACGGCTACCGTCCGGGACCGAGCGTGTACCTGACCCATGCGGTGATGCCCGAGTCTCCCGAGGTACGGATCCGTCATCAGGAACGGAGTCGTGACCAACGCCGGCACCGGATCCGGTTCTGCGTCTCGGAGGCCACGACCGACCCGCGACCCGGAACTCCGTCTTCGCGCTGACGGCACCCCCGTCTCGAGGGCCTGCTCTTCAGAAGCGGGTTGCGCCCAGAGGGATTCCGGCTATCCGTCCTTGATGCGACGTTGGATGGCCCCTCTGTGCTTGATGACCGTCTGGCTGGCGTTGTCCGGAATCCGGACCTCGGCCGCGGACACCGCCGTGACCCCGACTCCCCAGCCCCGGGCAACCCAGGTCTCCGAGGCCCCGTCACCGAAAACCCCGACACCGCGCCCCAAGAACTCCGCCATGACCCCGAATACTCCGAATCAAACCCCGGCCCCGGCGGCAGCCCCCGACCACTCCCCTCCGGGACTGGAAACCGTCTACCTGGCCGGCGGCTGCTTCTGGGGCATGGAAGACATTCTGCGCAAGATCCCCGGCGTCCGGGAAACCCAGGCGGGATATACCGGCGGCTGGCTGCCCAATCCCAAGTACGACGACACCCACGACAGCAAATCGGGCCACGCCGAGTCGGTGAAAGTCGTCTTCGACCCCAAGACGCTGCCGTTCGAAGAGTTGCTCGAGAAATGGTTCTTCCGCATGCACGACCCCACCACGCTCAACCGCCAAGGCAACGACGTGGGCAGCCAATACCGCTCGGCCATCTTCACCTTCAACGAGACCCAGAAAAAGACGGCCGAGACGGTCAAGGCGCGGGTCAACGCCTCCGGCAAGTGGCGCCGGCCGGTGGTCACCGAGATCACCACCGCCTCCATCTGGTATCCCGCCGAGGGCTACCATCAGAAATACCTGCTCAAGAACCCCGGCGGCTACACCTGCCACTTCATGCGGGATTGATGCGGGGTCGGATAGAGCCGATCCTCCGGAACCCGTTCGCCTCCGCGAGCGACCTCGCATGAACCGTCTCTTCACTCCCTTCA
>JAIXXC010000199.1 GCA_027490985.1 Verrucomicrobiales bacterium
CGCACCTGGCCCGTGGCGGCGTCGAGGGCGACGACGAACGGGTCATTGCCCCCATCGCAGGAAAACACCAGGAGCCCGTCCACCAGGGCGGGCGAGCCGCCATTGCCGTGGATCGGGGTGTACTGGATCTCGGACTGCCGCCAGAGCACCCGACCGTTGAAATCGAGGGCCGCGGTGCCCAGATGACCGAAGTGGGCGTAGAGTCGCTTCTTGCTGGGATCGACCAGCACCGTGGGGCTGGCTTGGCCGTTCTTGCCGTGGATGGAGGGAAGCTTGCCGAGGTCGTGTTCGAAGACCGAGGTGGTCCACCGGGTCTTGCCCGTGGCGGCATCGAAGCCCAAGACCTTCAGGCGCAGGGGTTCCGTGCCGGTGCCTCCCGTGGCGGTGGTGAGAAAGAGGCGCCCCTGGACGATCACCGGGGACGACCATCCGGATCCCTCGACCGGCACGGCCCAGGCGATGTTCTCGGTGGCCGACCAGGTCACCGGGATGTTCCGGGCCTGCGAGCGTCCCTGGCGGTCGGGGCCGCGGAACTCGGGCCACTCGGTCGCGGCTCCGAACACGGCACCGGTCAGGAGCGTGGAGAGCACCGAGGCCCGGAGCAGGGGATTCCACCAGCGAGTGAACATACGAGCACCGTGGACCAGACCGTGCCGCGGCTCAATCGGGAATGGGCCGCCAGCGGTGGGCATCCCGCGCTGTCCCCGGTCGATGGCTCCGGACGCCCGGATCATGCCAGAGCGGGCAGGCTGGCGGCGGCGATGGCCTGTCCGTGGCGCTTGTCCTTTTCGTCGGGCATGTGGAAGCGCACCTGAGCGGCCAGCGTCGGGAATTCCGCAGCCAAGACGGCCTTGGCCTCGCCGAGGATCACCTCGCCGCCTGCGCCGCTGGTGACACGGCCCAGGATGAGCACATGGCGCAGGTCGTAGAAATCGGACCAGTGGGCCACGGCGTAGCCGAAGCAGGTGCCGATCGTCTGATAGATGCGCGCCGCCCGTTCGTCGCCGGCGGCCATGCGTTCCTGGACCTTCACCAGGCGCTCGGGCAGCGGCAGCGTGGAGGCGATGTCGAGGCCTGCGGCGGGGATGAGGCGTCCGACGGCTTGTTGGCTGAAGAACTGGACGCCGCAGCCGCGGTCGCCGCTCCACTCGTCGGCGGGGCCGTCGGGCCGGTAGTCGACCGGGGCGAAGGCCAATTCGTTGAGCCAGCTGGTGATGTTGCCTTCGGCGGTGACGAACCCACCGGCGGTGCTGGTGCCCATCGAGACGCCGAGCACGGAGTTGACCCCGAGCGACATGGAGGCGGCCAGAGCAGTCACTTCACCGTCATTGACCACGTCGAACGGGATGCCGTTCCACTGTTTGCGGAGCGTGAAGAAGAGGTCCTGGACGTGCGTGGCGAAGTCTTCCTTGGACACGCCGCGGAAGAGGGAAGCGACCTTCACCCGGTTGTTCACGTACACGCCGGCGGCGCTGCCACCGATGGCGTCCACGCGGGGCAGGTGCGCAGCGGCGCGCTGGAGCGAATCCTGGATCCCGTCGAGGTGGTATTGCGGATTGGACTGGAAGTAGGGGTCCCAGACGATCTCCTCGCTGAAGACGACCTTGCCGTCCTGCACGGCGGCCACCTTGCGATCCGAGCCGCCGAGGTCGAAGCCGATGCGGCAGCCTTCGAGGTGTCGGCCGAGCGGGGCCGAGGTGGCTTTGGCCGGCGGCGGAGTGTCGGTGTGGACGACCTCGATGGGGCCGCCGTAGATGCGTTCGCCGATGATTTCGGAGTCGAAGCGGCCCACGGCGGTGTCGCGGTAGTGGGCCTGGAGTCCAGCGGCGAGGGAGGCGGGTCCGTCGATCCAGATCCGGCGGCCTCCGTAGGCCCAGAGCAGCGTCTTGCACAGGCGTTCGACGAAGAACCCGTTGGCCTGGGCCTGCGGATGGGTGTCTTCGAGCACGGCCGTGCGGTGGTGGAAGACCGATCCGTCGGCCTGTTCGAGGGCGATGACGACGGGGACCTTGGCCTGGGCGGCAAAGGCGCGGCGGGCCAGGGCGGCAGGCCTGAATCCGGGATCGAGGACGGGTGACAGTTTCGGGGCTGGAAGCAACGAGGCGGCGATCACGGGCCAAATCCTGCCGAGAGCGCGGGCATTCCCGCAAGCGCGGGAGCGCGTCGGGTGTGGGTGCTGGGGCGGCGATTGCCCGGGGGTGCCTCGGGCGATGAGCCGTGGCGGGATCAGTCGCGGAGGCTGGGAACCCGCACGAAGTGGAATTCCTTCGCGCAGCCGTCGAGGAAGGAGACCACCAGTCGATGCAGGTCCCGCTTGGCGGCATTCAGTTTCCAGGCCAGCGGCCAGAGGAGGAGCAGGCTCAACCAGGGCCAGAACCGCACGGGGCTCACGGCGATGGAATCGGGGAAGGGCAGTCGGCTCATGACCCCGATGAACACCAGGAACGTGCCGGCCACAGTGGCGAAGATGACCCGGGCGAAGGAGCTCCACTCCGAATGCAATCGGCACCGGAGCATCCGACGCCCCCCGGCGTGGAACTCCACGGCGGTGAGCAGTTGGAGCCGGGCCCAGCGGGACCCGTAGATCTCGACATCGAAGCGGCTCCAACCGGCGTCGGGCTTGTTCTGCCAACCGAGGGAATCCAAGCGCTCGAGGAGGTGGGCCAGGAAGGTCATCCGGTCGAGACCGTGTTCAGCCCAATAGAGCAGGTGGTCGAGTTGTTCGGA
>JAIXXC010000154.1 GCA_027490985.1 Verrucomicrobiales bacterium
CTCGAAGGAGCCCGGCTGATCTTCGAGGCGTTGCCCAAGGCCTTCCGCAATGGCCAGGACCTCGAGGCGCGCGGGCATATGCTGGTGGCGGCGGCGATGGGGGCGGTGGCCTTCCAGAAGGACCTGGGAGTGGTCCACTCGCTGGCCCACCCGTTGTCGTCGATCTGCGGCATGCACCATGGGTTGGCCAATGCCCTGTGCCTGGTCGCGAGCATGCGTTTCTGCAGCGAACGCCGTCCTGGATTGTACCGACGCGTCGGGCAGGCGGCCGGCCTCGAGGTGACCCGTCTCTCGGATGCCGAGGCCGACCGGGTGACGATCGCTTTCGTGGAGTCGTTCCTGGCGGGGCTGGGCCTCGACAAGAAGCTCTCGCAGTGCGGCGTGAAACCGGAGCATCTCGACGCGCTGGTCGCCCAGGCCTGGGAAGACCCGTGCCACCGGACCAACGCCGTTCCGGTCACCGCCGCCGATCTCCGTGCGCTGTACCTCCAGGTGCTCTGATCGGGTCGATGCCGCCGCAAACCTCTCTCGCAATCCGCTCCTGAATTCCACCCCATGATTCCGCATCAATTGTTCCTGGATGGCCGCTACACCGGCGTCGAGGGAACCGCCAAGACCCGACTGGTCAATCCCGCCACGGCCGAAGTCTTCGCCGAGGTCGATGCCGCTACGGTCAAGGAGGTCGACGCCGCCGCGGTCTCGGCCCACGAGGCCTTCGAAAACGGGTGGCGCGATCTCGCGCCGGGAAAGCGGGCCGCGGTGCTCTTCAAGATCGCCGCGCTGATCCGCGAGAACGCCGAGGCCTTGGCCCGGCTCGAGGTGATGCACGTGGGCAAGCCGTTGGCCGATGCGCGCGATGAAGTCGCGCTCGGAGCCCGGGTCTTCGAGTACTACGCCGGCGGGATCGGTCGCTTTTTCGGCCAGACCATCCCGGTGGCCCGCGGCGGGCTCGATTTCACGCTGCGCCAGCCGCTGGGTGTGGTCTCTGCGATCGTGCCGTGGAATTTCCCCTTCGCCATCGCCTGCTGGAAGGTGGCCCCGGCGTTGGCTGCGGGGAATGCCGTGCTGCTCAAGCCGGCGTCCATCTCGCCGCTGACCGCGCTGAAGCTCGGAGAGCTGGCCCACGCCGCCGGGTTGCCGGCCGGCATCCTCCAGGTGATCACCGGCCCCGGCGGAACCCTCGGCGATGCACTGGTCACCCACCCGCTGATCCGAAAGGTGTCGTTCACCGGTTCCACCGAGGTGGGCCGCCGCATCATGGAGCTGGCCAGCCGCAACCTGACCCGGGTGTCGCTCGAGTTGGGTGGCAAATCGCCGAACATCGTCTTCGCCGATGCCGACTGGGAGAAAGCGGCCGACGCGTCTCCGATGTCGGTCTTCGCCAATACCGGGCAGGACTGCTGCGCACGCAGCCGGGTCTATGTCGAGCGCCCGGTCTACGAACGCTTCGTGGAACGGTTCGCCGCGGCCACGCGGAAGCTCATCGTGGGCGATCCTTCCAACGAGGCGACCCAACTGGGACCGATGGTCTCGTCGGGCCAGCGCCAGTCGGTCGAGGAGTATCTGGCCGATGCCCGACGCAACGGCAGCACGGTGGTCTGCGGGGGAGGGCGGCTGGATTCGCCCGGCTTCTATCTGGAGCCCACGATCCTCACCGGGGTCGATCCCACCCATCGCTGCTGGCGCGAGGAGATCTTCGGACCCGTGGCCGCGGTCGTTCCCTTCGATGATGAGGCCGCGATGCTGCGGGACGTGAACGCGTCGCCGTATGGGCTCAGCGGATCGGTCTGGACCCAGAATCTCTCGCGAGCCCTGCGCGTCTCCCGCGCAGTCCAAAGTGGCGTACTGTCGATCAACAGCCACAGCAGCGTCCATGTGGAGGCTCCGTTCGGCGGCTTCAAGCAGAGCGGCCTCGGGCGCGATCTCGGGATGGCGGCGATGGAAGGCTACTCCGAGGTGAAGAACGTGTACGTGGCCGAATAGTCGGTGATCCCCCACCATGACCCTCCAACAGCTCAAGGCGCAGGTGAAGTCCGGCGCCATCGACACGGTCCTCGTCGCCATTCCCGACCCGTTCGGGCGGTTGGTGGGCAAGCGCTTCCACGCCGGTCACTTCCTGGAGTCGGTGGTGTCGCACGGCACGCACGGTTGCAGCTATCTGCTCACCGTGAACCTCGACATGGACCCGCTCGAGGGGTTCGGTGTGGCCAATTGGGATTCGGGCTTCGGCGACTTCGAGATGGTGCCCGACGCGACCACGTTCCGCCTGATGCCCTGGCTGCCGGGGTCTGTCCTGGTCCTGTGTGATTTCCGCCATGCCAACGGGTCGCCCGTGGCCGAAGCCCCGCGCTCGGTGTTGCGACGCCAGCTCGACCGGCTCAAGGAACGCGGCCTCACCTGTTTCTGCGCCAGCGAGCTCGAGTTCTATCTGTACGAGCAGACCTACGGGGCCGCCTTCGAGGCGGGCTATCGCAACCTCAAGCCGTCGAGCGATTACCGTATCGACTACCACCTGATGCAGCCCGGTCGCGATGAGCCATTGATGCGGGCCATCCGGAACGGTCTCACCGCCGCCGGCGTGCCCATCGAGAGCAGCAAGGGCGAGTGGAGCCGGGGCCAGCACGAGATCAATTTCAACTATGGCGAGGCCATGGAGATGGCCGATCGGCATGTGATCTTCAAGCAGGGGGTCAAGGAGATCGCCGGACAACACGGCAAGTCGGTGAGCTTCATGGCCAAGGTGGCCCCGACCGAGGCGGGCAACTCGTGCCACATCCACATGAGTCTGTGGAAGGGGGAGCGCAACCTGTTCTGGGATCCGAAGGCCAAGACCGGTTCCACGATGTTCCGCCAGTTCCTGGGCGGCCTGATGAAATACTCGCCGGAGCTGTGCCTGTTCTACGGTCCGACCATCAACAGCTACAAACGCTATCAAGCCGGCAGTTGGGCCCCCACCCGCATGGCGTGGGCGCAGGACAACCGGACCACCGGATTCCGGGTGGTCGGGCACGGCAACGGATACCGCCCGGAGAACCGGATGCCCGGAGCCGATGCCAATCCGTACTTGGCGTTCGCGGCCATGATCGCCGCCGGACTGGCGGGCATCGATGAGAAGCTGGATTGTGGAGAGCCCTACACCGGCAATGCCTACATCGATCCGAAGCTGCCGCGGCTGCCGTCGAGCCTGATAGGGGCCGCCGAGTTGTTCCACGGTTCACGCCTGGCCCGTGAGGCCTTTGGCGATGCCGTGGTCGACTTCTCGGTCCATCACGCGCACCTCGAACACCAGGCCTTCAGCGACGCGGTGACCGACTGGGAGAAGCAGCGCTACTTCGAGCAGATCTGATCGGGTGGGCGCGCGCCTCTGGTGCCGCCCGGACCGGCTGTTCCGGGAGGGGTTCACGCCGAGCAGTTACGGCCTCTTTCAGACCGACCTCAGGATTCCTTCAGGTCGACCTTCAGGCCCGAGTTGTCGGGCTTGAGGATGTGGACGGCGGCCTTGGGCATCTTGCGCTGCAGGGCCTTGGCCACGGCCTCCGGCTGGTCGATCGCCAGGCACATCAGGGTGGATCCACTGCCGCTGAGCCAACCGCCGACGGCGCCGGCCTTCACACCAGCGGCCAGGATGGCATCCATGCCCGGAATGAGCGGGGCCCGGTAAGGCTGATGGATGCGGTCGTCGAAGCAGCCCCGCAGCGCCTCCAGCCGACCGGTGGCGAAGGCGGCCGTGACCAGCGAGGCCCGGTTCAGGATGTGGATCGTGTCGGCCTTGGAGAACGTCTGAGGCACGCGCTTCCGCGCCTCGGGCGTGCTGACCTCGAAGTCGGGGATGAGGGTCACCAATCGGATCCGGCTGGGCAACGGCACCCGGATGCAGCGGACCTCGTCGCCCACGAATCCCGCCGCGGTGAATCCGCCAAAGACGGCCGGAGCGGCGTTGTCGGGGTGTCCTTCCAGAGCGGCCACCAGTTCCAGCAGGCCTTGTCGATCCAGCGGGCTGCCGTGCAGCGCATTGAGTCCGGCCACGCAGCCGAGTCGCGCGGTCACGCTGGACCCGAGTCCGCGCGCGATGGGCACGTCGCCCGACAGGTGGATGTCGATGCCGCAACGCGCGCGGCGAGTCTTCTTGAAGAACGCCTCAGCGGCCTCCTCGAGCATGGCCAGCGCGCCGGCCCGCGCCGTGTCGGCGATGGGGGAGGTGATGTCGATGCGGCGGTCGGTCCGTCGGCTGACCTTGGCCCGGTTGTAGAAGGCGACGGCCAATCCGAGGGTGTCGAAGCCCGAACCCAGGTTGGCGGTCGTTCCCGGAACGCGGACGGTGGCCACAGCGGCGGAGGTCATGGGCCGCATGAAACGGCAAAACCGGGTCGGATCTCAATGGATTAGAGCGAGGGGCGGGGGGGCGTCGTGTCGGCATCCACAGGATCTTCATCGTGTGCGTTTTTTATTCCGGGTGGTTTCCATTTTTCTGGCAGGGCCTAGGCTTGGGGCGATGTTTGGTCTGATTCACGATTTGATGCAGTTGTCGCTGGGGAACCCCCTGCTGCTGATCGGGGCGGCTTTCCAACTCTGGATGCTGGTGGATGCCTTGCGCCGGGAGGAATGGATCTGGGCGGCCTGCATCCTGTTCTTCAGCGTGTTCAGCGCGGTGTTCTATTACTTCATGGTCTACCGGGCGCAGGGAGCGGCCAGCGGCGGACTCGGCCTGAGGGGCTTCGAGTTGCCGGGAGCGGCCGATCGCCGTCGGATCAAGGAGTTGGAAGGCCGCATCCATCACCTCGACAAGGCCCGCGACCACTCCGACCTGGCCGATCTGTATTTTTCCCAGGGCAAGCTGGTCAAGGCCGAGGCCTCCTATCGCCGGGCCCTGGAGCGTGATCCCGAAGACGACGACACGCTGAGCCACCTCGGGCAGTGCCTGCTGCGTCAGGGCAGGGCGGCCGAGGCCAAGCCGCTGCTGGAGAAGGTGTTGTCGGCCGATCCTCGACACGATTTCGGCTACACGCTGATGGCGTTGGCCGAAACGCAGACGGCGCTGGGCGAAGTGGATGCCGCCTTGCTCAACTGGAAGCGAGTGCTCGAGCACAACAGCTATCCTCGCGCCCGGGTCCAGTATGCCGAACTGCTGGCCTCGCAGGGACGGGTCGATGAGGCGCAGGCCGAGATCGACGAGGTGCTCGCCGATCAGAACCACTCGCCCGCCTTCGAAAAATCCCGCAATGCGGTTTGGATCCGCCGCGCCCGTAAACTGGAGAGCCGGTTGTGAGGCTCCCGGTGGCGAGCCTCTTCGGTTGGCGGTTCCCGGGATCGGGGTTCCAGCGGTGGGTTCCGACGTTGATCCCGACGGAAATCCTCCACGGGCTTCTGTGCGGTGGCCTTTCGATCCTCCTGGCTTCGGTGCCGCTCTTGGCCCAACCGGTCTCGCCGCTCATCCAGAGGGATGCCATCGCCCGCCCCGACGCGGGGGGGCTGGCGTTCGCATTCACCGCCGACCCCATCGACCCGGGCTCCTTCCGCATTCAGGTCGCCGGAAGCCTGGCGTCTCCGGTGGTGTGGACACTCGATCCCGGCGCCACGATCACCGAGACCGTGCCGGGGAGGTTCGAGGCGCGGATTCCTCCGGTGGCCGAAGAGGTTCCCCGGTTCTATCGTGTTCTGGTCGAGACGTCCGTGGCCGGCCTGCTGCAGATCACCGAGGTCATGAGCGACACCACGGCGGTCTTCCCGGATGCCGCCGGGGCCTTCTGGGATTGGATCGAGGTGTTCAATCCCCGGGACCAGGCCCTCGATCTCGAGGGATTCGCCCTTTCCGATGACCCGCTGAGACCCGGGCGATGGCGGTTTCCGCAGCGCTGGATCCAACCGGGGCAGCGGGTGGTCGTGTATGCCTCGGGGTTGGACCGCGTCGGTCCGGGTGACGAGCTGCACACCGATTTTCGCATCGATGCCGCTGGCGAGACGGTGACCTTGAGCGATTCGGTCGGGCGGATCGTCGACCAAGTAACCGTGCCACGACTGGGCCCCAACGAGTCGCTCGGTCGCCCGCCCAACTCCGAGGCCGGGGAGTGGGTGGTGTATTCGAAGTCGCAGGCCACGCCGGGGGGCGCCAACGGGGTCGTTGCGTTGGGACCGCCGCTCCCGCCGCCCGTGTTCTCGGTCGATTCGGGTTTCCATGCGGCGGGTGCCGAGGTGGTGCTGGAACTGCGCGGGTCACCGACCAATGCCTTGATCCGCTACACGACCAATGGCGACCCGGTCACAGTCGTGTCGCCTGCGTGGTCGGGCCCGCTGCGCATCCAGCGTTCGATGGTGGTGCGGGCCAAGGCCTACCTCGAGGCGCGCTCGAGCGCCGAGTCGATGCGTAGTTATTTCTTCGGGGTGTCCCACGATCTGCCGGTCATCTCCCTGGCGGCGGCGGGATCGAACTTCGACTTCAAGAACGGCTACCTGATCGGCATGGGGACCAGTGTGCTGAGTGCCAGCGGGCAGGTGCTCCAGAGTTATCCCTACTCGGGGTCCAACGCTTGGAAAGACCGGGAGATCGAGGTGGGCTTCGAATTCTTCGACACCGACCGGAAATCCAAGGTCCGACAGAAAGTCGGGATGTCGGTCTATGGCGGTTGGGGTTCTCGGGGGTATCCTCAAAAATCCTATGCCCTCTCGGCCCGAGCGAAATACGGCGACGGCAACTTGGCCTACCGATTCTTCCCGGATCGCCCGATGGACGAGTTCGAGGCCCTGGTGTTGCGCAATTCCGGCAATGACAACCAGAGCACCCACCAGACGGCCGTCCGTTCTCCCATCACCCAGTTCGGGCCGGTGACGACCTATGGCAGCTATTTCGTGAACGGCCAGTTCACGCTCATGCGCGATGCGCTGTTGCAGCGCCTGCTCGACGACACCGGATTGGACACCCAGGCCTATCGCCCGGCGGTGGTGTATCTCAATGGCGACTACTGGGGCCTCCACAATCTCCGCGAGAAGCTCAACGAGCATTACGTCATCGGGAACCATTCGGTGCCCCGCGGTGGACTCGATCTGATCGAGGGCTACGGCACGGTGATCGCCGGCGACAGCCAGGCCTACACGGCCATGCGCTCGTTCGTCACCACGAAGGACCTGACGATCCAGACCAATCTCCAGACGCTCCTCGACCGCCATCTCGATCTGGACAACTTCCTCGATTACAACGCTTCGGTCGCCTACTTCCAAAATTTCGACATCGGCAACATCAAGTGCTGGCGGCCCCGGGTCCCGAACGGACGGTTCCGCTGGATCGTCTACGACCAGGACTACGGGTTCCACCTGTGGCGGCCCGAGGTGTATGTGCCGGCCATGGCCCGCGACTACGCGAGCTACGACAACATGTTCGCGTTCCTCACGGCCGGCTCCGGCACGGGCACCGGTTGGCCGAATGAGGGCGGGCGCACGCTCATGCTGCGCCGACTCCTGACGAACCCCGGGGTGCGCACACGGTTCATCCAGCGGTGTGCGGATCTGCTGAACGGCCCCTTCCGGGAGGAGCGGGTCGAGTCGACGATCCGCTCGATGGCCGCGGTGATCCGGCCGGAGATGTCCCGCCACCTCCAGCGCTGGAGCTTCGCCGAGTTGCAGAAGCGCGGTTACGGCAAGCCGTACCAGGCCGAGTATGAGCCGTTCACGCTGGCGACCTGGGAGAAGAACCTCGATGCCTTGAGCGACTTCGCCCGCCGCCGTCCGGCCAAACTCCGGCAAGACTGTCTCGACCACTTCGGACTGAAGCAGGGGGTGTCGGTCTTGCAGGTGGAAACCCTTCCGGCCGGGGCGGGGCAGGTGCGCTTGAACCGGTCGGTGGCCGCCGCGGCACCGTGGATCGGAACCTTTTTCCGCGATGTGCCGGTGGAGGCCACCGTGATTCCGTCACCGGGGTTTCGGGTGATCGGATGGAGTGGTTGGGGTCGCGAGGTTTCCCAGGCCCGATGGGAGTTCCAGCCGCCGCCGGGAACCAACACCCTCACCGTGCGCCTCGAGGCCTACACGCCGACGCCTCCGGCAAGGCCTCCGGTGATCCTCAGCGAACTCCAATACCATCCGTCGTCATCGGCCGATTCGGGCGACTGGTTCGAACTGTACAATCCGGGGACCGAGCCGGTGGACCTCACCGGATGGATCCTCCGTGATGCCACCGATGACAACGTCGCCGTGGTGCCTGGCGGAGTGGTGGCTCCGGGCGGTTATGCGGTCCTGTGCCAGGATGCCCTGCGATTCCAGCGGGCTTTCCCGATGGGGCCCACGCCGCTGGGTGAGTTTGGTTTCGGTCTGGGCAATGGCGGCGACACCCTTCGGATCCATGCCGCCGACGGCACCCTGATGTTGAGCCTCACCTACGACGATGCCGCGCCATGGCCGGTCGAGGCCGATGGCCTCGGGTACACGTTGCAACTCAAGAACACCGACTCCTACTCCGGACAACCGGCGGCTTGGAAAGCCTCGGTGCGGGTCGGTGGCTCGCCGGGTGCGGCCAATCCGTAGTTCGGCCGATGGGAGGGCTTTCGATGCCTCAGACCGAGTAGCCCCATTGGGACACCGCGACCTCGAGCTCGTCGGCTCCGAAATCGGCCAGCACATGCCCGTCCCACTCCACGGAAGGGGCCCGGGTCTGGCCGGTCAACTCGAGCATTTCCGCGCGGGCGGCGGCATCCCGGATCACGTCGAGGGTCTCGTACTGGATCTGTCGGGCGTCGAGCCATTCGATGGCCTCGTCGCACCAGGGGCAACCGGGCTTGATGAACAGACGGACATGCTTGGGTTTCATGGATGGGGCGAGGCGGGTTTGCGGGAACGGTTGAACTCGACGCAGTCGGCGTAGCCCACGCCGGAGCCTCCGAAGATATCGAGAGCCGAGCCGATGGTCAGGTGGATTCGGCCGCCGCCCACCCGCTCCACCGTGGTCAGGTCTTCCATCGACTTGGCGCCGCCGGCGTAGGTCGCCGGGATGGGGCACCAGCGGGACAGGGATTCCACCAATTCGAGGTCGATGCCCTGGCACAGGCCTTCAACATCGACGGCATGGATCAGGAACTCGGAACAGGACCGGGCGAGGTCGTGGCAGACCGACTCGTCGACCTCGAGCGAGGTGAATCGTTGCCACCGGTCGGTGACCACCCAATAGCGTCCGTCGCGCTTGCGGCAGCTGAGGTCGAGCACCAGGCGTTCCTTGCCCACGCGTTGGACCAAATCGGCGAGGCGCTGGCGATCGAGGAGTCCGTCGCGAAACACCCACGAGGTGACGATCACCTGAGAGGCCCCGGCCTCCAGCCAGGCCGACGCGTTGTCGAGGTTCACGCCCCCGCCGTATTGCAAACCGCCGGGCCAGGCGCCGAGGGCATCACGGGCTGCGGACTCGTTGCCCGGCCCCAGGGCGATCACGTGGCCGCCCGTCAGGCCGTCGTTCCGGTAGAGTTCGGCATACCAGGAGGGCGGGTGCTCCGACTGGAAGCGGGTGAGCGTTGAAGTGCCCGCGTCGTCGAGGGTCCCCCCGACGATCTGGACCACCTTCCCATTGCGCAAATCGATGCACGGCCGAAACACAGGAGCGGACCTTAGGCGTCAAACCTCTTGGAGGGAAGGATTGGGGAAGAAGGGGCCGCCGGGCGGGAAATCGCTCCATTCTTCCGGTCGTGCTTCGGGGGGCGATCCAAGGGGCCGATCGAAGGCCGATTCAGTCGCCCCGAAACGGCACGATTTCAAAGCGACCGAAGCCTCGGAAATCCTGGGCGTTATTGGTCACGATCCGGGTCACTCCCGCTTGGGCCATCAGGGCGGCCAGCATCGTGTCCAGCAGCCGTTTACGCCCGAGGGAGTGACGGTTCATCCAAGCCAGGAATTCCGTGACCGACGGGCCGTCCGGGAAGACCCGGATCACCTCTGCGGCCTGCCACCAATGCTCCGCCCGTTGGACGGCTTCGGCCATCGGTAGGGGTATGGGCATCCGTTTCCCGTCGGTGACCACATGCAGGAATTCCGCGAGGGTTTGGGGGGCCAAGGCCAGATCATGTCCGCCATCCAGCAACGATCGGAGCAAGGCGTCGGCTTCCCGGTGGAATGGGTGATCCCGGATTTCCAGCGCCACCAGAAAGTCGGTATCAATCCCGTAGGTCATGCAGCATTTCTCCCAGCAGGTCGTCTTCGGAGGTGATGGGTTGGATGGGGCCCCCGACGCTGGCGGGACGCCGATCCCGTAGCGAAGTTCGACGCAGCATGTGCTGTTGGCGGTAAGCTTCCATGGCCTCTCGGATGAGTTCGGAGGCCTTCCGGTCCATCTTTTGGGCGAATCTCTGGAAATCCTCGTACACCGGTTCAGATACATTGACGGTGATGGTCTTCATACATCGAAATCAATGTATCAAATCCGATTCGTCGTCAACGTGTTCGCCCAGGCAACTGGACTCAGCGGAGGGTTGGGCTCCGGCGATGGGAGTTTTTCCCGCGTGACACGGGCGCGGTGGCCTTGTCCAAAGGGAGTGATGATCGCGCCCGAGACTCAGGACATCGCCTGCGTGGAGCAGGGGAATGCTCTTGGACCGGGGGGCAGCGTGATCGAACAAGGTGGGTTTCCCGCGGATTTCGAGGCCGTTTACGCCGCCCATGCCCAGCCGGTCTACTATTTGGCGCTCCGGTTCCTGGGTGATGACGCGCAGGCTCAGGACGCCGCCCATGACGTATTCGTGAAGGCCTTCCGGAACTTCGAATCCTTCCGGGGCGACTCCGAGACCCGGACCTGGCTCTACCGGATCACCCTCCACCATTGCACCAACTTGCGGCAGCGGTGGGCAGCGCGAAACATCCACGCCACCGACGAGGCTTCAATCTTGGAGTCCCAGCCGACCACAGCCGGGGATCCTCTGCGGGCCCTCGAGACCAAGGAATTGGGGCAACGGATCCAAAATGCCCTCGATCGATTACCCGAGGAATACCGATGCCTGCTGCTCCTCGTGGCCGATCAAGACTTGAGCTACGAGCAGGTCGGCCAAATCACCCAGCAAAGCCCCGATGCCGTCCGGGGAAAACTGCACCGGGCCCGAAAGGCCTTCTCGGCGGCTTTTGCCAAGACCGGTTGAACCCTGTTTTTCGCAAACTCACTTCCATGAACCCCTCACCCCAACGGCTTCAAGCAGTCACCCAAGAGCACTTGGAAAGCGCGTCCGCTCAGCACACCGAGGGGCGAACGACGGTCGATTTCGAGACCCCGGAAGCCTTGATCGCCTGGGATCGGTCGCAGACGCCGGTGCCCGAAGGATTGCGTGCCCGCGTGACGGCGAGCCTGGTCCAACCGGCTGGGGCCGCATCACCGACCGGCGACGACTTGAAACCCTGGTGGAGGCGACTCTTTTGAGCCTCGTTGCGTTCCAGAGCGTGGGTGCACCGGCGCGGGACTTCACCTCGGCCGCGAGGATTGGCCTGAATCCGATCCGTTTGCTCGCTGCTGGAAATCCCGGGGAAGGACCGCGCAGCGCGTTGGCGTTCCGAAGGGCTGCGATGGCCCGCGAACAATTGACCCGGTGTCATTGGTGCGCGCATCGCTGCGGGGTGAATCGCTTGGCTGGCCAAAGAGGCCCCTGCCACGCGGGTCCCGAGGGGCGTATCTTCAGTGCCCGGATCGAAGTGGGCGATGAATCCGATGTGTGTCCGGTCTTCGCCGTGGCCTTCAGTGGGTGCGATTTGCGCTGCGATTTCTGCAATACCGGTCGCGAAAGTTGGGATGCATCGGCCGGTTCCGTTCCAGAAGGGGTGGAGCGGGAGGCTTTGCTGGGCCGTATCGGTCGGGCTTGGGAATCCGGTGCGGTGCGCAGTCTGATGATCCTTGGGGGCGAGCCGACGATTCATCTGGCCTCGGCCTTGGAACTGGTGGCGGCCCTGCCGGACGCATTGCCCGTGGTATGGAAAACCAACGCCCACGGCACTTCGGAGTCCCACGCGCTGTTGGACGGGGTCTTTGATGCCTGGGTGGCCGATCTCAAGTTCGGCAACGACGACTGCGCCCGGCGCATCGCCCGGGTGGAATGCTATTGCTCAACGGTCCACGACAACTTGCGGTGGGCGGCGGGCCATACCCGGCTGATCGTGCGCCACTTGCTCCTGCCGGGGCACTTGGACTGCTGTTGGCGCCCGGCTGCGGCCTGGCTCGCCGAGCAGTTACCTCAGGCGGAGGTGAGTTTGCGGACCGGCTTCTGGCCCGGCTGGTTCAGCGACCGTCATCCGGAACTGAAAGCCCCCGGGCGGCGGAGCGAGGCTCAGGAGGCCGTCCGGATCGGGGTCGAGGCCGGACTGCGACTCATCGAATGACCGTTCGAGATCCAGAATCCATGAATCCATCGACTGAATCTTCGGGAGAATCGAAGCCATCGGAATCATCGGGCTCGTCCAGTCCTGGACCGGATTCCATCCACGCGGTCCCGGTGGTTTCCGAACTCATGCTGCTGCCCGACGGACGCATCCTCGCCCATCACCTCACCCCGGAACTCGCGTCTTTTCTTCGGACCGTGCTGGATCCGAAAGCCTCCACCCCAGATCCTGAATCGACCACGCCATGACCGCCCCATCCTTCGCCTCCGAACTCGAGGTGCTCATCCGAGCTCGCTACCCGCTGATCTACATCCAGACCAGCGAAGAGTTGCGCGTGCTCCCCATGGTGATGGACATCGCCGCCCGCCGGGGCAAGAAGGCCTTCGAATGGTCCTATTCCACGGGCATCGTGGCGGCCGGCACCAATATCCAGAGCCAGAAGGGGCGTTCCGGGGCCACCAAAGACCCGCTTGCAGCGCTCGATCAGGTCTTGGAGCAGGTCGAGCCGGCGATCTTCCTTTTCAAGGATTTCCACCCGTTCCTGGCGAAGTCCAATTTTGCGGTCATCCGCAAGCTCAAGGACATCGCCCTGCACCTGAAGAACAGTTTCAAGACGGTGATCCTCGTGTCGCCGACGTTGGAAATTCC
>JAIXXC010000124.1 GCA_027490985.1 Verrucomicrobiales bacterium
ATCATGCGATCGGCGAAATAGCGGGTCGGGGCGATCCACCCGTCCAACTCCCGCCCCCGCTCGGCCAAGAGCCGCCAGGATTCACCGCGGAAGGGCTCGGGCAGCGAATCGAGGAAGGACTCCTCGCTCTGCAGGAAGCTGATCACCCGCGTTCCCAAGCCCGAGCGGAGCCGACGGGCGAAGCCCAGCAGCAGCGCGTTGGAAAGGTAGACCGCGTCGGGTCGGGGCAACCGGGACATCCAGTCGATCATGTCTCCGAGTTCGCGGGTCTGGCATCCCTCCTCACCCCGCAGCATGGAGACGGTGAGTTCGCCGACGTCTTCGGGCCGGGTCTTGGCCGTCTTGCCCGCGGCCCATTTCAACAACCAGGGGGCGTCGGCGGCCCGCCGCATCCAAGCGGGTGCCCGGCGATACCAGGCCATCTTCTGCGACAGGAAGACGTTGATGCCCCCGAAGAACGTCGGCGTGCCGCCCACCGTGGGGGCCTCGTCCAACGTCATGGGCAGGTACAGCGGCACCATCACCGTGTCATGCCCCTGCCGGCGCAGCTCCGCCACGAGGGCATTGTCGCGGAAACAATTCCCGCAATACATGCCTCCGGCTCCCGGAGTGATTTGGATCAGGTTCACGCGTCGGTGGACTCCTAACCTCCACTCCCACCGCTGTCGAGACGGCGCAGCGGATTCGTCGATCTGGGGACAGGCTCCCCGGCCATCCGACCGGAGCCCCCGACCCACGGCCTCTCCTCCTGCTGACAATCAATGGAACTTCTGCCAAGGTGCCGACTCCGATGAACATCAAGAAGGCTCTGATCACCGCCGCCGGGCGAAACCAGCGCACGCTGCCGCTGCAGACCCTTGTCGGCCAGGACGGCGTGTCGCGCACCGCCCTGGGCGTGGTGATCGAAGAGGCCCTGTCGGCCGGCTTGGACGAGATCGCCGTCGTGATCCACCCCGGCGATCAGGCCGCCTACACCGAGGCGGCGGGTTCCCATGGGCGTCGACTCCGGTTCATCGAGCAGACCGAGCCCCGGGGGTTCGGACACGCGGTGGCCTGCGCCCGGACCTTCACCGGCGACGAGCCCTTCCTGTTGCTGGTGGGCGATCACGTGTATGTCAGCGCCACCGCCGCCAGCTGCGCCCGACAACTGGTGGAGGTCGCCGCCGCCGAGCGGTCGGCCGTCTCGGCGGTACAGGCGACGCACGAGAGCAAGCTCCCCTACTTCGGCGCGATCGGGGGTCGGCGGGTCGCCGGGCGGGATGCCCTCTATGAGATCGCCGAAGTCCTCGAAAAGCCCACCCCCACCCTCGCTGAACAGCGCCTGGTGGTGCCCGGACTGCGCGCGGCGCACTACCTCTGCTTCTTCGGCATGCACGTGCTGACCCCTTCGGTCATGGACCTGATCGAGCGTCAGCTGGCCGACACCCAGGGGCCGGTGGCGTTGTCGACCGCCCTGTCCCAGCTGGCCCGGAAGGAGCGGTATCTGGCCTTCGAAACAGCCGGCCGCCGCTACGACATGGGGGCCAAACACGGCTTCCTGACGGCCCAACTGGCTCTCAGTCTGGCGGGGCGCGACCGCGAGGAGGTGCTGGCCGGGCTTGTCGAACTGCTGGCCCAGCGCTGCCGCTGAGCGCCCGAACGACTCGGGCAGGCCCGCCAGCCGGAGAACCAGCCCCCCCACAAACGACACAACGGCGGCCAGTGACGGCCGCCGTTGTCGTTGCTGTCGGTCAAATCCCGGGCGGGATCAGGCGTTGGCCTTGGCCTCGGACGGAGACGGCGTGGCCACCTCTTCGACCTGGGCGTTCAGCTCGATGAAGTCGAGCACCTTGCCGATGACGATCTCCTGGGCGAGTTCCTGGAAGGCGTTCCGCTCCTGCAGCGTCTTGGCCATCTTCTCCGGGGCGACCTTGTTCTGCTCGGCCAGGGCGATGATCCGCTGGGTCATCTCCTTCTGCTCGGCCTTGATGTTCTCCTTCTCGGCGATGCGGCCCAGGATGAACGACGCCTTGACGCGATCCTTCGCGCTGGCGGCGGCGCTGGCGAAGATCTCGTCCTTGCGCTCCTCGATGATCTCCTTGGCGACGCCCCGCTGCTGGTTCTCGTTGACGATGTTGTACACCACGTTGCGGGTCTCGTTGGCGACCACGCTCTCCGGGAGATCGAAGGTCACGGCGTCGAGCAGCACCTTGAGCAACTGGTCGCGCAGCGCCTTGCGGCCGCGGAACTCGAGCTCGTTCTTCAGATCCTGACGGATGCCCTCGGTGAGCTTGGTCAGGTCTTCGGCACCGAAGCCCTTGGCGAACTCGTCGTCGACGGTCGGAAGGACCTTCTCCTTCACGCCCACCACCTCGAGTTCATAGACCACGTTCTTGCCCGAGAGACCGGCGATCACGAAATCGGCCGGCAGGGTCAGGGGCACCGTGCGCTTGTCGCCGACACTCGCGCCGACCAACGGGGTGGTGAAGCCGGGGATGAAGGACTCCTCCTTCACCTGGACCCAGAAATTCTGCTTCTCGGTGAGTCCGCGGGCCGTCGGGAAGGCGTCGGTCAGCGGCTTGCCGTCGAGGGTGCCCTTGTAGTTCACCACGGCGATGTCGTCGGCCTGGATGGCGCGGGACACGTCGTTGTAGCGCACCTGCTGCTCGCGCAGGATGTTCAGGGCGCGCTCCACATCGGCCTCGGTGGGCTGGGCCACCGGCCGCTGGGCCTTGATTCCCTTGTATTCGGGCACCTCGAACTCCGGAGCGTGCTCCAGCGTGGCGGTGTACGAGAAGGGCAAACCGCGACCGAAGGCCAGCTCCTCGACATCGAGGGTGGCGAGGATGCGCAGCTTCTCCTGGCCCGAGGCGGCCGCATACGAATCGCTGAAGAGCTTCTTGCGGACCTCGTCGTTGATCTGGCTCTCGTACGACTTGACGATCAGGTGCTTGGGAGCCTTGCCGGGCCGGAAACCGGGCAACTGGGCCTGCTTCTGAAAGCTGGCGGTCACGGTGTCAAAGGCGGCGTTGACCTGCTCGACGGGCACCTCGACACGGAGGAGCTTCTTGCACGGACCCAGATTCTCGACGGAAACGTTCATGTGCTTCTTGCTGCGATAGGATGACGCCAGAACGCTGAATCGCATTCCGGCAAAGAGAACGGACACTACGAACCGCCGGACAACCCGGTCAAGCGCCCGTTCGGGACCCCCCAACCCGATTGCGAAGGCCGGGAACGCCCCCATTGGGTCGTGCCCGGCGGCGTTTCACGCGATGCGGCGGGGCCCGCATTGACTCCGGGAGTCGGGCCTGTTAACGCCTTGAACCGTCCCATGAACTCCCTGCCTTCGACCGGCCTTCCCGGCCTCAATCGTCGCCGCTTTCTCAAGCGCAGCGCCGCCGCCACCGCCGCCACCTTCGCGTTCCCCTACGTGGGCTCGGTGCTCGGGGCCAACGACCGGATCCAGATCGGCTGCATCGGCGTGGGCGGCAAGGGTTCGAGCGACACCGACGACGCCGCACGGTGTGGTGGCACCATTGTCGGCCTGTGCGATGTCGACCGGACCACGCTCGCCCAGAAGGGTCAGAAGTACCCCAAGGCCCAGCAGTTCCAGGACTTCCGGAAGATGTTCGACCAGATCGGCAAGTCGATCGATGCGGTGACCATCTCCACGCCCGACCACGTCCACGGCATCGCCGCCGCCACGGCCATGCGCCTGGGCAAGCACATCTACTGTCAGAAGCCGCTCACCCAGACGGTCCACGAGGCCCGCATCCTGCGCCAACTGGCCCGCGACGGAAAACTGGCCACCCAGATGGGCAACCAGGGCAGCGCTGGCAGCGGCCTACGCCGCGCGGTGGAGGTCATCCAATCCGGCATCATCGGCAACGTCACCGAACTGCATGTCTGGTCCAACCGGCCGGTGTGGCCACAAGGCCTGGCCCGCCCCGTGGGTTCCGACCCGGTTCCCGAGTCGCTCGATTGGGACCTGTGGCTCGGGCCGGCGCAGGAACGCCCTTTCAAGAAAGGCGTCTACCACGGCTTCGCCTGGCGCGGCTGGAACGACTTCGGCACCGGCGCCTTGGGCGACATGGCCTGCCACACCGTCAACATGCCCTTCCGGGCCCTCAAGCTGGGCTACCCCACCCGTGTCGTGGCCGAACTCACCTCGCAATCCTTCCCCGAGACCTTCGCCAAGACCTCGCGCATCCGCTTCGAGTTCCCCGAGCGCGAAGGCCTGCCTCCGCTGAAGTTCTGGTGGTACGACGGCAATCCGTCCGACAAAGACCTCGCCCCGCTCCGCCCGAGCGCCGACCTCACCCGCGAGATCGTCACCCTCAAAGGATCGTTGCCATCCAGCGGGTGCCTGCTGGTGGGCGACAAGGGCAAGCTGTTCTCCCCGGACGATTACGGTTCCCAGTTCTTCATCATGGTGGGTAACGAAAAAATCTTCCTGCCCGGCGACGCCCACGAAGC
>JAIXXC010000093.1 GCA_027490985.1 Verrucomicrobiales bacterium
CTGCGCACGCAGGTAAGCTCGGGGGAGGATGGGGCTTTCGCGCTGTGCGCGAAGGGGATCAGGGTGATCGCTTCCAGTGCGTGCTCCGGCCCGACCCCGCTCCGCTGCGGTTTTGGGTGGGCTTCGCGGGATCAGGCGCTGCGCACGCAGGTAAGCTCGGGGGAGGATGGGGCTTTCGCGCTGTGCGCGAGGGGAAGGGGGTGATCGCTTCCAGTGCGTGCTCCGGCCCGACCCCGCTCCGCTGCGGTTCCTTGGGGGCTCCGCGGGATCAGGCGCTGCGCTCGACCTGTCCGAGTTCAGGGCAGGAGCAGTCGGCGGATGGCGGCGTAGTCGGTCACCACGGCGGTGGCATCCTGCAGTTTTTCGGCGGGGAGGGTGTTGGTGATGCCGATGACGCGCATGCCGGCCGCACGGGCGGCGGCGACGCCGGCGGCGGAATCTTCGATGACTACGCAGTCGGCGGGGTTCACGCCCAACAGGTCGGCGGTGTGCAGGAAGATGTCGGGGGCCGGTTTGCCTTTGGCGACATCCTGGGCGCTGATCACCTTCTCGAAATGCGGACGCAGCCCGCGCATCGCCAGCACGGCGGCGATCACTTCGTGGTTGGATCCGGAGGCCAGGGCCAAGCGGGTCTGTCGGGCCAGGTCGGACACCAGGGCCGGGATGGGTTCGAAGATGGGCTGGGCGGCCTCGAGCAAGGTCATGAAGCGCCCCTGCTTCCAGGCCATGAGCTCGTCGAAGGGCTGGGGCGGCGAATGCCGGGCGATGAAGTCGAGCCACAGCGTCTTGTCGGAACGCCCGTAGTAATCGGGAAAGTGGAAGCCATGGGTCTGCCCGTAGCCCATCTCCTCGAAGACCACCTGGAAGGCCTTCTCGTGCAGCGGTTCGCTGTCCACGATCACGCCGTCCATGTCGAATATCACCGCCGCATAGGGTCGCATTGCGCGGCGATTGCGCCCGGGACCGGAGCCACGGTGCAAGCGGGAAACCGAATCCTGAGGATGCCGAGGCGGGATCGTCGGCCTGCGGTCCCCGGGGTTTCGGCGATTACTGCGCGATGCAGTAGAGGGCGTTGTGGGTGCGGATGAAGATCTCGCCCTCGGAGAACGCCGGTGTGGCGTTGGAGAGTTCGCCCAGCGGATTGGAGGCGATGAGTTCGAACTTCGGCGCCGCCTTCAGGATCAAGGTGTCTCCCGATTGATTGACGAGGTAGATCCGGTCGCCGACGCGGACGCCCGTGGCCCAGGTGGCACTGCTGCCGCCCGAGGCGGGGAGGCGCTCCTCGAAGATCATCTTGCCGTCGGACATCCGGTAGCACTGGAAGAACCCGTCGGTGACGCTCACATAGGCATGGCCCTGATGGATGAGGGGCGAGCCGATGGTATGCTTCTTCATGCGCTGCTCATGGAAGAGGCGCTGGCCGGTGCGGTCGCCTTCGCCGCCAGGGGCGATGGCCACGATACCGCCGAAGAAGCCGCCCATCGAAAGCAGGGTTCCTTCGCCATAGGTGGTCGAGCTGTAGACCAGCGGGTTGATGCCGTCGGCGCTCCAGAGTTCGCGGCCGTCGGCCGGAGAGAACGCACGGACCTTGTTGGCCACCGGCAGGATGAGTTCGTCGCGGTCCTTCGCGTCGATTCCCAGCGGAGTGCTGAAGGTGCCCAGGGCGCCGTCGTTCTTGCCGGCGAATCCGTCGAAACGCTCCGCAGGATGCTGTTCCTTGAGGGTCACCTTCCACTGGATCTTCCCCGTCTTCTTGTCGAGGGAGTACAGGGCCGAGAATTCACCGGGGCCGTGGTACACGATCACCCGGTCGCCGAGGATCACCGGAGACGAGCCCTGACCCCACTCGTGACGTTGCTTGCCGAGGTCGGCCTTCCAGAGGGTCTTGCCGGCGAAATCGGTGGCTACGATGCCGGCCGATCCGAAGCTGGCCACCACGCATCGGCCGTCGGTGACGGGTGAGGCGGCACAGTGCGGGTTGGTCTTGTGGCGCGGGTCGGCCTCGTCGTAGGTCACACCCTGCTGCCAGCGCCGTTTGCCCGTCTTCCGGTCGAAGGCCATGAGGGTGCGTTGCTGGCCGTCCTGCACGGCCTGGGTGACGAACACCGTGTCGCCCCAGACGATGGGCGAGGAGTTGCCCGCCTCGGGCAATTCGGTGCGCCACCGCACGTGCTCGGTCTTGCTCCACCGTTCCGGAAAGCGGGTCTCGGGCGTGGTGTTGTCCTGGTTGGGGCCGCGCCACGAGGGCCAATGGGCCGCGCACAGGGTTCCGGCGGCGGTCCCCAAAAACACGAGGTGGGTCAGGGTGAGGCGCAGGGAGTTCATGTTGGGCGATCCTTTCTCAACCGGTGGATTCCGCCAAGCCATGAGACCGGGCTTCGGGTCAGCCGGTGCGTCCGAAGCGCTTCTCCAGATCCCGCCAGCCCATCTCGATCATCGTGGGGCGACCGTGCGGGCAGGTGTAGGGCATGGTGCATTGCTTCAGATCGACGATGAGTTGATCGAGTTCGCGGCCCGAGAGCGGGTCGTTGGCCTTGACCGCATGACGGCACACCGTCTTGGCGATCACGTCCTCGCCCAGGCGCATGAGGTTCACACCCGAGCCCGCGGCCTTGAGGGAATCGATCAGGTCCAGCGTGAAGCGCTTGGGGTGGTTGGATTTCACCATCGGCGGGAGCGCATCCAGAAGGAAGGTGCGGTCGCCGAACTCGTTCAGCCCGATGCCCATGCGGGTCAGGGTCTCCAGGTTGCCACGGACGAATTCCGCGTCGCGCACCGAGAGTTCCACGGTTTCTGGCAGTAGAAGCCGCTGGGAGGCCGCCTGATGACCGGATTCGAGCCGCTGGAGCATCTGCTCGAAGAGGATGCGTTCGTGGGCGGCGTGCTGGTCGAGCAGCACCAATCCGCGCTCGGATTCGAGCAGCACGTAGAGTCGGCCGACGACCCCGATGATGCGCAAGGGGCGTTGGAGCAGGGCGACCGGCAGTGCGCCCGGTGCGCCCGGTGCACTGGGGAAAGGAGCGGTCGTCGGGCCGAGGTGGGCCGGATGGTGTTGTGCGGAGGGGGGTATCGGGCTCGGGGTCGATGCCGGCGGTGGGGGCGTCGACAGGGGTTGGCCGGTGGGCTCCGCGGAACGGGCGATGCGGGCCTCGGAGACACGGTGGCTGGGGATCGAGACGGGGGCGGACCCAAGGCCGGAACCTGCATTGGAGCCGGTCGATCGCGAGGTCGGAGCCGTATCGGCCTCCGCGGTCGGGGTGTTCAGCGGGGAGTTCGTGGTGGCAAGACCTGCGGGCGGGGTCGGCTCCGCTGGGCCCGCGCCGGAGAAGCCCGGCAGCAAGGTGGTTTCGGGCGCGGCAACGGACGGCGGCGTCGACGAGAATGCCGCCGCCTCGCCGGCGAGCATCGGCAGGCGGGGTTCGGATGCCGAGCCCGCGGCCCATCCAGTGGTCTCGGGGTGCGCCTGATGGAACTGCATCAGCGTGTCGCGGATGGCCTTGGCCACCAGGCGTCGGACGGCCGCCTCTTCGCGGAAACGCACCTCACGCTTCTGAGGATGGACGTTCACATCGACCGCCGCCGGGTCGATCTCGAGGAAGAGGCAGCACACCGGGTAGCGCCCACGCATCAGGCTCGTGTGGTAGCCCTCGGCCAGGGCGAACTGGAGCCCGCGGTTCTCGACGGGGCGTTGGTTGACGAAGAGGTGCTGCTCATCGCGCGAGCCTCGTGAGACGCCCGGGGCTCCGATGAATCCCCAGAGGCGGAACCGCGATAGCTTGCCCGAATCGCGCAGCACCCAGTCCTCGCCGGGTTCCACGTCGGGCGCCTCCTCGATGCCGGCGGAGAACTCCAGCGGCAGCAGGGGCGTCTCCGATCCGTGCAGTTGCCGCAGGCGTTCCTTGAGCGCGGTGAAGCGGTCGGTATCGGAGGTCCAGGGCACCGGGGGCAATTGCCAGGCTGGACGGCCATCGGAAACGAACCCGAAGCCCACCTGGGGCCAGGCCAAGGCGACCAGGGTGAGGTAATGCTGGATGTGCGCGCGCTCGGTCTCCTCGGCGCGCAGGAATTTGCGGCGCGCAGGCAGGTTGAAGAAGATCTGGCGCACCTCGATGGTCGTGCCGGCCGGGGAGGCGGCGGCCTTCACCTCCACGATCTTCCCGCCGTTCACCACCACCTGGGTCGCCTCGCCCGAGGTGTCTTCGCGTTCCCGGGTCGTGATTACGAAGCGACTCACGCTGGCGATGCTGGGCAGGGCCTCGCCCCGGAATCCCATGGTGGCGATGGAGGCGAGGTCTTCGGCGCGGGTGATCTTGGAGGTGGCGTGGCGCTCCAGGCACAGCAGAGCATCGTCGCGACTCATGCCCCGACCGTCGTCGGTCACGCGGATGAGACTGCGTCCGCCGGTGCCGATCTCGACGGTGATGCGCGTGGCTCCCGCATCCAGGGAGTTCTCCACCAGCTCTTTCACCACGCTGGCGGGACGCTCCACCACTTCGCCCGCGGCGATCTGGTTCGCCACCTGTTCCGGGAGCAGCCGAATCCGATTCACGCGGCCCAGCATGGACAGTCCGGGGCCGAGGGTGGAGTCCAGAAAGCGGGAGAATGCGCCCGGCTTGACCCGCGCCGGCGTGTCCCCTTGCATCGGGCATGCGTGCGAGGCTCAAGCCGTGGTGGGTGGGGTTGTTTCTGGGAGTTGCGTTCCGGGGTCTGATGGCCGCGGAGGGGTTGCCCAAGGCGGAGGCGCTGTTGCGGTTGGACCGGCCACTGGTGATCGCACACCGCGGTTATTCGTCGGGTGCGCCAGAGAACACACTGCCGGCGTTCCGATGGGCGATGGAGGCCGAGGCCGACCTGGTGGAGTTGGACTACTACCATTCCAAGGACCAGGTGCTGACGGTGGTCCACGATGGCACACTGGACCGCACGACCGATGCGGTGCGTCGGTGGGGGACCGGCACCAATCGGGTGTCGCAGACGCCGTTCGCCAAGATGCGCGAACTGGATGCCGCGTCCTGGAAGGGCTCCAACCAGCCTCCGGCGACGATCCCGTCGTTGGCCGAGGCGTTGGACCTCATCCAGTCGCGATCGGTGACGCTCATCGAGCGCAAGGCCGGCCCGGCCGAGGCCTGCGTGCGGCTGATCCGGGAGCGCCGGGAGGTGAACCAGGTGGTGGTGCAGTCCTTCGATTGGCAATACCTCGAGGAGTACCACCGGTCGGAGCCGTCGCAGGTCCTCGGAGCGCTGGGGCCGTGGAAGTCGTATCGGGGCACGCCGCTCACCGAGGCCGATCAGGTGCTGTCGGTGCGCTGGATCGAGGAAGCGCGTCGCATCGGCGCGCGGGTGGTGGTCTGGAATCAGAAGGTGGAAGCCTCTGCGGTGACGGCGGCTCATCAACGTGGGCTGAAAGTGTGGGTCTACACGATCGACGATCCGGCCGACATGAACCGGTTGCTCGATCTGGGGATCGACGGATTGATCACCAACAATCCCGGACGGGCCTGGCGGGTGATGGCCGAGCGTTCGGGGAAATCCGCCAGTCCACGTTAGCACCGGTCTTGGAACCGGGGTGAGGGTGCCATGGGGTCGACGGGGTCTTGCCGGCACTGGACATCCGCCGGCCGCATCGACAGGGTCCGTCTCCATGTTCGCTTCGATTCTTGCACCGGGGGAGAAGATCCACGTGATCCACCGGCGTCATTTCGACCATGAGCCCCATCGCCATTTCGTGGGAGTGGTGAACGACTACCGCGAGGGCGTGCTGCGCATGACGGGCAACGTCTATGCGGTGGATCCGACGACCTATCAATTCATCCGACGTCCCGAGCAGCGGGTGCGCGTGGTCTCGGTGGTCAGTGGCGAGGTGATCGTGAACGTCATTCCCCCCTCGGTGGATCTATCGAAGATCACGTACCGTCAGGAGGGCACCGCCGTCCGCGTGAGCGACGGGAGCGATTGGCACTTGGACATCAGCGAAGTGGGTTGGCGCTGAGGGCTCCGCGGGATGGGTCCTGCGTTCGCAGGGAACGTGGGGACAGGACGGGCTTTCGCGCTGAGCGCGCGAGGGGGATCCAAGTGTCGACATTCCAGTGCTCACTTCGGCCCCATCCCGCTCCGCCTGTTGTATGGTGCAGGGGATGGATCCTGCGTTCGCAGGGAAGACTGGAAGACGTTCAACGCGTTCGATCGACCAACGGCGTCGGCAGGGTCGGGCTACGTGTCAGCGGTGCTCGCCGTCAGTACGAGGACCTTGTCGACGCGGTGGCCATCCATATCCAGCACCTCGAAGACATAGTCTTGTTCCACGAAGCTTTCACCTTCATGCGGGACGTGTCCGAAATGCTTCAACACATAGCCGGCGAGCGTCTGATACTCGGCACCAGTACCATCCCGGATTTTGAAGCCCGGCAGGTTTCGTTCCAAGTCCTCGATCTCGATCATGGCGTCGATGAGCCATGAACCGTCATCGCGTTTCTTGGCCGAGGGTTTTGCCCGCTGCTCCGGTGTCGGGAATTCACCCACCACGGCCTCCATCACATCGTTCAGGGTCACCAATCCGACGATGTGACCGAACTCGTCGGTGACGAGCGCGATGTGTTTGCCCGTTTGTTTGAAGGTTTCAACCAGTTGAAGGACATTCTGGCTCTCAGGCACGACCAGCGGCGCGGTCACCAGATTCTTGAGCACCACGGTCACTCCTGCGGCGAGGTTGGCGTAGATCGCCTTCACCGAGACGAAGCCGGCGACCTGGTCCCGGTTGCCCGCATACACCGGGAAGTACGAATGGTTGCAGACCACGATCTTGTGCCAGAGTTGTTCGTGGGGATCATCTTGGTTGAGCCAGATGATCTTGCCTCGCGGCGTCATGATTTCGTGGACGGGCAACTGGTCGAGTTCCAGCGCACTGTGAACGATGTGGCTCTCCACCTTGTTTAAGGCCCCGGCCCGGAATCCCTCCTGCATCAGGGCTCGCACTTCCTCCTCCGAGGCGGTCATCTCCTCCTTCGGTTTGAAGCCGAAGCAGCGCAGCAACCCTTCGGTGGAGACGCCCAGGAATGTGACCAGTGGTCCGGCGAGGTTGGATAGCCAGTTCATCGGCTGTGCGACCCACATGGCGACGCCCTCGGGGTTGCTCAGGCCGAGGCGCTTCGGGACTAGTTCGCCCAGGATGAGGGAGAAGTAGGTGATGACGGTGACGATGACGGCGAACGCGATCTGGTCCGCGTAAGGTGCCACGAAGTCGGCCCGCGCGATCCAGGGGGCCAGTTTGGCCGTGATGGTCGCACCGCCGAAGGCACCCGCGAAAATGCCCACCAAGGTGATGCCGATTTGTACCGTCGCGAGAAAGCGGCTCGGCGATTCGGCCAACTCCAGCGCCAGCTTCGCCCTGACATTGCCTTGTTCTGCGAGCCGGCGCAGCCGGGTTTTCTTGGCGGAGACCACGGCGATCTCCGCCATCGCAAACACTCCGTTGGCGATCAGCAGCAGCAGAACGACCAGCACTTCGAATGCGATTTGAGCCATCGTTGGAAGACTAGCGGTGGACCACGGGCAGGAAAGCCCAGCAGTCGGCTTCCGGGTCGATGGTTCAAGGGTGGAATCGCCCCGGAATCCGGATGACGACAGAGCCGGATACGGTCCGAAGACAGCCCGCTACGGGCAACGGGTCGCCCTGACGGTTCGGGCGAAATCCGTCGGTGCCATTTCGCAACCCATGGACCCGTGGGGTGATCGACGGGTTCACCTGAGGCGACTGGGTCGAAGCCCTACGGCATACCGGGTGACCACACCGGTCGCCGCTCCTCCAATTGACCTCCACGTTCGCAAGGGGGAGCATCATCCAAGCAGTTGTTGATGCCACGATGAACCTGTTTTTGGCCTGTCTGAGCGGATCGTTCGTTGCTGCATGCGCTTGGACTTTCTTCCTGTTGCTGAGCGATCGGCCAGAATGCGGGTGGCGAGGGATGATCGGAGCTTGGGTTGCCACCTTGGTTTTGGCTGCCTTATGGCAAGCCGAGGCAACGCCCTGGATCTTGGTTTTCTTGAAGGGAGTGCTCCTGGTGTGGCTGGGTGCCTTTGCCCTGGTCATCAGCGCCGCTGTTTCGGTTTTGCGCGTCAATCAGGCTAGCCGTCTACCCCATCTTTGCTGTGCGGTGACAAGCATTGTCGTCAACATGATTGCAGGATTGCGATTTGTTTGGCTGGCCGTTGTGGATCCCGGAGGTGTTTGAGCCCGACAGGAGGAACAAGCGGAAACAAGGTGATCAAGAGGAGTCGCCGTCTCGGTCCCCGATCAACGGTGGGCGGTGATTCCGGTGCGCCCCAGGTGCTTCGAGGTCCCGCCAACATCGGTCACCGAAGTGTTCAAGGGTCGAGCGTTGAGGGTCTGCCGCCCGGAGGTTTCAAGTCGGATCGAGATTGCTGTCGGACAGCTCAAACGCGTTCTTGCGGTGCGTTTGCCCGCCCAGTGGGGTGTCGATGACTCGCCGCCGACACCCGGGTTGCGTGCAAGACCGGATCACCCGGGCTCACGGCCGGCGGGGTGGGACATCGGCCAGCATCGGGGCCGCATCCTTGCGGAAACCGAACCCGAGCGAGGCTTGGATGGGGTATCCGCAGATGCACGAGGCGCTGGCCTCCGGGATCAGGACGCCGCCTTCCGCCGGAAGGATGTTCAGCCAGCAACCCGGGCGTGTCGGCGACAGCCGGGTGAAGGAGCCATCCTCGAAGCGGAAGAAGGTCGGGTTGTCCGCGCGGAAGAGCAGGCCGTCATCCGAACCGGTCATCCCGCCACAGGCGTGGCCCGGTCGTTTCAGGATCCAGTCTCCCTCGGCACCCTTCGGAATCCATCGGGTTCCCGTGGCGAGGTCGAACAGGTCGCTCTCGAAGGACACCCGCTGTCCGAGCACGACCGGACGTTTGACCTGCTGCCCATGGAACAGGTCGTGGACCGGATTGAGCCCGGAGCTCTTCCAACGCTCGGTGCCGTCGGCCGTTTCCCAGCAACGCAGGTGATAGGCCGCCTGCGGTCCGGAGCTCCGCGCGCAGGACAGGATCAGTCGGTCACCCGCCACGGAAAGCCCCAGGATGTCCTCGGCCTCGGGCCAGTTCAGCGGACGTTCCCAGACTCGCTTTCCGGAAGCCGCATCGATGCAGACGACGACGGCGTGCTCCAGGATCGCGGCACAGGTCAACCGACCCGTGCGGTCCGCCCGGGCCTTCGGGCCCCGTGCCTCCACCGCATAGACTCGGCCCGCCGCGGCGCACAGGGTGGCATTCACCCAGGCGCCTTCGGTGGGCATCCCCCATCGGAGGGTGTCCCCGGCCTCATCGATCGCGAACAGCGTCCGCGAACAGACCAGCGGTCGGCCCGATCGGTATTCCAGGTCGACCAGATCGTATTCCTTGCGGGTGCGGGCGGCCGAGGGGCGCATCGTGCTGCCGAAGGTCCGAGCGCCGTCCCGGGCCACCCAACCCCAATGGTCGTCGGCGTGGATCCGGCCTGGCGCGGGCCGTCGATGGGCGACCCTGCCGTGCCGGGTGTCGACTTCCCACAGCTCCGTGTTCACCGCGACCCAGGCACGCGATCCGGACTCGTCGAGCACTCCGTATCCGGCGTCGTAGGGCATCGCATACCGCATCGACTCCGGAAGATCCAACTGCCAGCGGACCGTTCCGTTGCGGGCATCGGTTCCGATGAGTCCGTTCTCGGCGATCGTGACGATCAAGCCCCCGGAAACCAACGGGGCATGCCCACGCGTGTGCCGGTCGGGTATCCGCTCCGGGCCATGGCCTCCGAACCATTGGAGGCGGGGGAATCCCCGGAGTGACTGTGAAGTGGCGCAGGTGTTGCCGGCATCCCCGTACTGGTGGGTCCACCGTCCGGTACCCGCCACGGCCTCACCGGGCCTGATCCGCCCCTGCAGGACCACCACGCCGGAGGGCGCCGGGCAGGCGATCCGATGGGCCTCGGATTCGGAAAGCGTGGAACCCACGACGAGGTTGAACAGGTGATCGGCCACCGGGACGGGATCCGGCCCGTCAACCCCCACGACAGCGGCGAAGGTTCCCAGCCATCCTCGCCCGTGGAGATGGCGACGAGCGGCGTCCACCTCGGCCGTGGGGACGGCGATCACCCATTGCAGTTCCGATCCGGCCATCAGCGCAGGGAGGACATCGTCGGTGCCGACAGGACCGGCGGGTTGGTAAAGTCCCCAACCGCGTGGCGCAGGGAGTCGGCCCAGGGCAGTGCGCACGACGTCAGTCAAAGGCGCTGCGGGCCTCGTCGGGGCCATGAGCGGCGGCGCGAGCGACGGAGCGGGGGGCGACGATGGCCCGGCATCCCGGGGAATGAAGGTGGTGATCCGGCCTCGGGTGGTCGACACTGCGAGGGTGCGGTCGTCGGCGGCCAGGGCGAAGACGGGGCCGTCGACCGTCAGGGGCGGACCGGGTTCGCCGTTGTCGGTGCGGAGGATTTGGACCGTGTTGCTGACGCCCAGGAACACATGGGAACCGGCAACGATGAGCGGACCCCCACCGGATATCGCTCGTTTCCACCGGGTGGCCTGAACCAGGTCCCCCTTGTTGGTGCGGAGTCGTTCCCGGTCCACGGCGAGGATCTCGCGCTCATTGACCAGATAACTCGTGGTTGGCGTCACCGCGAGGTTGCGACCGGGATAGGAGACGATCCTGCTGGTCCGACCGGTGCTTGTCGGCGCGGTGGCGGTCGATCCCGATGCGATCGCACCCGTGGCACCGGGGCCGGTGAACGTCTCGCCGTCCGAAACGACCGCCAATGTTCCGGTGCCCGTACCCAACTCGCGCCGGAAGTCTCCGTTCTTCCGGGAGTACACCCGTGGGCTGGCTCGTCCATTGGGAATGATCAGGTCGGCCCCCGCATCCACGAGATAACCCTGCGGTGAAACATTCCCCAGCAACCGACGCCAGCGGAGAGCGCCGTCGGTGACATCGAGAGCCACCAGATAGGTGCCCTCCAAAGGAAACAGGCCGGCGGTGGCATAGACCGTGCCCTCCGCCACCAGCAACCCGGATCGGATCGGATGGGGGCTGATCAGACGTCCATTGCCGCTGATCCAAGGCTGCTCGGGACCGATGCGCACCGCCCACAGTGGAAGCCCATCGGAAAGCCGGAGCGCGCGGATCCATCCGTCGTCGGCGCCGACGACGACCCGATCCCCTGCGACCGTCGGCGCGTATCGGACGGGTCCGCCGCAGAAGTGGTTCCAGCGGGTCGCACCGGTCCTTCGGTCGACGCATCGCACCTCGTCGCGGGTGGTGCCGAAGACAATCACATCACCCGCGAGGATCGGGATGGGAGCGAGGTCGTCGGCGGCGCGCGGAACGAAGGGTTGATCGATCTTCTGCCAGAGGCTTCCGCGTGCCTCGGTCGCCCAAGCCGGGGCCGGGGTTCCGGAATCGATGGACCATGCCGCGACCAGTGCCTCGGTCGGAGGCCCCACCTCCACCGAGGCGGTTCGACCGCCATTGCCTCGGGCTGTCGAACCGCCTGCTTGCGGTGATACCGAAACAAGCAGTCCCGACAGAGCCAGGATCCGAGCGATGCGTCCGAGTATCCGATGACGTGGAGTTTGCGGTGTCACGGCAGGATCCTGAATGCAAGGCAGCTGTTTGAGGCGGTGGACGAACGCGCCGCTCGGCAATCCTGGTCTTCAGACCGGTTGGGCGCCGGGCTTGCCCGATTCGACGAGGAAGGACTTCCGGACGGTGGTGCGGCCGCCGGGTTTGAGGATGTCTTCCACCGCCACGTAGTCGCTGCGCCAGGATTGCGGCGTGACCGTGCAGCGCACATAGCCGCGCTCGCGGTTGAAGAAGCGCACACAGGGATTCATCGCCTGGAGTTTTGCCGTCGCTTCGGGGTTGTCCTTGCCGTTGCCGCCGCTGGTGATGCTGCTGCCGACAAATTCGGTGGCGATGATCGGGGTCTCGGGCTTGCGGTCGTCGACGCGGAGGTCGTTGACCCAGTTGGAGTGGATGTCGCCGGTGAGGACGACGGGGTTGGGGATGCGCCGGTCGGCCCAGAATCGGGCGAGGGCCATGCGCTCGTGGGCGGCCCCGGGCCACTGGTCCATGGAGTAGATGGGCTCGGGATCCTTGGCGGTGCCCGGAAAGGCGACCAATCCCATCATGACCTGCTGGGCGAGCACGTTCCAGTGGGCCTGCGAGGCGATGAGGCTGCGGTCCATCCAGTTGCGCTGTTCGGCTCCGAGCAGGGAGTTGCGCGGGTCGAGGGCGGCGGCGTTGAGGGGCTTGTTGTGGTCGCCGTTGGGTTGGTCGGTCCGGTACTGGCGGGTGTCGAGCACGAGGAACTCGGCGAGCCTTCCGAAGCTGGCCTTGCGGTAGAGTTGGAGGTGGGGCCCTTGTGGTAGGCAAGAGGCCCGCAGCGGCATGGCTTCGTAGTAGGCCTGGTAGGCGGCGGCCCGTTGGATGAGGAAGTCGGCCGGGTTGACGGTGGAGACCTCGGAAATGCCGGCGGCGTAGTTGTTGTCGAACTCGTGATCATCCCAGGTGACGAACCAGGGGCAACGCCGATGCATTTCCTGCAGGTGCCGGTCGGAGCGATACAGGGCATGGCGCCCGCGGTAGTCCTCGAGGGTGAGGATGCGGGTCTTGGCGGGCCCGGTGTGGCGGCGGACCTTGTTGGCCTTGGCGGGGCCTTCGTAGATGTAGTCACCGAGGTGGAAGACCAAGTCGGGGTCGTCTTGGGCCATGCGCTCGTAGGCCGTGTAGTGGCCGTCCTCAAAGTGCTGGCAGGAAGCGAAGGCGAAGCGCAGTTCGCGGGGCATCGACTCCGGCTCGGGCAGGGTCCGGGTGCGGCCGATGGGGCTGGTGGCCGCGCCTGCGTGGAACCGGAACCAGTAGAATCGGCCCGGCTTCAGGCCCGAGACTTCGACATGCACCGAATGGCCGAGCTGCGGCAGGGCGAGGGTGGTGCCGCGCTGCACGATGCGCGACATGGACTCGGTCTCCGAGAGTTCCCAGCGCACGGGGATGCGCTCCGTGGTCAGTCCGTAGCCCGGTTCCAACGGCTTGGGGCAGAGGCGAGTCCAGAGCACGACGCCGTGGGCATCCGGATCGCCGGAGGCGACGCCCAGCTGGAAGGGGTCGGCCACGAATGAGATCCGGGAGTCGGTGGTTCCCACGGAGCGTGCGGCGAGCGCTGGCAACGCGGCAAGGGCCGCACCGTAGGCGACGAAGAGGCGACGGCTGAGTCCGCCTTCGTGACGGACGGCCTGGGGGAGACGTTCGAGCAGGGACATGGCTATGCCTCCATTCGAGACCGCATGAGAGGAGGGTCAAGGTCGTTCTGGGGTCGTCACCGGAATGTCGCCGGCGATCCGCTCTCGCGTTCCGGTGGGCTCTGCCCAATGGGGCTCCATGGATTCCACGACTGTATTGGAATCCTGCCTGATTTTCGGGGACTCGTGGCGGTCGACAGTATCGGCTTCGGCGTCCGAACGATCGTCAGCAGGGGCTGGATTTCCGTCGGGTGAACCCGAATGGTTCCCACGATGACGCAACCCTTGCCCCAATCGCGACTCAGTCAGGACCTTCGCTCCTTCACCGATCTGGGGTTTCCGACGCTGGGCCTGGGCACTTGGAAGCTGCCCAAGCCGCAGGCGCCGGCGGTGATCCGCGAGGCGGTCCAGCTCGGGTATCGCCATTTCGATTGCGCCTGCGACTACGGCAATGAGGCCGAGGTGGGCGCTGGCCTGGCAGTAGCCCTGCAGGACGGGCTCTGCCGCCGGGACGACCTCTGGGTCACCTCCAAGCTGTGGAACACCTACCACGAACCGAAGCACGTTCGTGCAGCCTGCGAGCGGTCGCTGCGGGACCTGCGCCTGGACGTGCTCGATTTGTACCTGGTGCATTTCCCGATCGCCCTGGCGTATGTGCCCTTCGATGTGCGCTATCCGCCGGAGTGGTTCTTCGATCCGGCGGCCGAGAAGCCGACCATGAACCCCATCGCCGTCCCGTATGCCGACACCTGGGGTGCGATGGAAGCATTGCAGCGGGCCGGTCTGGTGAAGCGGATCGGCGTGTGCAACCTGAATGTCTCGATGCTGCGGGAAGTGCTGAACACGGCCTCCATCCGGCCGGCGGTGCATCAGTTCGAGGCGCATCCCTACCTGACCCAGGAACGCCAGGTGCGCTTCTGCCAGTCGGAGGGGATCGCGGTCACGGCGTTCTCGCCGCTGGGTGCGCCGTCTTATCTGCCCTTGGGGATGGCTCGCCCCGAGGAGTCGGTGCTGGTGGATCCGGTGGTGACCGGCATCGCCGCGACCCTCGGTCGTACTCCAGCCCAGGTGGTGTTGCGTTGGGGAGTTCAGCGCGGGTGCGCGGTGATCCCGAAGGCCCAGGACCCCGTGCACGTGCGTGAGAATGCCCAGGTCTTCGAGTTCTCGCTGAGCGAGGCCCAGATGCGGGCGATCAGCGGCCTCGATCGGCACCGGCGTTTCAATGATCCGGGCGAGTTTTGTGAGAAGGCTTTCAACACCTTCTTTCCGATCTTCGACTGATCGGAACGAGCCGGTGGGATCGGTCGTGCCGGGTTCTCTAGAACAGGCTGGGTTCGTCGAGGAAGGGCTCGATGCATTCCGGGCCGTCGTGGCGGGCTTGCCCGACGACAGGGTTCACCCGGTACCCATGCCATCCCGCCTCCGGGCTGGGTTTCAGGAGGGATCGGAGGAGATCCAACGGGGACGACGGGTCGAGCCACAGTGCCGCCGCCTCGGGGTCGAGGTTGGCGGGCATCCGGTCATGGACGGGGGCGACGACGCGGTTGGGCGTCGTGGTGATCACGGTGAAGGATTCCAGAGGGGCGGTCTGCCCTGGCGGCAACCATGACTCCCAGAGCCCGCCGAAAAGCAACACCCCGCCGTCTTCGCGGACGAATCGCCACGGCTGTTTGGAGCGGCCGAGCGGCTGCCATTCGTAGAATCCGTCGGCCACGATGAGGCAACGTCGTCGCCGGAAGGCTTCGCGGAAGGCGGGTTTGTCGGTCAGGGTTTCGGCGCGGGCGTTGATGAGCGACACTCCGATGGCCTCATCGCGGGACCACGCGGGAACGAGGCCCCATCGCAGGTCGTCGATCGCCAGCCCGACCGTTCCGCGTCGGATCACCGGAGCGCGCTGGGAAGGGGCGATGTTGTGGCGGGCCTTCCCGCGTCGGCCGACGCGCTCGGGACCCACCGCCACGTCGACCGACTCCCGGGCCAGACTGTATCGACCACACACGCACGGCACCTTGGGCTGGGATTTGGCCCGGTCAAGACGCCGGCCAAGGGCTCACCAAGTCACGGACTTGTAACCTGGCCGACACGGAGCGACTATGAGATCGATGCTAAGTCCAGTGCGAGCTATGCCAAAGATACTCGTCGTCGACGACGAACCCGATGCGCTGGAGGTCCTGGGCTTCAATCTGAAGAACGCCGGATACGAGGTGACGACGGCGGATGACGGGGACGCGGCCCTCAAGAAGGCGCGGCAACAACTGCCGGATCTCATCCTGCTGGACCTCATGCTTCCCGAGGTGGATGGCTTGGAAGTGTGCAAACTGCTGCGGCGGGACCCGGCCACCAGCGCCATTCCCATCATCATGGTCACCGCCAAGGCCGCCGAGATCGACCGCGTGGTCGGCTTGGAGTTGGGCGCCGACGACTATGTCACCAAGCCTTTCAGCCCGCGTGAGCTGATCCTGCGCATCCGCAACCTGCTCAAGCGCCGCAGTGAGACCGAGGACGAGAAGCCCCAGACGATGCAGTTCGGCGACCTGCTCATCGACATCCCGCGTCACCTGGTGAGCGTCGCCGGCCAGCGGATCGATCTCACGGCCACCGAGTTCAAGCTCCTCATCGTGCTGGCCCAACGCCGGGGTCGCGTGCAGAGCCGCGAGGCCCTCCTGCGCGACGTCTGGGAGTACGACAACCTCATCGACACCCGCACTGTCGACACCCACATGCGCCGTCTGCGGGAGAAGCTGGGTGCCGGAGCGCAGTACCTCGATACCGTCCGTGGGGTGGGCTACCGCTTCATGGAGGCCTGATTCCGGCCGATCCTCGCCGATCCGAGCATGTCGATCCCTCCCACAGTCGCCGCCCTTCTGGGTGCCGGAGTCTCGGCTCTCGGAGTGGGTCTGTTCCTGAGGCGGCGACTCGCCCGCGAGGCCCGCGAGGCGGCCTTGCTGCGCGATCAGCTTTCCCGCGAACGGTCGAGCCGTGCCGAATCGCAGGCGGCCGAAAACGCCCGCCAGGAGGCGCTGTTCGAGAACATGCTCGAAGGAGTGCTCCTGGTGGATGCCGCTGGGCGGTTGCAGTTCACCAACACCGCCTGCCGCCGGTTCTTCGACCTCGAGGCCGATGTGCGCGGGCGCACCCTGCTCGAGGCCTTCCGGTGCAACGACCTGTCGGCGGTGGCGGCCGAGGCGGCCAAAGCGGGTCGGGTGAACGGCAAGGAATTGGAGTTGGAAGGGGGACTCGAGGCGCGCCTGCTGCAGGTCAACGCCGTCGCCCTGGTGGGGCCCGAAGGCCGTCCGGATGGAGTGCTCATGGTGCTGCACGATGCGACCCGCCTCCGTCAGCTCGAGAGCACGCGGCGTGAATTCGTCGCCAATGTCAGCCATGAGCTGCGGACCCCCCTCTCGCTCATCAAGGGTTCGGTCGAGACGCTCCTCGACGGGGCGGCCTCGCAGCCGGCCATCGCCTCCAAGTTCCTCGACATCATCGATCGCCATTGCGACCGGCTCACCTTCCTCATCGAAGACCTTCTGACCCTCTCTCGTCTCGAGTCCGGCCAGTTGGCCATCAATTACGACACGGTCCCGCTGCGCGATCACGTGTCGGAGGTGTTCGACGATTTCCACCGCAAGGCCGAGGATCGCGGGGTCAAGCTCTTCAACGACGTGCCCGACGGCCTGCACGCGCGGGCCGATTCCGACCGTCTCGACCAGGTGCTCTCCAACCTCATCGACAACGCCATCAAGTACGGGCGGCCCGGGGGCACGGTGCGCATCGAGGGGCGCGAGGTGCCGGGAGGCGATCTCATCGAGATGGCCGTGGCCGACGACGGGCCGGGCATCCCCACCGAGGCGGCCGAGCGCGTCTTCGAGCGGTTCTATCGGGTGGACACGGCCCGATCCCGCGAGCAGGGGGGCACCGGTCTGGGTCTGAGCATCGTCAAGCACATCATCCAGGCCCACGGCGGCGAGGTGCGCCTCGAGACCGCGCCGGGCAAGGGAGCGGCGTTCCGCTTCACGCTGCCGGCGGTGCTGCCATCGGTGACCGGCAAATGAGTCGCCGGCCAATGAGTGGCCGGCAAATCGGTCGCCGGTGAGGGCGACCAAGCGGGCCCGGCCCGGGGCTTCTGCGTGACTCCGGATCGCTTCCACGGTAGGCGTAGGCCTGTCATGTCCGACTTCTCCGCAGCCGATCCGTCCCAGGCCCAGCCGCTGGTGTTCGACGCCCACCTGGACCTGTCCATGAACGCCATGGAGTGGAATCGGGACCTCACCCGCTCACTGGAATATCTCCGTCGTCGCGAGCAGCACCAGCGCGACCAGCCCGACCGGGGCAACGGCATCGTGTGTTTTCCGGAGATGCGCCGGGGCAACATGGGTCTCTGCGTGGCCACCCAGATCGCCCGCTCGGTGAACCGGTTCAGCCGCATGCCGGGCTGGAGCAGCGCCTCGCAGGCGTGGGCGCAGACCCAGGGACAATTGGCCTGGTACCGGGAAATGGAGGCCGCGGGCGAATTGCGCTTCATCACCGACAAAGCCGGCCTGGAGTCGCACCTGACGGAATGGCAACGCCCTACGGTCGGGCGCAAGCCCATCGGGTACATCCTGAGTCTCGAAGGGGCCGATTCGCTCCATACTCCGGCGCATTTGGAGCGGGCCTACGCCTACGGTCTGCGGGCCGTGGGTTTGACCCATTATGGCCCCGGCCTTTGCGGCGCGGGCACCGATGACGAGGGTCCGTTGAGCGCCTATGGCCGGGAACTGCTGGCCGAGGTGGAGCGCCTGGGGTTGATCCTCGATGTCACCCACCTGAGCGACGAGTCCTTCCGAGACGCCCTCGACCGGTTCTCCGGGCCCGTGTGGGCCAGCCACTCCAATTGCCGCGCCCTGGCCGACTGGAACCGCCAGTTCACCGACGATCAGATCCGCGAACTCATCCGGCGTGATGCGGTCATCGGTGTGGCCGTCGACGCGATCATGATGGTGCATGGCTGGCGTCATCTCCGGTCCAAGCCGCAGGACTTCGATCTCAGCCTCGAGCATCTGGCCAACCACATCGACCACATCTGCCAGTTGGCCGGCAACGTGCGGCACGTCGGCATCGGCACCGACGCCGACGGGGGGTTCGGCACCGAGCAGATGCCCGTCGATCTGGGCTCCATCGCCGACATCCAGAAGCTCGGGCCCGTCCTGGCCCGACGGGGCTATTCGAAGGCCGACATCGACGCGGTGTTCCATGGCAATTTCCTGTCCCTGCTCCGCCGGGTCTGGAAGTGAGCCTCCGCAAGCGGTGCCCGGGAACACCGCATCTCGCCGTTGAGTTTCGCGGCCCGAACCGGCTCACTTGTCGCCTCAATGATCCTGCCGCGCCTATCCATCCAGCGTCCGATCCTGGCCTGGATGATGAATCTCGTGCTGGTGCTCTTCGGGTTGATCGGCCTGTCCCGGTTGCCCGTCCGTGAGCTGCCCGACATCGATCCGCCGATCGTTTCGGTGACGACGGTCTTCCCCGGGGCCAACGCCCAGGTGGTGGAGACGGAGGTCACCGAGCGGCTCGAGGAGGCCATCAACAACATCGAAGGCATCAAGACCCTGCGCAGCGAGAGTCGCGAGGGGGTCAGCAACATTTCCGTCGAGTTCGACCTGTCGCGCGACATCGACTCGTCGGCCCAGGATGTTCGCGACCGGGTCTCCCGCGTGCGCGGCGCGCTGCCCCGCGACATCCGTGAACCCATCGTCTCCAAGCAGGATTCGGACGCCCAACCGATCCTCTGGATCGCCCTCAACAGCGAGCGGTATTCGCCGTTGGAGATGACCACCCTGGCCGAGAAGCAGATCAAGCCGCGCTTCCAGGGGGTCACCGGAGTGTCGTCCATCACCATCGGCGGTGAAAAACGCTACGCCATGCGGTTGTGGCTCGATTCGGCCCGGATGGCCGCCCGCCGCGTCACGGTGCTCGATGTCCAGCAGGCGCTCCGGCAGCAGAACATCGAGCTGCCCAGCGGCCGCGTCGAGAACCTCGACCGGGAGATGACCATCCAGACCCGCGGCGAGATGAAGACGGCCGAGGAGTTCAACAACCTGGTGCTCCGGGCCGACGGGGCCAATCTGGTGCGGCTCAAGGATGTCGGTCGCGCCGAGGACGGCGTTTCCGATTACCGGACCATCGCCCGTGCCTCGGGCAAGCCGTGCATCTTCCTGGGCGTCGTCAAACAGGCCAAGGCCAACACGGTGAACGTGGCCCAATCGATCCGCGCCGAGATGGAGGCGATCCGGCCGACGTTGCCCGAAGGGGTGCAGATGTGGGTCAACTACGACTCGAGCATCTATGTCGAGAAGGCCATCGGCGAGGTGTGGGAGACCCTCGCCATCGCCTTCGGTCTGGTGGTGCTCATCATCTTCGTCTTCCTCCGCGACCTGCGCGCGACGTTCATCCCCATCGTGGCCATCCCGGTGTCCATCGTCGGCACCTTCGCGGTGCTCCACCTCATGGGCTACTCGGTGAACATCCTCACCATGCTCGCCTTGGTGCTGGTCATCGGCATCGTGGTCGACGACGCCATCGTGGTGCTGGAGGCCATCTATCGGCACATCGAAGAAGGGATGAAACCCATGGCCGCGGCCTTCAAGGCCATGGAGGAGATCAGCTTCGCGGTCATCGCCATCACCCTGTCGCTGGTGGCGGTGTTCACGCCCCTGGCCTTCCAGAAGAGCACCACGGGTCGTCTCTTCATCGAGTTCGCCGTGGCCGTCTCGGTCTCGGTCATCATCTCGGCGTTCGTGGCTCTCACCCTGTCGCCGGCGATCGCCGCCCGGGTGCTCAAGCCCATCCACGGCAAGAAGCCCACCGGGTTGTTCGCGGTCTTCGAGGCGATCCTCGATGCGGTGACGAAGGCTTACCTGGGTTCGTTGCGATGGGCGCTGCGCCACCGGTTTGTCTCGGTGTTGGTCACCCTGGGGACCGTGGCCCTCATGGTGTTCGCCTACCGGGGTCTCGATAAGGACTTCCTGCCGCAGGAGGACAAGAGCCGGATGTTCGCCATCGTGCTCACGCCGAACGGTTCGACCAGCGAGTTCACCGACCGGCAGCTGCGCAAGGCCGAGGCCATCGTGGCGAGCTATCCCGAAGTGGCCAGCTACGGAGCGATCGTGGCCCCGGGTTTCAGCGGACCGGGACAGGCGTCGTTCGGCATCGTGTTCGTCAGCTTCCAGGATCGATCGCTGCGCAAGCGCTCCACCCAGGAGATCGTCAACGGACCCGGTGGCATGGCACAGCGCTTCTTCGCCGAGGTCGAGGGCGGCTTCGCCATCGCCAACCTGCCCAAGGCCATCGAGGTGAGCTTCAACAGCTCGCCCTTCGAACTGGTGGTGCAGAACCAGGATCTCGACACGCTCAACCAGACGGTGCAGGCCCTCTCGGCCCGCATCGGAAGCCTGACCAACGCCGCCGGACAGCCGCTGCTCAAGAACATCCGGGTGAGCTACGAGGTCGACAAGCCGGAGCTGCGGTTGTCGGTCGACCGCAGTCGGGCGGCCGCGTTGGGTGTGACCATCGAAGACATCTCCCGGACGCTGCAGATCCTCTTCGGCGGTCTGGACCTGAGCCGTTTGAAGGTGGGTGGCAAGGAATACGAGGTGATCGCCCAGTTGGAGCGGGCCTCCCGGCTCACGCCGCAGGAGTTGGACACGGTGTATGTGCGCAATCAACGGGGTGAGCTCATCCAGCTCAACGCCCTGGTCACCCGCACCTCGGGGGCGGCGCCCAATTCCATCAGCCACTACGGCCGCCTGCGCAGCGCCAGCATCACGGCCTCTCCCGGCGGAGTCCCGATCGGGGTGGTGGTCGAGCAGGTCCAACCGCTGCTCAAGGATCTGCCGGCCGGCACCCTGCACGCCTGGGAAGGCGAGGCCAAGAACCTGGCCGACAGCACGGGCGAGATCTGGTTCGTGCTCGGTCTGGCGGCGATCATCGTCTACATGACCCTGGCCGCCCAGTTCGAGAGCCTCATCCATCCGTTCACGGTGATGCTGGCCTTGCCGTTGGCGGCGGTGGGGGCCTTCGGGTTGCTCTGGATTCTCGCGTTCCTGGGCAAGAGCGGTGTGATCCCGGTGATCCCCTCCATGAACATCAATCTGTTCAGCCAGATTGGTCTGGTGCTCCTCATCGGATTGGTGACCAAGAACTCCATCCTCCTGGTGGAATACGCCAACCAACGTGCCCAGCAGGGCATCGATCCGGTGACCGCCATGATGGAGGCCGGCAAGGTCCGCCTTCGGCCGATCCTCATGACGGCCTTCTCCACGGTGGCGGGCATCCTGCCCATCGCCATCGGGTTCGGTGCGGGCGCCGAGAGTCGCCGGCCGATGGGTGTCGCCGTGGTGGGCGGCATGCTGACGAGCACCTTCCTCACCCTGTACGTCATCCCGGTCGTCTACGTGCTGCTCGACCGCTGGTTCCCGACGCGACCGGTGCAATCGGCCGAACCGGCCCCGACCCACTGAGCCCATGAAGCCACTTCTCGCCGGCATCGCGTTCGGTGCCCCTCGTTTCGCCCGGGTCGCCCCGGTTTCCCGACTGGGCGTGGTGCTGATGGCGTTGGTGGCGTTGGTGGCCCTGGGGTGTCGTGCTCCGCGGCCGAAACCCGCGGCGCTCACCGAGGTTTTCCGCAGCGAGAAGCTCTCGGCCATCGATGCGGCCATCGGGAACGCGATCGCTTCCAACCGCTGCCCGGGCGGGGTCTTCTGGTTGGAGCGCCATGGCACGGTGTACTCCAAGGCCTATGGGCATCGCGCGGTGGCGCCGTCGCTGGAGCTCGCGAGCCTCGATACGATCTACGATGCGGCCTCGCTGACCAAGGTGCTGGCCACGGCTCCGGCGCTGGCCTTGCTCATCGAGCAGGGGCGCATCGATCCCGAGCGACCGTTGGCGCACTACCTGCCGGCCTTCGCCGCCCACGGCAAGGAGACCATCACCGTGCGGCAGGTGTTCACCCATGCCTCCGGGTTGCGTCCCGGCCTGGGTGGCGGTGCGTGGAGTGGTTCCGACAAGGCTCTGGAGTTGGCCTGTGACGAGAAGCCGACGCATCCGCCCGACACGAAGTTCGTCTACTCGGACATCAACTTCATCCTTCTGGGCAAGCTCGTGGAGACGGTTTCGGGCCGGTCGCTGGATGCCTTTTGTGAAGCCCACCTGTATCGACCACTCGGGATGCGCGACACGGGATATCGCCCGCTGCAGCGGGGAATGCCGATCGACCGCATCGCTCCCACCGAGTGCCGGGGTGGCGACGGCTGCTTTCGCGGCGAAGTGCACGACCCGACCGCCCGCAAGATGGGCGGGGTGGCCGGCCACGCGGGCCTGTTCACCACGGCGGCCGACGTCGCCCGGTTCTGCCGCATGCTGGATGCCGGGGGAATCCTCGATGGCGTGCGGGTGATGCGCCCGGAGACCGTGGCCCGCATGATTGCGGTGCAGACGCCTCCGAACCTGCCGAAGCGGGGTCTGGGTTGGGACATCGACTCGCCCTATGCCGGTCCGCGAGGGTCGCTCTTCCCGGTCGGCTCCTTCGGTCATTCTGGATGGACGGGCACCTCCCTGTGGCAGGATCCCGGCAGCCACACCTGGGTGATCTTCCTGAGCAACCGCAACCATCCCACCGAAGAGGGCAACATCCTCGCCCTCCGCCGCCAACTCGGCACCCTCGCGGCCGAATCGCTGATCGGCGTCGAGTTCGGCTCTCTCCGGTAGGCTCCGCTTTGGGGCGGCCCTCAGCCCGTTGGAATTCCAACCTTGACCCGTCTCGGATTGCGGAGCGGGATAGACACACTCCAGATTGCGCCATGACACTCGGACTCCACACCTTTCGAAACCGCCGGGGCTTCACCCTCATCGAACTGCTGGTGGTCATCGCCATCATCGCCATTCTGGCCGGGATGCTCCTGCCGGCCTTGGCCAAGGCGAAGGCGAAAGCCAACTCGATCAAGTGCATCAACAACGCCAAGTCGATGACCTTGTCGACGTTCATGTACCTGTCCGATCATGGTAAACCGGTGCCGTACAACGGTTCCGCGACGGCGACCATGGACAACGCGTTGTGGGTGACGGTGTTGGCCACCAACTATGGCGGCATCAATGCGGCGCGCATCTGCCCGTCGGCCCCTCCGGCCGCCGTCAAGTCCAAGCGGCGCCACCCGAACAGCGGTTCGCTGAACCAGACCTGGTTGTGGACCGGATCCAAGGGCATCGACTACGAAGCCAGCTACACGTTCAACGGATGGTTCTACGGGGACGACGATCCGTACTTCAGCACTCCCGAACAACGGGTGAAGAAGTACCGCAACGAGGCGGATTGCCCGACCCCGTCCAACACGCCGGTGATTGCCGACAGCAACTGGATCGATACGTGGCCTCAGGCCACCGACCTTCCGGCGAGGAATCTCTTCACCGGGGATGACTTCGCCGGAGCCATGGTCCGACTGACCTTGCCGAGGCACGGGAGTGGCACGTGGGGCCGCAATCAGATCTTCAACCCTAAGGAAAACCTTCCGGGAGCCATCAATTCGGGGTTCGTCGACGGCCATGCCGAGTTGGTTCGCCTCGAGCGCTTGTGGAGCCTGGACTGGCACAAAGGGTGGGTCACCCCGACCAAGCGGCCGGGCAAGTGATCGGTTCCCGGAAATCGGGATCGGTGTCACGCGTTCGTGGGTTGTCTTCCTCGGAGGCCTTGTCTCAGGTTTCAGGCATGAAGCGACGAGTTCTCTGGGCCGGGGTGTTGGGGGTGTTTCTGGCCGCGTCGGCCCGGGCGGCCGAGGCGACTCCGCTAGCCAACGCCCATTCCCACAACGATTACGAGCAGAAGCGCCCGCTCGTGGAGGCCCTCGACCATGGGTTCTGCAGCGTCGAGGCCGATGTGTACCTGGTGAACGGTCAGTTGTGGGTGGCCCATGATCGCAAGGACCTGAAGGCCGACCGCACCCTGAAGTCCCTGTATCTGGATCCGCTCGCCGAGCGCGTCCGGAATCGGACGGGGATCTTTGCCGACCCCCGGACCCGCCTGATGCTGCTGGTCGATGTCAAAGGGCAGGGGGCCGAGGTGTACGAGCGGCTCAAGACCGAGTTGGCTCCGTACGCGCCCATGCTCACCCGTTTCCGCGATTCGGGCGTGGTCACGGGGGCGGTCACCGTGGTGCTCAGTGGCGATCGGGCCTGGGACCTGGCCCGCGCGGACCGCGACCGGTGGTGCGCCCTCGATGGCCGCATGAGCGATCTGACCAATGCCGCACCGGCCGGCGTCGCCGGATCATCGACGCCCCCCGCCTCCTTGGTCCCGTTGGTCAGTGAAAGTTGGCGAGCCCTCTTCCGATGGGACGGCGACGGCGAAATGTCTGCGGTCGAGAAGGCTCGATTGAAAGGGTTGGTGAACCAAGCTCATGCCCAAGGACGAAAGATCCGCTTCTGGGCTCTACCGGATCGTCCCGAGGCCTGGAAAGTCTGCCAGGAGGCCGGCGTGGACCTGATCAACACCGACAAGATCCCCGCATTGTCGGCGTTCTTGCGGGGGCGGCCCTTGCCTCCGGAAAAACCGCCGGTCGCTGACGAAAACTGACCCGCCTCGTCGAGCGTGTCCTCACCGCCCCCGGAGTGAGGTGCTCTACCCGGCCTGACTTCCCGACTCCGCCTCGGCGCGGGCCCAGCGGTCGGCCTCGAGGATCTGATCCAGGCTCGGTTGCTCAACCACCCGGTGAGCATCCATCACGCGGGTGACCAGTCGGGCGATGCCGGTGAACCCGAGTTGGCGGGCGCAGAAGCGTTCCACGGCCACCTCGTTCGCCGCATTGAGCACCGCCGGCAGGGTGCCGCCGATCTCGCCCGCCCGTCGGGCCAGGCCCAGGGCCGGGAAGCGGTCGGTGTCGGGTTCTTCGAAGGTGAGCTGGCCGATCTTGGCGAAGTTCGTCTGCACCCGGTCGCTGTCGATCCGATCGGGATACAACAGCGCATATTGGATGGGCAGGCACATGTCCGGCGTGGACAACTGGGCGATGATCGAGCCGTCCACATACTCCACCATCGAATGGACCACGCTCTGCGGGTGCACGACCACCTGGACCCGCGGCATTTCGATGTCGAAGAGCCACCGGGCCTCGATCATCTCCAAGCCCTTGTTGAACAGCGTGGCCGAATCGATGGTGATCTTGCGGCCCATGACCCACGAGGGGTGTTTGAGCGCCTGCTCGACGGTGACGGCTTCCAAGGCCTCTTTCGGCCACTTCGCCGCGTCGCGGAACGGCCCGCCCGAGGCGGTGAGCCACAGGTTGCGCACCGACGAGGCGGGTTTGCCGTCGAGACACTGGAAGATGGCCGAATGCTCGCTGTCCACCGCCAGCACCCGGACTCCGTGGGCCCGGGCCTCGCGCATGACCGTCTCGCCGGCCATCACCAGGATCTCCTTGGAGGCCACGGCGATGTCCTTGCCCGCCCGGATGGCCGCCAAGGCGGGCTCCAGTCCGGCCGTGCCAACGATGGCGATGAGCACGATGTCGGCCTCGGGCAGGGTGGCCAGGCGGATCAGGGCCTCCGGACCGGCCAGCACCTCGGTGGCGTTGCCCAGGGCCGCCTGCACGGAGGCCGCCTTGCTGGCATCATGGATCGAGACCATGCGCGGACGATGCCTGCGGCCTTGCTCAATCAGCAGGTCGGCGTTGCCTCCGGCGGCCAAACCCACCAATTGGAGGCGGTCGGGTTGGTCTTCCACCACCTTCAGGGTGCTGGTGCCGATCGAACCGGTGCAGCCGAGCAGGACGACGCGCTTCATGTGTCGGCCCAGTCTGGGGGTGTACCCGCTCCTGCGGCAAGAGCCCGCCATGCGACCGGGGAATCCTTGAAACCTTGGACTGGCCTTGCCGGTCACCGCGGGGGTAACTTGAAAACTCGATCCGTTGAAGAAATGTCCACTCGACGCGTCTTTCAGCGCATCCCAGGGCGACTCCGCCCCCAACTACTGTCCTCGACAATGGAAACGAAGAAGATCTGGTCCCGTGCCGTCCGTTCCGCCGGTGGCTTTTTGGCAGCCCTCGCTCTGGGTTCGTCCGCCGTGCAGGCGGCCCCCGAGCTCAAGGCGGTGTCGCTCGACGACTGCCTGAAGCTGGCCCTCCAGAAGAACCTGGACATCCGGATCTCCTACTTCAATCCGCGGCAGTCGCTCAGTCAGTACCGCCAGGCCTTCGCCGGGTACGATCCGGCCATCGGAATGTCGGCCCGCCAGAACTTCCGCACCAGCGCCGGTGTGGGCAATCCGGGCGACTTCATCCCGCCGGGCGGCGAATCCTGGTCCGAGAACTACTCGGTGGGGCTGCAAGGCTTGGCGCCGAGCGAGACGGGTTTGCGCTACTCCCTCCAGAGTGGCATGACCCGCAACAACAACCTGTTCTTCGCCACCGCCAACCGGCCGGAGATCAATTCCGGGTTCTTCTACAGCCCGTTCGTCAACCTCGACCTGACCCAACCGTTGTTGCGCGACTTCTGGATCGATTCCACCCGCATGATGGTGCAGGTGAACAAGATCGGTATCGGGCGTTCCGAGCAGGGGGCCCGGCGTCAGGTGATCACGGTCGTGGCCCAGGTGGCCCTGGCCTACCACGACCTCATCGCGGCCCGTGAGAATGTGCGGGTGCAGCGCAAGGCCGTGGAAACGGCCGAACGGCGACTGGCCGAGCAGAAGAAGCGCGTCGAAGTGGGCGCACTGGCCCCGCTCGACGAGAAGCAATCCGAAGCCGAGGTCTACCGGGCCAAGGCCGATCTGCTGCAGAGCGAGGCCCGCCTGGGTGACGCCTCCACCAATCTCCGCAATCTCATCAACGACGATCTGGGCAGCTGGGACAACGTCCTGCTCAATCCCACGCTCACCCTGACGGCCGAGCCGGTGGCCTTCGACAAGAAGGACAGCTGGCACAAGGCGCTGACCCAATCCCCCGACATCGTCGATGCCCGCCTCCAGCTCGACTCCCAGAAGGTCCGGCTGAAGTTCAACAAGAACCAGCTCTTCCCGCAGCTCGACCTGCTCGGCGGTTACGGCGTGATCGGCGCCGAATCCGCCTTCGGCATGTCGCTCCAGGACATCGAGGATCGCAAGCTCCCCAACCACTACGCCGGGCTCCGCCTGAACTTCCCGCTGAGCAACCGCAACGCCCGTGAGACCCACAAGCAGGGCAAGCTGGAGCAGGAGCGCCTGTTGCTGAGCTACAAGCGCATCGAGCAGAACCTCATGCGTGACATCGACATTTCCATCCGGTCGGCCAAGACCGCCTTCGAGCGCGTCAATGCCGCCCGCAAGCAGCACGAATTCGCCGCCCAGGCTCTCGATGCCGAGGAGAAGAAACTGGCCAATGGCAAGAGCACGGCCTTCCAGGTGCTGCAGATCCAGCGCGATCTCACCAGCGCCGAGGCCAGCGAGATCAATGCGCTCTCCGACTACAACAAGGAGTTGTACCGCCTGTCCCAGGCCGAGGGTGACATCCTCAACAAGCTGGGCATCGTGCTCGACATCCGCTGATCGGTCTTGGGCGAGCGGCCCCGGGATGTGAGTGCGCTGGGGATGGCTTCTCGGAGTTTGAAACCATGACACGTTTCCTTCAAATCGGGTTCGTCGCCGCCGGCTTGCTGATCGCGAGCGGCGGTCTCCGGGCGCAGGGAGCCAAACCCCTGTTCGACGAATCGTTCTCGGCCGCCAAGGTCGGTGAGGTGCCCGAGTCGTTCCTGGTGCTCGACGGCCAATTCGCCGTCCGTGAAGAGGAGGGCAACCGGTTTCTCGAACTGCCCGGGGCCCCGTTGGAGTCGTTCGGAGTGCTCTTCGGCCCCAATGAGGCCGAAGGCGTCGAAGTGACCGCCCGGATTCTGGGCACCAAGAGTGGACGCAAGTTCCCCACTTTCGCCGTCGGCCTCAATGGGGTCGGGGGATACAAGGTGCGGGTGGCTCCGGCCAAGAACGCCCTGGAGTTGGTCAAGGGCGATGACGTCAAGGCTTCGGTTCCGTTCAAGTGGGCCAGTGGCCAGTGGACCGCGTTCCGGTTGAGCGTGCGCAAGTCGGGGGCCGGAGTCCGCATCGTCGCCAAGGCTTGGCAGGGCGCCGACGAGCCCAAGGAGGCCCTCCTGCAGCACGATGAGAGCGAGAAGTTGCCCCCGGGCAAGGCGGGCGTTTGGGGGATGCCCTTCGCCGGCACCCCGATCCGCTTCGATGATCTGAAGATCACGCCCGCGCCCTGAGGGACCGCCCGCGGTTCTCGGCGAACGCTGGGTCTCTCCGACTTGGGCGTCCTCGACCGGTGGTGCCGCGGCAGACGGCTTCGCGGGATCGCGGACCCTCACTGCCCCCCCTGAAACTCGGGGGACACCCCGGTCGGACACACAACCGTTTCCGAGTCGGCTCCATTCGCGCATTGCCCGGTGCGTCCAATCGGCCGAAAAAGGACGCATGGAATCCTGCGTTCACCCCGGTTCGAATCGATGGGTCGGGGCTTGTGTCGGTGCCTTGTTGCTGGTCGCCACCGCGTTCGAGGCCTCGGCCGCCGCGCCGGTCGCGATCCGCGAGACGGTGGGCCACAAGGCCGGCGGTCGATCGGTCACCCCGGTCAACCAGACCCTGACCCCGCTCGGCCGGCAGATCGAACTCCCGGGTTTGCGCCCTCAAGTGCTGGCGCTTTCGCCCGACGGATCCCGGTTGCTGGTGTCGGGCAAGACCAGCGAGCTGCTGGTGCTCAGCCCGGTGACCGGAGAGATCCTCCAGCGGGTGGCGTTGCCCTCCGAGCAGGTCAATGAGCCGCAGCCCACGGTGCCCTCGTCCAACATCCTCAAGCCCGACGCCAAGGGCCAGGTGAGCTACACCGGCCTGGTCTACTCGCCCGATGGCAAGCGGGTGGTCCTCAGCAACGTCAACGGCAGCCTGAAGGTGTTCCGCGTCGAGTCCGACGGCTCGCTCAGCGCGTCGCACTCGCTGCCGCTGCCCGATGCCGGAGCTCCGCGGCGGAAGGAGGAGATCCCCGCGGGTCTGGCCTTCAGCGCCGAGGGTCGGCGACTGTATGTCTGCGCCAATCTGTCGAACCGGCTCCTGGAATTGGATGCCGATTCGGGCAAGGTGCTGCGCGAGTTCCGTGTCGGCGTGGCTCCCTATGACGTGGTGTTGGTGGGGGACACGGCCTATGTCAGCAATTGGGGCGGGCGTCGGCCGGGGCCCGATGATCTCACGGGGCCCGCCGGTCGGGGCACCGCCGTCCGCGTGGACCCGGTGCGCCACATTGCCAGCGAGGGATCCGTCTCGATCATCGACCTGAAGGCTTCGGCCGATACGGCGCCGCTGGAGCTGCTCACCGGCCTCCACGCCTCCGCCTTGGCCGTGTCCCCCGATCGCCGTCATGTCGTCTGCGCCAATGCCGGTTCGGACACCCTCAGCGTCATCGACACCCGGACCCGTACCGTGGTCGAGACGATCTGGGCCAAGATCAATCCGGCCGACCTCTTCGGAGCCTCGCCCAATGCGCTGGTCTTCGCTCCGGATGGCAAGACCCTCTACGTGGCCAATGGTTCCCAGAACGCCATCGCGGTCGTGCGATTCGATCCCGCGGATCGGGAGTCGGCTTTGAGCGGGTTGATCCCCGTGGGCTGGTTCCCGGCGGCGTTGGTCCACGATGTCGCCCGCAAGCAGTTGATCGTGGCCAACGTCAAGGGCCTGGCCTCGAAGACGAAGAAGGCCGACACCGGGGCCGACGGATTCAACACCCACCAGTACAACGGCACGGTGTCGCTGGTACCGCTGCCGGGCCGACGTACGTTGGCCAAGCTGTCGGAGACGGTGTCGCGCAACCTGCGGCGCGAGGCGATCCAGGCCTCACGGCTGCCGCCGCGGGCCGGGGTGAAACCACGGCCGGTCCCCGAGCGCATCGGTGAGCCCAGCGTCTTCAAGCACGTGATCTACGTGATCAAAGAGAACCGCACCTACGATCAGGTCTTCGGCGACGAAGCCCGGGGCAACGGCCGCCCCGATCTGTGCCTCTTCGGCGAGAAGATCACCCCCAACCTGCACAAGATCGCCCGGGAGTTCGTGCTCCTGGACAACACCTACTGCGCCGGAATCCTCAGCGCCGACGGTCATCAGTGGTCCACCACCGCCTTCTCGACCGACTACATGGAGAAGTCCTTCGCCGGCTTCCCGCGCAGCTACCCGGATGGCATGGGCGAAGACGAGGACGACGCCCTGGCCTATTCGCCGGCGGGTTTCATCTGGGACAACGCCCTCAAACACGGCAAGACCCTCCGCAATTACGGCGAATTCGCCGCACCCACCGTCCGCTGGCGTGATCCCAAGAAGAAGGGTTCCATCCCGTTCCTGCCGTGCTACCGGACTTGGAAGGGGCAAACCGACGAGGTGATCTTCTCCAGTCAAGCCATGGTGCCGACCTTGATTCCCCACACGCCGACGAACTATGTCGGTTGGGATATGTCGGTGCCCGACCAGTACCGGGCCGATCACTTCATCCGGGAACTCCAGGACTTCGAGGCCCGGGGCGAGTTCCCCAACATGGTTCTCATCTGCCTGCCCAACGATCACACGAGCGGCACCTCGGCAGGTCAACCCACGCCCGCCGCGTGCGTGGCCGACAATGACCTCGCCTTCGGACGGATCGTCGAAGCGGTGAGCCACAGCCGATTCTGGAAGGACACCCTCATCCTGGCCATCGAAGACGATCCGCAGGCCGGGTGGGATCATGTCAGCGGCTACCGCACCACGGCCTTCTGCATCAGCGCCTACACCCGGCGCGGTGCGGTGGTCTCGACCCAGTACAACACCACCAGCCTCATCCGCACCCTGGAGCAGGTGCTGGGCCTGAAGCCCATGAACCAGTTCGACGCCAGCGCCACGCCGATGTCCGACTGCTTCCAAGACACACCGGATTTCACCCCGTACACCGCGGTGCCCAACACGGTGCCGCTCGATCAGATGAATCCGCCCGCCAAGGCGCTCTTGAACCCCATCTTGCGGCGCGATGCCGAGGTCTCGGCCCGTCTCAACTTCCGCGAGGTGGACAAGGCGCCGGAGGACGTGTTGAACCGCATCCTCTGGAATGCCATGGCCGGTACGGAGCGTCCTTATCCCGAATGGGCCACCACCCCGGATGCTGACGACGACGATGATTAGCCTCATGCTGCCCATCTCATGAGCGACGAGGCGTTTCGACCCCCGGGCGACTGCCCGGTCTGTGGCGAGTTCGTACCGCGCAGGTCTGTGGCCTGCCCGGGATGCGGTGCGTCGCGCGATTCGGGATGGAACGAAGAGGCGGCTGTCTCCGGTCTCGATCTGCCTGACGACGACGAGTTCGACTACAATGACTTCGTGGCCCGGGAGTTCGGCCAGGGGCGGCCCAAGAAGCCCGATCGCCGTCGGCTCTGGACCGTGGTCGGACTCCTGCTCATCGCGGCCATGGCCGCCTCGTTCCTGGCGGTGTTCCGGTGGCACTGAAGTCCGGGCGTGGATCCGGTGTTCATCCCCCCCGGCCCTTCGTCGGGGCGTTCCGAGCAACATGGGCGTAGGTTTTGGCCAACCGCGAGGGGCGGAATAGGCATGGATTGCACACCGTCAGACCCATCATGAACCGTTTTCATCGGTCTCGATCCTCCTGGCCGGGAGGGGAGCCGGTGCTGCTACGGAGGTCGGCTCTGGCCTTGATCCTGGCTTTGATGACGGCCTCCACCGTGATCGGCGAGTTCCAGGGTTCGACCCACCTGGTCGAACTGGAGACCGAGGCTTTGAAGTATTCCCAGGAGCCGACCACGGGGCCGGTGGCTGGGTTGATCCGGAAGATCGAAGCGGGGAAGGCGAAGCTCGAATGGGACGCCCGATGGGGCTGGTTGCCCTCCTTCCAGAAGGCGTTGGGTGTCGAGGCCGCTTCGCAGACGCTGGTGTTCTCCAAGACCTCGCTGCAGCGCGAGCACATCCACCCCGGTAATCCGCGGGCCATCTACTTCAACGACGACGTGTACCTCGGCTACATTCCGGGATCCCCGCTGGTGGAGGTTTCGGAGGTCGATCCGCGCCTGGGGGGTGTCTTCTACGTCGTGGAGCAGAAGCCCACCGAACGACCCGTCATCAAACGCGTCGACAACTGTCTGGAGTGCCATGCCTCCTCGCGGACGATGGGGGTTCCGGGACACCTGTTCCGCTCGGTGGAGACCGATCGCCAGGGTGTCATCGATCTGAGCACCGGCATCGAACCCATCGACGACCGCACTCCGCTGGCCGATCGCTGGGGTGGGTGGTATGTGACCGGAACGCATGGGGCGGCCCAGCACCGGGGCAATCGATTGGGCGATGAGTTCGTCAAAGCCAAGGCCCATCCGGCCCTGGGGGGCAACAAGACCCGCTTGGACGAGTATTTCGAGGTCGCCAAATACCCCGCGGCCGGCAGCGACATCGCCGCTCTGATGGTGCTCGGCCATCAGGTGCATTTGCACAATCTCATCGCCCGCGTCCACTACATGGCCGTCCAGCACCTGGCCGCCTACGGTCATGTGGATTACCTCAAGTCGCCGGTCGACGGCCTGGTGAAGCAGGTGCTCATGGCGGGCGAGAGGGCGCTCGAATACCCCGTGCGGGGCGATCCGGAATATGTCCGTGCCTTCGAGAAGACCGGTCCTCGCGATCGGCGGGGGCGCTCCCTGCGGCAGTTGGACCTGCAGAACCGGCTCTTCAAGCACCCCTGCAGCTTTCTCATCCACTCCGAGGCCTTCCGGCGATTGCCCGATCCCGTGAAGCAGAAGGTCTACCGCCGCATGGCCGAGGTGTTGAGCGGGGCCGACCGCTCCGAGCCCTTCCAACACCTCTCCGCCGCCGATCGTCAGGCCATCCGGGAGATCCTCACCGACACCCTCGAAGACCTCCCGCCCGACTGGAAGGACCGGGTCCGCCCCCGAGGTTGAACGCCGGTTCGGCCCCGACGACTCAGGCTCGACCGGGTTGCCCGAGCCAGGCCCACACACCCGAGGGATCGTGGTAGTCGGGGATGGCGTAGTCGGCCCCGGCCTCGGTGAGGCGCTGGCGCTTGGACTCGTCCCAGCGCCCCGAGTGCCAGTGCTCCTCATCGGCGGCCACGGCGATGGCCCGGCCCCGGGCCGCCTTGGTCTCGGCGATCTCCACCGCGCCATCGCCGAAGGACACCAGCGACTGCACCGGATCCAGACCGTGGGCTTGGACAATGTCCCGGATGGCGTTCCGCTTGTGGAAGGAGGTGTCGGTCAGACCGGTGGGTCCGTGGATGCGTTCGCCGAAGAAACCCCGGACGCCCAGGCAATCGACCTCGGCCGACACGGCCGGGCGCGGTGTGCCGCTGACGATGTGCAGTGTGGCGCCGGCCTGACGGAATTGTTCCAGAAAGGCCCGCGCCCCGCGCACCATGTAGTGGTCGGCGGTGTGGGCTCCCTCCCGGATCGAATCCATGCGCTGGCGGATCAACCGGCCGAGTCGCTCCTGGAAGTCATCCTGATAGCGGTCGGGGTGCCAGGGGGTGCCACCGCGTTCGGCCACGAGCACTCCGAGCCGTTCCATCTGATGGATGCTGGGGCGACCGTTCAGGGCCCAGATCTCCCGATGGGCCATGGCCGAGCGGCTCTCGGCCGACTCGCCGGCGGATGGGGGGAGGAATTCCAGCCATTGCCGCAGCATGACTTCGCCCCAGCCGGCGCGGATGAACGACAACGTGCCGTCCCAGTCGAAGACGATATGCAGGGAGTTCATGTCAGAGGGTCACGGGCAACCCGGTGCGGATCGATTCGGCCTCGGCCTCGCAGACGGCGACGGCGGCCGCGCCGTCATCGGCGGTGACCACCGTGGGGGCCTTTCCGGCGCGGATCGAGTCCACGAAGTGCCGGATCTGACCGGCGTAACCATTGGGCCCATCGAGCTTCAGGGTCTCCGCCGGCTGCCCCTCCACATAGCGTCGCAGGGCTTCGGTGCCGCGTGACGAGTCGTAGTCGAGGGTGGCCCGTTCGAGCACCACGGTGTAGGCCATGCAGAATCCGAAACCCGGGGTCATGGCCCAGCTGCCCTCGGCACTCACCACGGCCCCGCTGGCCGTGTCGTACTGCGAGAGCACGTGATCGATGCCGCCGCTCACCCGGGTGTGGCCTCGTGAAAAGACTCTGGACGGGTGGCCGAAGCAGTGACGGATGAAGTCCACATCGTGGATGTGCAGGTCGAGCAGGGCCCCGCCCGAGTCGGTCGCGCTCAGGAAGTGGCCATGCCCCCAACCGGGAGCCTGGGCCACCCGGCGGAACCGGGCGCTCAAGACCCGCCCGTAGTGCCCGCCCACGATGGCGTCATGCGCCGCCTGCCATTCCGGCCAGAATCGGAGGCACATCGCCGGCATGAGGAAGACTCCCCGGGCCGCCGCCTCGCGGGCCCCCGCGGCCAGACGCCGGCCCTCGTCGGCCGTGCGGGTCATCGGTTTCTCGACCAGCACATGCTTGCCGGCCTTGAGGGCGGCGATGGCCAGTTCGACATGGGTCTTGGTCGGCGTGGTGATGTCCACCACGTGGATCGACGGATCGGCCAGGAATTCGGACACATCGCGGTAGGCGCGAACCTGCATCATGTCCAGGCGGACGCCATTGGGATCGCCCACGTTGCCGCCCACCCGGGTGAGATCGCCGTCGAGATTGCGACCGCTGGGGTTGCAAATGGCCCCCACCGCGGTGCCGGGCACATGGGCCAGGGCCTGAATGTGGGTCGCGGCCATGAAGCCCAGCCCCAGGAATCCGAATTGCAGCGTCATGGTCCCTAGGCAACCACGGGTGTCGATCGAAGACAATCCGCCGTGCCGGGTTCTGCAGCGGGATTATGGGCGCAGCGCGGTGGATCAGGAGTCGTGGTCGATGCTGAAAATTGCGCTTCCGGTCCGCCGCGGGGCCGGGTGGAATGAAGGCGGATTTCCCGGATGAGCTTTGGAACAATCAGGGCGGGTCTTGTCGGCGTGGCGCTGGCGTTGGCGGGTGTCTCGGCGGCCCTTCCGGTCGTCGGGGCGGCTCCCGGGGCGCCGTCGACCCTCAAAGCCGATCCGGCGGCGCACTGGGCGTTCCAACCCATCTCCGACCCGCCGCCGCCCCGGGTCGTCGATGCCTCTTGGTGTCGAACCTCACTCGACCGGTTCATCCTGGCGGGCCTCGAACGTCAGGGGCGCAAGCCCGTGCCCGAGGCCGATCGGCGGACGTGGCTCCGTCGGGTCACCCTCGACCTCACGGGTCTGGCCCCGTCGGTCGAGGAGATCGAGGCCTTCGAGCGCGATGCATCCCCCGAGGCCGCCGAGACGGTGATCGATCGCCTGCTGGCCTCGCCCCGGTATGGGGAGCGCTGGGGGCGGCACTGGTTGGATGTCGTGCGCTATGCCGACACCGCCGGCGAGACGGCCGACTATCCGGTGCCGGTCGCCTGGCGTTACCGCAATTACGTCATCGATGCCTTCAATGCCGACAAACCCTACTTCGAGTTCATCGAGGAGCAGGTGGCCGGCGACATCCTGGCCCGGACCGGGCCCCGGGAGCGATATGCGGAGCGCGTGGCCGCCACCGGCTTCCTGGCGATCTCCCGGCGCTTCGGTTTCGATTCCGAGAATTACCATCACCTCACGCTGCAGGACACCATCGACACCCTGGGGCAAAGCGTCCTGGGGCTGACGCTGGGGTGTGCCCGGTGTCACAACCACAAGTACGACCCGGTTCCCCTTTCCGATTATTACGCCCTCTACGGGATCTTCGAGAGCACGCGGTTCGCCTTTCCCGGATCGGAACAGAAGCAGCGGACCCGGGCGATGGTGCCCTTGATTCCGCCCGAAGACTCCCTGCCGCGCTGGCGCGATTATGAACAACGCGTGGCCCGCTTGACCCGCGCGGTCCAACAAGCCGGGTTGCCCGTGCCCTCGGCGGTGCTCCGGTCCATCGACGACCTGGATGGCGATTTCGAGTTGCAGGCCCCGGCCTCGGGCGGCAGCAAGGGAGTGCTGGTGCCACCCTGGGTGTATGACGGCCCCATCGCCGTCACCACCGAGGCGCAAAGTCCGTTCCAGCATCGGTATCCCCGAGGCCGGGTCGGGGCCTCCATTCCGGCCGGATCCCGGCCGTGGCATCTGGGGCAGTCGTTGCACCGGATGGGCTCGTCGGTCGTCGAGGCTCCCCGGCTGTGGGTCGGTCTCGACCTCAAGCTCCATCCGAACCCGCCTGCCGACGCGAACGGTGGCCCGGGCGCGCACCGATTCTGGGTGGGCCGCGACGGGGGCAGGCCCGCCTGCGAAGTGCTCATCACCGCCCAAGGCCTCGCCTTGCGGATCGGCTCCGAGGCCCCGATTCCACTGGGCCCACTCACACCGGGAACGTGGGTGTCGGTGCAGCTCGAGCTCGACCGGAAGGCCCGGACCGTCCGGGTGCGACTGGGGACCCCGGGATCGATCCGGGCGGTGGGACCTCATCGGTTGGCCCCGGATTGGGATGGAACCCTCGAGTTCATGGGGTTGGGTTCCGATGAGGGCGCTCCGGGGGCGGTGACGTCCGGCAGGGCTCCAGCGCCGCGTCCGGGTCTGTGCCTCGACAACCTGGCGATCCAGCCCGAGCCCTTCGCCCCCGTGGCCACCGAAGTGTCCCGGCCGCCCGAGGCGTCGCCGGTGGAGCGGGTGCTTTCAGAGCGGCAGGTGTTGCAGTCGGAGTTGGCCTCGCTGCGGGGCATCGACGGGGGATTCGAAGGCCAGAAGGCCGGATCTCCGCCGTCGGCCCCGTGGCGTCCGGGTCCCAACAGCCGCGTCCGCATCCGCACCGAGTCCCAAAGCCCCTTCACCGGGCCAATGCCTCGCGGAAGCCAGGGCATCCACATGCCCGGAGGGCCGGCCTACGATGGATTCGGCCAGAGTCTTTCCCCGGGCTGGCATCGGGATCGCACGTCCCGCCTCCACGCGGTTTTCGAGTTCCGGTGCGGTGAGGTTCCCGGCGGGGGTTCCGGAGGGCCGGAGGGCAGTTGGCGATTCTACCTCGGCCATGGGCCGGGCACCTCGGCGGCGGTGGAACTGTTCATGACGGGCTCGGAACTGGTTCGCATCGATGGGGCACGCAAGGAAGGCATCGCGCCTCTCCAGCGGGGGCGGTGGTATCGGGTGGGACTGGTGCTCGACCTCAAGGCCCGCCGTTACGAGGCGACCTTGCGGGGCGACGAGGTCGGCGCGGGAACCGGGTCGGTGGCGTTCTCGGGGGCGCTTCATCCGGCCTGGGACGGCGCCATCGACGATGTCTTCATCGACAGCTACGGGCATCTCCCCGGGCCGAAGCCGGCCCTGGATGCCGACAATTTCGGGCTGCAGGAAGCCGCCTGGCCGCCGGCCGATGCCGTGGCGGTGGCCGAGACCGCCGCGTCGGCCGACCATCGCCGTCGCCGGGTGGACCGGATCGAAGCCCGTCTGAAGGCCCTGCAGGCCGAGGCCGAGCTCGCCGCCCGCGACTTGGAACAGCTCCTGGTCGAAGGTCCCTTCCCGTTGGCCTATGGTGTGGCCGAGGGCACGCCCCGGGATGCCGTGATCCAGGTGCGGGGTGAACCCGATCAGCCCGGGGCGCGGGTCCAGCGCGGCGCCTTGTCGGCCCTGGGAGCAGTGAAAATGACCCCGGCCCCGGCCGCCAGCGGTCGCCTCGAACTGGCCCGCTGGTTGACTCATCCGGCCAATCCGTTGCCGGCGCGGGTGATGGTCAACCGCATCTGGCAGCAGCATTTCGGCCGCGGATTGGTGGTCACCGCCAACGATTTCGGCCTTCGCGGACAGGCTCCGACCCATCCGGAGTTGTTGGACCATCTGGCCTCGGAATTCCGGCGCTCGGGCGGTTCGGTCAAGGCGCTCCACCGGCTCATCCTCTCGAGCGCGGTCTACCGTCAACGCAGTGAACCCGAATCGTGGGTGGCCCCCGGTGCCGCGGTCCGGTCGACGCAGGAACCGGAGGCCTGCCCCGTCGACGCCCCCGCCGGATCGGGTGTGACGCGCGGGGGAGTGTCGAAGGCCGACGGGTCGGAGGGATTCTCACCGTTTCCCCGGCGTCGCCTCGGAGCCGAAGAAACCCGGGATGTCCTGCTGGAGGCCTGCGGTGAGCTCGAGTTGTCGGTCGGCGAGGGGCACCCGTTCCCGTCGCCCACCGTGTGGGGGTACACCCAGCATGGTCCCTACGTGGCCTCGTACGACCACGCTCGCCGCAGCGTGTACCTCATGACCCAGCGCATCCAACGCCATCCGTTCCTGGCGCTGTTCGACGGGGCCGATCCCAACGCCAGCACCGCCGTCCGCCGCACCACCACGGTGCCTTCGCAAGCGCTGTTCTTCCTGAACGATCCGACGGTCCACCATCAGGCCGAGCGGCTGGCCCGATGGGCATTCCGGCAGGAGGCCACCGAGGCGGGCCAGGTCGGGTTCGTCTTCCGGCGGGTCCTCCGACGTGACCCCGAACCCGCCGAGTCGGCCGAAGCGGCCGCATTCCTCGCCCGGTACCGCGATGCCTTGGGATCCCCGTCGTCCTCGGAGTCCCGGTCGCGGGCTCTGGCGGCCTGGATCCGGGTCCTTCTGGGGAGCAACGAATTCCTGACCGTCGATTAGCCCTGGCAATCCCCTTCCGACGCACCCCATGAACTCCCACGCCGCCTTCGATCCCCGCCGCCGCGGTTTCCTGCGCTCCATGGTGGGCGGCTCGATGCTCTTCCCGGGCATCGTCCGCGATCTTCTGGGCCGGGAGGCCGGTCTGTCGGGATCGCCGGGAACGGGGGGCGATCCGCTGATTCCGCGGGCCCCCCATTTCGCCCCCAAGGCCAAGCGGGTGATCTTCCTGTACATGAGTGGTGGGGTCTCCCATGTCGATTCGTGGGATCCCAAGCCGCGGCTCTTCGCCGATGCCGGCAAGACGGTGACCGTCGACGAGTTCCAGGGGCGCAAGGGTGATTTCACCATGTACGCCAAGCGGCCCCAGTGGGAGTTCGCCCGGCATGGCCGCTGCGGCACCGAGGTCAGTGGTCTCTTTCCCCACATGGCCCGGTGTGTCGACGAACTGTGTGTCATCCGCTCGATGACCTCCGACCACACCAACCACTACGAGGCCACTCTGGGCATTCACACCGGTTCGTTCACCTTCGCCCGGCCCAGCATCGGATCCTGGGTGAGCTATGGGTTGGGCACCGAGAACAGCAATCTGCCCTCGTTCGTGGTCATCGCTCCCAAGAGCCCGTATGCCGGGGGGCAGGTCTGGGCCAGTGATTTCCTGCCGGGGGCCCATCAGGGCACCTGGGTGGTGCCGGGTCAGGAGCCCGTGGCCAACCTGCGGAGGCGCTCGCCGTCGGAGGAGCTTCAGGCCCTCGAGCTGGCCGCCATGAACCGCCTCAACCTCCGGCATCGGTCCGCCCGTCCCTCCGATCCGCTGCTGGCGGCCCGGATGAAGTCCTTCGAGACGGCCTTCGGCATGCAGATGGAATTGCCCGATCTCTTCGACCTGTCGCGGGAAAGCGACGCCACCCATGCCCTCTACGGCCTGGAACGGGGCAGCACGCGCGGCTTCGGCTGGCAGTGCCTGGTGGCCCGACGCCTGGCCGAACGGGGGGTCCGGTTCATCGAATTGATCGATTCGGGCTCCTCCGACAACTGGGATGCCCACGGCGACATGACCTTGCACGGCCCCTTGGCGGCCAATGTGGACCGGCCGATCGCCGGATTGCTCCAAGACCTGCGACAACGCGGCCTGCTCGAAGACACCCTGGTGGTGTGGACCACCGAATTCGGCCGCACCCCCTTCAACGCCACGGCCGATCACCGGGGCCGAGAACATCACCACTGGGTGTTCTCGTCGTGGCTGGCCGGGGCCGGGGTGAAGGCCGGGACGGTCTACGGCGCCTCCGACGATCTGGGGATCCGGGTGGCCACCGACCGGGTCCATGTCCACGACTTCCACGCCACCGTCCTCCACCTCCTGGGGTTCGACCACGAGCGGTTGACCCATCACCACAATGGGCGTGATTACCGCCTGACCGATGTGGCGGGCGAGGTGGTGAAGGGGGTGCTCGCCTGAACCGTCCCACCGGGACCGCCATCCGAGGATTTACACTCCGGACGGCCGTCCGCGTTTGACATTGTGAACGCCCCTTCCTTAACTCACCCGCACTTCTTCCCGAGGCCATCGCTCTCCTGAGCTTGGCCGACGGAAAATCCTGAGGACACCGTGGCTGCCAAAGACGATTTTCTGCTCGAAACCATGCTCGACATGGGTCTCACGACCCATGAGGCCGTCGAAGAGGTGCGTCCGGAGGCCGAGTCCGCCGGCGAAGGCGTGGTCGACACCCTGGTCAAGACCGGCCGCCTGGAGGCCTCGCTGGTCGTCATGGCCAAGTCGACCTACTTCGGCGTCGAGATGGTCAACCTGTCGGAGACCCGCCTGACCGACGAGGTGATCAACGCCGTGCCCCGGCACGTGGCCCGCAAATACAATGCGGTGCCGGTGGCCGAGCACGAGGGCACCGTGGTGGTGGCCCTGGCCGACCCGTCCGACATCGAGGCCATCGACGGCCTCCAGGTGTCCCTGGGCAAGACCCTCGAGTACCGCGTCACCAGCGAAGAAGACCTCAAGGCCGCCCTCGACAAGTACTACGGCAACACCAGTTCCGGGGGCCGCGGCGATTCCGAGATCGCCAAGATGATCCAGGACATCACCGAGGGTGAGGTCGAGATCGGGGAGCTCAAGGGCGACGTGCGGGCCGACAACGAGGCCCTCGACGCCGACGCGCCCATCATCCGATTGGTCAACCAGATCATCGTCGACGCCTTCAAGCTCCGCGCTTCGGACATCCACCTCGAGCCCATGGGCAAGCGCTTCCGCCTGCGCTACCGCATCGACGGCATGATGACCGAGATGAAGGACATCCCGAAGCGGCTGCAGGCTCCGGTGGTCGCTCGTCTCAAGATTTCCTCGGGAATGAGCATCGCCGAAAAGCGCATTCCCCAGGACGGTCGTATCCAGACCAACGTGGGCGGCAAGGTCATCGACCTGCGTGTCAACGTCATCCCCTGTTCCCATGGCGAATCGATCGTCATGCGTATTCTGGACAAGTCCGGTCTCCGCCTGGGCTTGGCCGAATTGGGGTTCATGGCCGACGATCAGGCCAATTTCGAGCGGATGATCGCCTTGCCCGACGGCATCCTCCTGGTCACCGGCCCCACCGGCTCCGGCAAGACGACCACGCTCTACAGCTGTCTCAACTACATCAATCGTCCGGACCGCAAGATCATCACCGTTGAAGACCCGGTCGAGTACATGCTCGCGGGCATCAACCAGGTGCAGGTCCACGAGCACATCGGCTTCACCTTCGCGGCCGCGTTGCGCTCCATGCTCCGTCAGTCGCCCAACGTGATCATGCTGGGAGAAATCCGCGACATGGAGACCGCGACCATCGCCATCAACGCGTCGCTGACCGGTCACTTGGTGTTCTCCACGCTGCACACCAACGATGCTCCGTCGGCGGTGGCCCGTTTGATCGATATCGGTGTGAAACCGTTCTTGGTTGCGTCATCCGCACGCTGCCTCATGGCCCAGCGTCTGGTCCGCAAGGTCTGCAAGAAGTGCGCCGCACCCCACGCGTTGACCGAGCAGGAGATCGCTGGCTTGGGCTTCACTCCGGAGCAAGTCGCCTCGGCCACGGCTCGCAAGGGCAAGGGGTGCCCCGAGTGCAACAAGACCGGGTGCAAGGGGCGTTTCGGCCTCTTCGAGATCTTCAACATCAACGACGAGGCCCGGAAGCTCATCTACGACAAGGTTCCGTCCAACGTGCTGCGCAACCGCGCCCGCGAGATGGGCATGCGCACCCTCCGCGAAGACGGCATGCGCAAGGTCCTGGCGGGTGTCACCACCGTCGACGAAGTCGTCCGGGCCACCGTCTCGGAGCACTGATGCGACCCATCCCGACCATGACTGGCCCCGGATTTGCTTTGTTTTCCACGGCGTCGACGGCCCCGAGCGGCCGTTCCCGAGCCCACTGAACGAACTCTCCAGAACCTTTCCGAATCGCCCATGTCCTACCAGATGTCCGACCTGCTGCAGTTGATGGTCTCCGAAGGCGGAGCCGACCTGCACATCCGGGTCAACATTCCCCCTGTCATCCGCATCCACGGCATCCTCCAGCGCGTCGACGGCCCGCCGTTGCGCCCCGAGGACACCGAGGAGCTGATGCGGTCCATCACCTCCGAAGACCACATCCAGCAGATCCGCGAGAAGGGCGGCGCCGACTTCGGGTTCGCCTTCGGTGAGTTGGCCCGTTTCCGTGTCAGCGCGTTCAAGGAGAAGGGCAACTTCGCCCTCGTTCTGCGGCAGATCCCCTCGAAGCTCCTGACGATGGAGCAGATCGGCATCCCGAGCAGCGTGCGCAACCTCATCAACAAGCCCCGCGGTCTGGTGCTGGTGGTGGGACCCACCGGTTCGGGCAAGACGACGACGTTGGCCTCGCTCCTCAACATCCTCAACGAGGAGAAGGACGAAGCCCACATCATCACCATCGAAGACCCCATCGAGTATTACCACAAGCACAAGAAGGCCGTGGTGACCCAGCGGGAGGTCAATGTCGATGTGCCCTCGTTCGCCGAGGCCCTGCGTCGCGCGTTGCGTCAGGATCCCGACATCATCCTGGTGGGTGAGCTTCGCGACTTGGAGACGATGGAAGCGGCCATCACGGCGGCCGAAACCGGTCACTTGGTCTTCGGAACCCTGCACACCACGGGTGCGGCCAAGACCATCGACCGTATCGTCAACGCCTTCCCGCAGAACCAGCAGGAGACCATCCGCATCCAGCTCTCCACGGTGCTTCAGGGCGTGATCTCGCAGCTGCTCGTGCCCCGCATCGACAAGCCGGGCCGCGTGGCGGTGTTCGAGATCATGATCAACACGCCCTCGGTGGCGGCGCTGATCCGCGACAACAAGACCTTCCGCATCCAGTCCGACATCCAGACCGGCTCCAAGTACGGCATGGTCACCCTCGACGGCTTCCTGCTCGACAAGTGGCAGGCCGGCATGATCTCCGAGGAGGATGTGATCACCAAGGCGCTGGACCCCATGACCATCACCCAGAAGCTGGACGAGCTCCGCGCCGCCAAGGCCGAGACCCAGGCCCGCAAGTAACCTTCCACCGACTCCCCACCCGCCATGGCCGAAGCAATCTCCCATCCACTCATCGCGCTCATCCGAGAGCGTGGGTTCCTGGACGCCCTGCAGATCGAGGAGATCGGCCAAGAGGTGCAGCGCAGCGGCAAGTCGGTGGTCCAGATCCTTCAGGATTACGGGCTGCTCGATCTCGATTCCATCCTCCAGATCATGGCCGACCACCTCGGCACGATGGTGGTCACCCTGGAGCCGGACACCATTCCTCCCGAGGCCATCGCCGCGGTGCCCAACGAAACGGCCCGGATGTATCAGGTGGTTCCGATGGCCTTGTATGGCGACACCCTGCAAATCGCCATGGCCGACCCGCTCAATCCTCAGACGATGGATGAGCTGGGTTTCGCCCTGAAGCACACGCTGCAAGTGGTCGTGGCCAACCCGGCCGAAGTGTCCGCGTGCATCGAGAAGTTCTACCCGCCCCAAGCCGATCTCGGTTACGCCGCGCTGCTCAAGGAATTGGGAGGCGACGGGGAAGTTTCCAAGGAAGACGACGCCCCCAAGGGCATGTCCATCTCCATGGACGACGCGGTCAACGACGTCCCCGTGGTGAAGTTCGTCAATCTGGTCCTCATGCAGGCGGTGCAGGACCGCGCCTCGGACATCCACTTCGAACCTTTCGAAGACGAGTTCAAGATCCGCTACCGTGTCGACGGTGCCCTCTACGAGATGGCCCCGCCGCCCAAGCATCTGGCCACGCCCGTGACTTCGCGTCTGAAGATCATGGCCAACCTGAACATCTCCGAGAAGCGTCTCCCTCAGGACGGCCGCATCAGCACGGTGATCGCGGGCAAGCAGGTGGATCTCCGTCTCTCGACGCTCCCGACCGCGTTCGGCGAGTCGGTGGTGCTCCGCGTTCTGGATCGCGGTGCGGTGCAGTTGGAGCTCAAGACCCTGGGCCTCCCCAAAGACGGCTACGACTTCATCGTCGAGACCATCAACCAGCCCAACGGCATTTTCACGGTCACCGGGCCCACGGGCTGCGGCAAGACCACGACGCTGTACTCCTGCCTGCGTCACATCAACCAGATCGACACCAAGTTGCTCACGGTCGAAGACCCGGTGGAGTTCGACATCGAGGGCATCATGCAGGTGCAGGTCAACGAGTCGGCCGGCATGACCTTCGGCAAGGCTCTCCGGGCGTTCCTGCGTCAGGATCCCGACATCATCATGCTGGGTGAAATCCGCGATCTCGAGACGGCCCAGATCGCCGTCCAGGCCTCGCTGACCGGTCACTTGGTGCTGTCCACGCTGCACACCAACGACGCCTCGGGCGCCGTGACCCGTATGGTGGACATGGGCGTCGAGCCCTTCCTGATCTCCTCCACCTTGCTGGCGGTGCTGGCCCAACGTCTGGTCCGCCGGATCTGCACGAACTGCCGCACCCCGTTCGAGCCGAGCGAGTCGCAGTTGCAGAACCTCAACCTCTCGGCGCACGACATCGGCGACAAGATGTTCTACTACGGCCGCGGCTGCCCCAACTGCAACGACACCGGGTACCGCGGGCGCAAGGGCATCTACGAGCTGCTCGCCGTCTCCGACGCGATCCGCAACCTCATCAACGACCGGGCGCCGACCGTGGTGGTCCGCCAGAAAGCCATCGAGCTGGGCATGGTAACCTTGCGTGAGGATGGCCTCCGCGGTATCTACGCCGGCGAGACCACCGTCGAAGAAGTGCTGAAGTACACCTGATTCCGTCCGGACATTCCGACGACACCGATTTCACGAGGATACCGATATGGGCAAATTCAACTACGTTGCCATGGACAGCACTGGCAAGGAGACCAAGGGTGTCCTCGAGGTGGGCAGCCAGGCCGAGGCGCTCAACCGCCTGAAGGAAATGGGCTTCCTGCCGACCAAGGTCACCGAGGTGGCTCCGCCCAAGTCCGACGCCAAGGGGGCCAAGGGCGGCAAGGGGGCCGCGGGCGCGGCCGGCGGCAAGGGGGGCAAGAAGGGCGCGGGTCAGATCAACATCAAGATCCCCGGATTCGGCGGCAAGGTGAAGGCCAAGGTGTTGACCACCTTCACCCGTCAGCTCGCCACCCTGGTCGAAGCGGGTCTGCCGCTCTTGCGCGGTCTGCGCGTGCTCGAGAAGCAGGAGCGCAACCCGGTCCTCAAGAAGATCCTTGGTGATCTGTCGCTCTCCATCGAAGGCGGTTCCACCTTCTCCGAAGGTCTGGCCCAGCACCCGAAGGTCTTCAACCGCCTGTTCATCAACATGGTGAAGGCGGGCGAACTGGGCGGTGTGCTCGAGGTCGTGCTCAAGCGCTTGGCCGAGTTCATGGAGAAGGCCGAGAAGATCAAGGGCAAGGTCGTCGCGGCCATGTTCTATCCCATCGCGGTCATGGTGGTCGCGGTGGGCATCGTGGCGCTGCTCATGATCGTCGTGGTGCCCAAGTTCAAGATGATCTTCGCCGACCTGCTCGGCGGCGATGCGGGCATGCCCGAGTTCACGCTGTTCGTGCTGAAGATCTCCGAGACCCTGAAGGACAACACGGTCATCTTCCCCGACTGGTTCTTCGGCGGCATGCCCTTTCCCGGTCAGGTCGTCTGGGGCGTCGTGATCTTCGTCATCTCCTTCAAGTTCGCCATCAAGACCAAGAAGGGCATGTGGTACTTCGACAAGTTCAAGCTCAACATGCCCGCACTCGGTCCGGTGATCAGCAAGGTGGCCATCGCCCGCTTCACCCGTACCCTCGGCACGCTGGTCCAATCGGGTGTGCCCATCCTTCAGGCTCTGAACATCGTCCGTGAGACGGCCGGCAACGTGGTGGTGGCCAAGGCGGTTTTGGATATTCACGAATCGGTCAAGGAGGGTGAAACCATCACCGCTCCGCTTGAAAAATCGGGCGTCTTCCCGCCGATGGTCGTGTCGATGGTCGACGTCGGTGAGCAGACCGGTGCGTTGCCCGAGATGCTCCTGAAGATCTCCGACAACTACGACGAAGAGGTCGACAACGCCGTCTCGGCCATGACCTCCCTGCTCGAACCGATCATGATCGTGTTTTTGGCGGTGGTCGTCGGTTCCATCGTCATCGCGATGTTCCTCCCGCTCATCAAGCTGATGGAAACCCTCGGTGGCGACGCCGGCGGTGGCGGTGACAACTAAAGGCCGTTGATCAGGGCCATCGGTGCAAGCCGGTGGCCCTTTTTGATATCGAAACCGGGTGAACTTGACGGGGTCGCCGCGTGGGTGTAAATACAAAGTAGTTACATTGAATGCGCATCGGCCATACGCAGATGGATTGGATGGACTGAATGGAGTTCGACTGGACCAACCTGCCGTTCGAGCCCGATGCCTCGATCTCCCTGGCGGGCATCGAGGAGTCGTTCGAAGACCCCTTTGCCATCCGTCTGCTGCCCGACTCGGCCCGGTTCGGGGTGCAGGCGCGCTTCTTCAATCTCGGGAAATCGGCGACGGGGCAGGGGTTCTTCAGCGTGTACCGCACCAACGGCAAGGTCATCCGGGTGGTTCTGTCGCGGCCGTTCAGCGAGTCCGAGGCGTACTTCTACCAACGGCGGATGAGTCAATCGCTCTCGGCCTAGCCGGAACGATTCAGTTGGATCGGTCGCGCTGGCTGCGTCTTCTTCCGCAAGAGCTTCGTTGTTCGCTCGTTACGGGCCTTCCATCGGCCCGCGCCTCGCTCTCGCCTCGTCTTGCGAAAGAATCCGCCACGCCATCCCTTGCCTCCCAACTGAATCGGTCCGGCCGAGCCCGCCCGGTCGCCCTTTTCTTGGCCAGAGTCCATGAATCTCCAGACCATCCAGTCGTGGGACGATGTCCCGCTCTTCGACAGCGAGCAGGCGGAGGCCGACTTCTGGGCCGAGAACCAGATCGATCTCCGCTTGATGGAGCTCTCGGCCACCGCCGGTTCCGAGCAGTCCGAATCGGTGACCATCACCCTGCGGATGGATCCCCGGATGCTCAGTCGGATCAAGCGTCTGGCCCGTTCCCGGTTCCTCAACTACCAGAGCATGATCAAACAATGGTTGAGCGAGCGCATGGAAAAGGAATTGAAGGACCGGTGATCCTTCGGGAAAGTCACCTCTCCCGTGTGAAGCCATGAGATCCTGCAGTCCAACCTTTCCGCGTCCGCCGGCCCCGACCCGGCGGGTGGCTGCGTTCACACTGCTCGAACTGCTGGTGGTGATGTCCATCATCGGCATCCTGGCCGGCATGGTCGTGGGCCTCGCACCGGCGGCGGCGACCAAGATGAAGGAGGCCCGGGTGCGTACCGAGCTCCAGCAGTTGGTGACTCTCATCGAGGCCTACAAGGCCCGCTTCGGCGTGTATCCGCCCGACGGCGTGAGCCGCATCGCGGTGGCGGGTCAGGGATTCCAGACCGTGCCGAATCCGGCCTTGAGCCCGCTCTTCTACGAGCTGTCCGGGGTGTACCTGACCAATGCGTCCAGCGTCGACGGCTACTTCATTCCCCGCGCCGATGCCGACGATGGCGACGGGATCCGTTCGGGCGAATTGCAGACCTGGTTCGGCCGCGAGGGAATCCTCAACGCCAAGCCCTACGAGTTGCGCAACCGGCTCTTCATCAGCGATTTCAAGGAAAGCCAATACGCCGAGGTGTTCCGCAACCGGACCGATGCCGGGTACGCCGACATCGAGGTACTGGCGGTGGGTTACTCCTCCGATGCCTCCGGCAAGCGGGTCAACGGATTGCCCTGGCCCAACAACCGGACCGACCACCCCGTTCCCTCCAACAAGGGGTTGAACCCCTGGCGCTACGTTTCCACCAATCCGACCAACAACCCCGGTGGCTTCGACCTGTGGGCCGAGATCCCCGTGGGCCGCGACCGCGTGAAGATCATCGGCAATTGGAAGGAATCCAACTAGTGGCCCCCCTTTCCCACCTTCCCCTCGTTTTGACCCGCGACAGAGAACCCATGAAGACCCGAACGACCGCCCAACGCCGGAGCGCCTTCACGCTCATCGAACTCCTCGTCGTCATCGCCATCATCGGCATCCTTGCGGCCATGCTGCTGCCGGCCATCGCCTCGGCGACCACCAAGGCCAAGTCGGCCAAGGCCAAGGTCGAGGTCACAGGCATCGTGGGCGCGATCAATTCGTACCAGGCCGACTACTCTCGATTGCCGGCCACCAAGCGGACCCGCGACGCGCACGGTCTGCCCACCCGACCGGCCACCGCGCCCGACTGGATCTTCGGCAATGCCAACACGCCCGATGCCAAGGGCGTGCTGCCCACCCCCACCGTCGCCACCAAGATCGGCTACCAGCAGGTGCGTGATCAGGGCAACAGCGGCCGCGACGCCGACAACTCCGAGGTGATGGCCATCCTCACGGCGCAGACCGTGGCCGATGTCCAGGGCGGCACCGCCGATGCGGTCAACCTCAACAACAACCAGAATCCCAAGCGCACGGTGTACCTGGCCGCCAAGGCGGTGGGCCGCAACCAGCCCAACGGCGTCGACGACCTCGGCGTCTACCGCGACCCGTGGGGTCATCCCTACATCGTCATCCTCGATCTCGACTACGACAGCCGCGTGCTGAGCCCCTTCCCGCTGGTGGCCCCGGGCCGTCCGGCCCAGGCCCGCTTCATTCCGGGCAATGCGCTGGTGATGTCGCTCGGTCCGGACGGCAAGGCCGATTTCACCGCCGATCAGGATCACCCGAACAACCGCGACAACATCTACAGCTGGAAGTAAGCGTCCGATTCCGATCCCGCCCCTCGCGGCCCAACCCCCACCATGAAGCTCCCAGGACCCACCGGTCGTTCGACCTCTCCGGCCCCGCGCCGGCGGATCGCGGCCCCGGCCTTCACCCTCCTCGAACTGCTCGTGGTGGTGGCGGTGATCGGGCTCTTGGCGGGCATCACGGCCCCGGCGATCCGGGGCATGGTGCAGGGCAAGACGCTGGCCAGTGGCCATCGGCAGCTCACCGATGACTTGAACCGCGCCCGGCAAGAGGCGCTGCGGTTGCGGACGACGGTCTATGTGGTCTTCGCCCCGACCAATGTCTGGCAGACGCGCCTGTCGCTCGATGCCCAGATCGAGTCGATGATCTCGTCGCAGTTGGCGCCGCAGCGGTTCCGGGAGCAGGCGTTGCGCAGTTTCACCAACATCGCTCTGGGCGTGTTCCACTCCTATGCACTCCTGGTGGAGCGCGAGATCGGGGCCCAACCCGGTCGCAACCACACCCGCTACCTCGGGCCGGGTTGGCAGACCTTGCCCGAGGGCGTCATCCTCTCGCCCAAGTTGTTCTTCCCCTCGCCCCTGACCCCCACCGATCGGCAGGACCAGGCCATCCATGAACTGCCCCAGCGGCCGTTCCACTTCCCGATTGCCGAATTCCCGGGCGACACCCTTCCGGCCATTCCCATGCGCTTCGTGGCGTTCGGCCCCGACGGTCGACTGGCCCTCGATGAGATGAATCAATACTGGGCCCTCAACGGCCGCCCTGAGCTGAGGTTGCCCCCCATGTCCGAATTCGCTCTGGGCGTGGGGCAGGGGAGCGTCTTCATCGCGCGGGACGCCGCCGGCCGGATCGATCCGACCGTGGTGCCCGATGCCATCGAGACCCCGCGCGACAACGCCACCAACAACCGGGTGATCGTCTCGAGCCTCACCGGCCGCTCCCGGATCCTCAAACCCGTCCTCCGCTGATGAGAATCCACGGCCAATCCGACTCGTCCGTCTCGTGGAATCCGCTGCGGCGGCCGGCCGGCCCCTCGGGCGGCACGGCGGCCTTCACGATGATCGAGATCGCCCTGTGCATCGCCGTGGTGGCGATCGCCATGGTGGCCATCATCGGCGTGCTGCCGGCGGGCCTCAATGTCCAGAAGCAGAACCGCGAGGAGTCGCTGCTCACGCAGGATGCCGAACTGCTCCTCAACGCGCTCCGCGGGGGGCAGACCCGCTTGCAGGATTTGTTGAACTACGCCGATCGCGTGACCCTGGTGCGTCAGTACCGCGACCGCGCCCCGACCCGGACCAACCATTTCCATGGCCCTCTGGTGCAGGGCACGCCCGCAGGCTCCGATCCGCTGGTCGACGCCTTCCAGGTGCTGGGCCTGATCAGCCGACCCAAGTACACCCAGGAGGCTTCCTCGGTCAGCCGGGGCAATCCCGTGGTCGTCACCAATACCGTGCAACTCGAGATGCGGTCCATGAGCGGTTCGATGGCCGACCATCCGATCATCCGCAAGGGCGAGCGCCGCACGTTGCCCAACGACACCCGCATCGACTTCGCCTTCCGCTACCGGGTCACCTTCGAGACGGTGACCCGACAGCCCGTGCTGGTGCCCGGGGCGACCCAGTTGCCGGCCGACAGCATGGCCAGCGCCGTCTCCGAGGTCCGGATGATCCTCGAATGGCCGTTGCAGCGCACCGGCACCGATCCCCATCAATATCGGTTGGGTCTCAATCGTCGGGAGTTCCGGACCGAGGTGCTGGGCCAGCCCACACGCCTGCAGGGCAATGTCCCGCAAGATCTCACCTACTTCGGCGACATCGTCTACCCGTTCAATCCGGCTCCCGACAATCCGGGGCCCAATGTCATCCATTTCTACCGGTTCCCGCCGGGTGCCCTGTGATCGTATGAACCCCCACTTTGTTCAGGCGGGCACCGCGATGCGCCGTCGTCCGCGCCGCACGGGCGGGTTCTCGTTGCTGGAGTTGATGATCGCCGTGGGCTTGCTCACGGTCATCATCATCGCGCTGTATGCGATGTTCGACCAGACCCAGAAGGCCTTCCGCCAGAGCCTGAACCAGGCCGATCTTTCCGAGGGCGGGCGTTCGGCACTCGACCTGATGGTCCGCAACCTGGAGCGGGCCGCCTCCCCGCAGGTCGACGATGCGTTGCACCTGGTGCTGCGACCGGCCAGTGCCAACGGCTATGAGCTGGTGTTCGCCGGCGAGGCCACCGAGGCCAACCGCACCCAACCCCTGCGCTTCGACGAGCTGTTCTTCACCTATCCGGCGGGGGGCGGCCGATGGCATGTGGCCGGTCTCTTCATCGGCACCCTCGATGCCGGTCCGGTCACCAGTGAACCGGTGCCCGGATTGGGCTCGCTGTACCTGTACGACGAGGCCCTGCCCAATTCGAATCTGGTGCAGGTGCTCGACGGTCAGGGGCGCCTCGGGGTCTCGGCCGCGGGCCTGATCTCCCCGCCGCCCTACCGCCTCAGCGGTACGCCCGCGCTGCGCACCAACCTCATCACCGGCCGCGTGTGGATTCCCGCCTATCCGGCCGGTGAAACCAAGGAGGCCCGCCGCGATGCGGTCAAGCTCTTGGAGGGCGTGTTGCAATGCCGCATCACCGCCTTCGATGCCGATGGCCGTCCGTTCGACGGCAATCACCCGGTCTTGTCGGATGTGACATTCCCCCGGGTCGGAGTGAACACCAATTCACCCCGGCACTATCCGCTCACCCCGAGCGCCTGGCTGTCTCAGGCCACCAACATCATGGGCGCCGTCTCCCGGCCGCTGCCCATCGAGGTGATCAACGTCAACCCCGACACCGCCCAGGTCAGCGCCCTCTTCCGCGGGGCCAATCTCCCGGCGTCCATCGAGATCGAGATCACCCTCCTGGATGGCAAGCAATTGGACCAGTTCCGTGCATTGCCCGACAACGTCCAAACCCGCAACCGGTGGCTGGCGAACAATGCCGGCGCCCTCCAGACCCTCCGCCAGCGGGTCGTCCTCCGTACCGCGCCCCAATGAAACGCCTTTCTCCCCAATCCAGCCGGCGCGGCGTGGCGCTGGTCATCACCCTGATCATGCTCTCGGTGGTGACGATCACCGCCGTGTCGTTCCTGATGGTCGCCCGTCGCGAGCGGGCCGCCGTGGCCGCCGCCGGTGAGCAGGCCGATGCCCGCATCGCCGCCGATGCCGCGCTCAATCGCGCCCGGGCCCGCATCCTGGCGCAGATCGCCTCCTCCGGCCTCCGGGAAGCCCCGACGCTGCTGGTCTCAACCAACTTCATCGCCCCGTCGTACACCCCGGGTCTTTCGGTCGCCGGTCAGGCTCTGCCGCTGGGCACGGCCCAGTCCAATCGGTGGTATTCGGCCCTGGCCAACGTGTCCTACCTGTACCAGGGCCGCTCCTTCGATCTCAACAACACCGCCGAGATCCTCGAATACCGGCGGATGCTGGCCAACCTCTACTACGATCCGCGCGTCCCCGTGGTCGCGCGCACAGGCCGGTTGGATACCCGCGCCGATTCCTTCGAAGACCGCTTCTATCTGGATCTGAATCGCAACGGTCGCTTCGACACCAACGGGTACGTCCTTCAGCGCACTGTCACAGGTCAGGCCATCGGTACCAATCGGGTCTGGCATGTCGGCGACCCCGAATGGATCGGTGTTCTGGCCGATCCCGATCGTCCGCACTCCGGCAACAACCGCTTCCTCTACCGCATCGCCTATCTGGTGGTTCCGGCCGATCAGACCGTCGATCTCAATTACGCCCACAATCAGGCCCGCAATCCCGATGACACCTCCGCCAGCCGGTTCTTCCGCAACCAGGGTGTGGCTCCGTGGGAACTCAATCTGGCGGGTCTGTTCCGCGACCTGAACACCAACCTCTGGCAGACCTACGCCTATTCCACCAATGGGGCCAACACCGGTCTGACCTTCGATCATGCCCTCAACCTGTGGGCCAACCGCCGCGTGGCGACGGTCACCGGGCGGGCCACGGCCCAGGATATCCTCACCCAGGATTCCCGGCCCCAGTTGGGCTCGGCCGGAGACTCGACCGCCGCCTCCCGGGTGATGCCGGTGAACGGCGTCGACGATCTGTCCGATGGCCCCCTCGTTTTGAGTCTGGCCCAGGTGCGCAATCCCGGCCTGCTGAACGACGGTGACAACGTCACCCGTCGTTGGTCGGGCGGCGATGTCTCCAATCCCTACCTCACCCCGTTCTCGCTGCTCAGCGATCCGACCCTGCTCCCGCTGGGGGTCAACCAGACGATCTGGACCAACCTCGACACCCGTCGCAATGCCTTCGCCGGTCAATCGGTCTCTCCGATCCAGGCCTCCAATGCCACCTACAATGCCTACACCTTCTACCGCTTGCTCGGGTCGGTGGGCACCGACAGTTCCGACGGTCGTATCGAGGTGGGTGTGGATCTGGCCAACCGCTACTATCGCCGGGCCAAGCTCAACCTGAACTATCAGGTGCTCGATCCCGAGGGATCCCAATCGTACAGCGCCAACGTGGTCACCACCAACGGGGCCTCGGGCTCGGCGGCCCGTGCGACGGCATTGGTTCCCTGGGTCGCCCGCACCTGGGTCTCGTTGGCGGGCGATCGACTGCTTCGCAAGGAGTTCTCCAACGGCTTGCCCGAGTTGAGCAATTTCAACTTCTACGATCCGTCCAACCCGAGCACCAAACTGTCGGTGCCCAAGGCGAAGGAGCCGGCCGCTCATGGCGTGGCCATCGCCGGAAGCTATTGGGTGACCAACGCCGTCGGGTCCCGGGCTCAACGGACTTCGGTTTCCCTCACCAACCACACCTGGTCGGCCAAGTTGCACCGCTTGCTCCAGTTGGCTGCGAATATCCACGAGGTGCGCACGAACCTCGTCGGGGGTCTCAATGCCGAACCGTTCCCGCCGCATGTCTTTCGCCCCACCTTCTATCGCGAAGAGCAGGACGACCCGCGCAACCCGGGCAAGAAGCTGTCTGTCGTCCGCTTGGCCGGGTTGGAAGAAGTGACCAATGCCGTCACCCAGGTGCTCAACACCGCCTGGACCAACTGGATGGATTTCGAGAACCCCATCGATGTGGCCAACCTGAGCATCGATCCGTCGGTGCCCACCCGGACCAATGTCTTCGGCATCCCGTACGTGGTCGGCACCAAGCAGAACCAGACCGGTCCCACGGCACTGGGTCTGCCCAAGTTCAACGAGGCCTTCTGGCAAACCCGGGTGCGCACCGGGCGTCGTCTGCTCCTCGAGCGCCAGCCCAACGGGGCTGTGCGTCCCACCAACGAAACCACCCTCAGCGCCCTGGGCGTGGTGAAGTACGGCCAGTACACCTTCCAAGTCATCAACACCGCCGCCGTCGAGGGGTGGAACTCCTACCTGCAGGCGTTCCCGGTCAACCGACCGCTGCGCCTCATCGCCACCAACTGGACCGAGATCAGCCTCTACGACGCCAACCTGGCGACCGTGGCCCAGCCGTTGGGTCAGCCCCTCTTCATTCCTCAGCCGCTCAATCCGAACTCTCCGTTGAGCGTCCAGAATCCGATGGTCTTCAACCGGACCAACTATGCCGTGCAAGTGGGCAATGTGGTCCGCATCGGCAATGGCAATACAGGCTACAAGGCCCGTTGGGACGCCCAGGAATACATTCCGGCGCTCAACACCAACACGGCCTTCGGTCTGGTGTACAACCCGGTGTTGGGGCGCATCTTCCCCCTCACCGAGACCAACAACCCGCTGGCCATGTTCCCCATGCCGGGGACGCGTCCTGACCGCTTGCTGCCCAACCTGACCCTGGCGGTCACCAATCGGTTGGTCTTTGCCATCGTCGACGACAGTTTCGTGCCGCCGCGCCTGCTCGACTTCGTGAACCTCAAGAGCGGGACTCTGGAGAGCAATCTGCTCGAGAACCTGATGTACACGGCCGATGGGTTCATTCCGGGCAATCCGGGCGACGCCGGGATCGATCAGGGTTTCGACAACACCGGAGGCGCTCTGGGTGGCGGCGCCGGTTCGGTGCGCCCGCTGCGCATGGCCGAGTTGTGGCAGACCAACTTCTTGGCCGGCCGGGTGATCCCCTCGGGCTTCGAGAACCAGTTCGCCGCCTCGTTGAACCCGCTGCGAGTGCTCCAGTTCTGGGAGGCCCCCGTGGTGCCCGGTGTGGTGACCACGGGAGATCCTCGCGTGGATGCCAGTCTCGGGTTGAGGGCCTTCTTGTACGGCATCAATTCGGTGCCGCGCAGCTCGCAAGTGGTGGCTCGGCGCGAACTCGATCGACTGCTGGCCTCGGGTGGCAACCTCAATGGCAACCGGATCCAGGTGGGTTTCAATCCGGTGGGCGAGGTCCATCTCACCGACCGCCGGATGGCCAATGATCCCTTCGTTCATTACACGAAGGAAGACCTGCAGCCCGGAGGCGTGGTATACACCCATCCCGAGGGCTACTGGAAGTTCTACGCCGACGTCTTTCATGACCGCCGCCCCGAGATGTTCCAGGGGCTCCAATTGGATCCGAGCATTTCCGAGAGCCGCATCGCCGAGCCGAGTGGCGATTATCTGGTCACCACCGTGAACCGCACCAATCGGGTGGCCGCTCCGTTCAAGTTCATCAACGCCTACGCGCCGTGGGCGAGCAGTGCCAATCTCGGCACGGGCATTTCCTCGCCGGCCTTGGCAGTGGACATGGCCTACAAGGATCCGCTGGTGACCAACAGCGCCGCCTGGTCGTTCCCGACCCCCACCAACGCGTTGGCCTCCATCGGACAGCTGGGCCGCGTTCATCGCGGCACTCCGTGGCAGACGGTGTACCTCAAGAGTCCGGTGGCCAACCTCGAGCCTGACGACCAGGTCCACATCGCCGACCGCCATCATTGGAAATGGTGGTCGGGCAGCTACGGCACGCATCCCACCAACGACTGGGCGTTGCTCGACACCTTCTCCACGGCGCTCACCGAGAACGCCGGTCATGGGCAGATCGGGGTCAACCAGACCAACCTGCCGGCCTGGTCGGCGATTCTGTCCGGGGTTCCGGTGTTGCGCCGACTCTCTGGCGATGCCAACACGCTGGTCGCCACGGTGCTGGATCCGGCCGGGGGCAATGGCGCGTCGTTCGTCCAGAAGATCGTCGCGGGCTACACCAACAACAACGGGCAGTTCCGCCACGGCGTCGTCTCGGGCTTCGTCCACACCAACGGGTGGCCGGGCGATCCGAACATCACCGTCACCGATGGCAACGGGAGGGCGTTCGTCGTTCCGATGCCCCGCCGCTGGCTGCCGCGCTTCCAGTCGGTCGGAGAGATCTGCTCGGTGGAGACCTTGTCGGTGGGTTCGCCCTTGTTGGAAAATGTGGAGTACGACGAAACCAACCCGGGCCGCACGTTCCGTCCGGTCCCCGACGAGGTGGTCGAGCGCATCCCGCAGCAGATCCTCTCGTTGCTCAAGGCCGAGGAGCCTCGGTACGTGATCTACTCGTGGGCCCAGACCCTGAAGCCGGCGCCCGGAGCGGTGGTCACGGCCCCGGGTCCGTTCTTCGGGTTGTCCACCAACTACGTTGTCACCGGCGAATTCGCCACCAAGACCGTCCTGCGTTTCGAGGGAGCCCTCTCCACCAACGCCCCGGTCACCCAAACCCTGCGCACGGTGGTGGAAGACCACCGCGTGCTGACCACGGACTGAACTCCGTAACCCCGTTCTCGTCATGCGCCCGTCTCGAAGCCTGATTGTTGCCATCGCCCTGGCGGTGGGTTCCCTGGGGCTGTACCGCTGGGTACAGCCGCCGGCCGCGAATCCCGCCTCCTCGGTCACCGGGCTGACCACGACGCCCGTCGACCCGGCCTCGGCCATCGGTCGTTCTCTGGCCGTCTCGGCCCATGTGGCGGCCAAGCGCCTGGCGGTCCGCCCGTTGGAGGCCGGCCGGCGTCCGGCTCCCCAGGATGCCGAATTTCCGTGGCGCGCGCGCAACACCGCCAAGACGGTGGACCAGTTGCGCTCCGACCCGCGGGCCCTGGTGCTGCGCAATGCCCTGATCGACACCCGCACGGGTGAACCGCTGCCGTTGCCGGAGGCGCTGGTGGCCGGTCCGGAGCCCGGATTCCACATCGTCCAATTCTCCCACGAGCCCGACGCGGAGTCCCGCCGCCGTCTCGAAGAACAACGCCTGCAGGTGGTCTCGTACCTGCCGGTGAACGCCTTCCTGGTCCAGGGCTCCGACGAGTCGATCGAGCGATTGGCTCTCGATGCCGACATCGCCTCGGTGTCGCCCTGGCATCCGGCCTTCAAGCTGGAGCCCGAGTTGCTGACCCGGGCCATCGACGGTCGGCCCCTGGAGGCTGGCGATCGGCTGATGCTTTCTCTGACCGATCCCGAGGCCTTCCCGCGCTTGGAATCCCTCGGCGTGCGCGAGGTGTCCCGGCAACGCAGCCCGTTCGGAACCCTGGTCACCGTGGACGTGCCGCCCGACGCGCTGGTTTCCCTGGCCCGGTCGCCCGAGGTGCATCTGATCGAGAAGGCCCATCGCCGCGAACTCCTCAACGACCGCTCCGCTTACCAGCTGGGCAGCGCCACCGACGTCACCAACACGGCGTCGTATCGCGGGCTCACCGGCAGCAATGTGGTGGTCAACATCAACGACTCGGGCATCGATTGGACCCACCCCGACCTCACCACCAATCGGGTCTTCACGGTGGGCTCGCAGACCAACCTCCTCACCGACACCGACGGTCACGGCACCCACGTGGCCGGCACCATCGCCGGCAGCGGCGCCCGTTCGCTCGAGATCCAGGGGCCGGCCCAGGGTTCGGTGACCAATGCGCAGCTCCGCGGACTCGCGCCCAACGCCAAGCTCTTCATCCTGCCGATCGACCTTCAGACCGGGCCGACCATCTCCGACGCCTTCCTCCAGGAGCAGGCGGCGATGACCAACGCCCTCATCTCGAACAACAGCTGGGGCTACACCGGGGCCTACGAATACAACTCCATCTCGGCGAGCTACGACGCCGCCTCACGGGATGCGCTGCCCGAGACCACCGGCGAGCAACCCGTGCTCTTCGTCTTCGCCGCCGGCAACTCCGGCCAGGGCGGCAACAACGGCGTCGGCGGACTCCGTGGGTCGGTCACCGTTCCGGGCAACGCCAAGAACGTCATCACCGTCGGAGCGCTCGAGAGCAAGCGCAACCTCACCAACGCGGTGGTCCTCGACGATGAGGGGCGTGTCATCTGGGCCGGCGGCAAGCAGTTCCGTGAACCGGGCACCAACGCCGAATTGACCACCAATCTCGTCCTGCGGGCGGCCACCGACACCGACACCGAGGTGGCCAACTTCTCCAGCCGGGGCAACGTGGGCATCGGCATCGAGGGCAGCTACGGGCGCTTCAAGCCCGATGTGGTGGCTCCGGGTTCCCAGATCCTCTCCGCGCGTTCGGCCCAGTGGAAACTGGAGGACGAATACGACACCAATTCGGTGCAGTACGCCGTGTTCGACGATCTCAATCGCCCTGTGGCCCCGTGGTATCGGTTCCTCTCCGGCACGAGCATGGCCGCCCCGGCCGTGTCCGGCCTGTTGGCCCAGATCCAGGAGTTCTGGCATCGCCCGGGCATCACCTTGCCGAGGTACATCGAGGCGGCGGCCTACAAGGCATTGGTCATCAACAGCGCCCGCCCTTCGGCCGACGTGTACGCCCCCGATTTCCGCTCCGTCATGAACTACACGGGATGGGGTCAACCGAGCCTGCCCCGCGCCCTCGACAGCGGTGTGCGCCTCACCCGGGCCGATGGCGCCATCGTGGAATTGGCTGGGTTCGCCGGCGAACTCGCCACCGGGGCCAGTCAATCGTTGCGCCTCAAGCTCACGACCAATGAAGTCGCCGCCACCGGTGCCTTCCACTTCACGCTGGTGTGGACCGATCCTCCCGGCAATCCCGCCGCGGGCCTCAAGCTGGTCAATGATCTGGACCTCATCGTCTCCAACACCGTCACCGGCGAGGTTTTCGTCGGCAATGATCTGGCCCGAACCGGCTACACCGCGGGACGTCCGGGAACCAACGCGTTCGAGGTGGTCGAAGCGGGTGTGACCAATTCGGTCTTCGACTCGGTCAACAATGTCGAACGCGTGGTGCTCGAGCCGCCGCTGGCCCCGGAATATGTCATCCACGTGGTGGCCCGCCGGGTCAACGTCAACGCCCTGGCCTCCCGCGAGTTCCAGAATCTCCAGAACCGCACCAACATCGTCCAAGACTTCGTGGTGGCCCTCTCGTCCGATGCGGCCTCCGACAACGCCATCGTGGCGACCGCCGAGTATGTCACCGCGTCGTCCGGCGGGGGCTTCGGCGTGGTCCAGCCGCCGCCGATCTCCGTGGTGGCCACCAACGGCATCCCCGTGTCGGCCTCCCGCGTCGGCGCCCAGTCTCCTCTGGTCGGGGGCGCGGCCGGTCAGTCGGCGCAATGGCATTTCTTCGTCTTCACCAACCTCTTCAATGCGGAGGCGGCGGCGGCCACGGGCTTGACCAACGGCCAGTATGTCGAGTTCGTCATCTCGTCGGCGGCCAATCTGGCGCGGCCCCGCGGCCCCGGCGGAACCGGGTCACGGCTGCGGGATCGCGTGCTGGGCCCCGATCTCGACCTGTACATGTCCACCGATCCGGGGCTCACCAACCTCCAGGCGTCGGCTCTGGCCTCGGCCTACCGGTCCACCCTCCAAGGCTTCGACGAACGCATCGAGATCACCAACGCCCCGGCCAATGGCGAGGTGTATTACATCGGCGTGAAGGCCGAGGATCAGCAGGCCGGTGAATTCGAGTTGGTGGTGCGCAGCAGCGACCAGCCCTTCCATGTCCTGGGAGCCAATGGCTACAGCCTGCTCATGACCCCGATCGGCGGCGGGCGGGCGATTCCCGACGGAAGCCCGGACGCTCCCGGAGTCGTCCGGTATTTCGGCACGGGGCCCTCGGGCATCACCCGGAACGTGACCTTCACCCAGTCGCTCCTCCACGACAACTTCTTCGACCTGCAGGGCACTCTGATCCACGCCGGATACGGTGTGACCATCAACAATCGCCGATCCATCCGCGACTACGGCACCGGCCTCACCCAGGTCTCGGGTCCGGTGATGGGTCTGTACGATGACATCCCGGGCCTGAGGTTCCCGGGGGGGCAGCCGACCGATGGCCCGAGCTCCACGCTCCTCGACTTCTCCGGTCTCGGAAGCACCGGTTCCTGGAACTACCTGCTGCAGGACGACGTGCTGGGTGGCTCCGGTTCCTTGACCTCGGTGCAGCTCCAGGTGCAGCCGCAGGTGTTGCCCGCCTTCGATCAGCGGGTCTTCGAGAATATCTGTCTGGGGCCGCAGGCCTACGACTTCCGGCTGCGGATCGTGCCGCCGGATGCCAGCCGGCTGATCATCGAGGTGACCAACATGGTCCCGGCCAACTTGCCCCTCGAGGTGTACATCCGCCGCGAGGCCTTTCCCGATCCCGACAATCCGGAGGTCAATGATCGCGTGGCCACCCTCCTGGGGCCGGGCGTGATCAGCATTTCCGTGCGCGATGTCCCCGCCCTCCAGGCCGGCACCTACTTCGTGCTCTTCCACAACCCCTCCGGCGTGGAGCTGTGCTTCGATGTGGCCATCTATGGCGAGCGCAATCTCTCGTCGAAATTCACCCGCACCATCGAGGGGCGTTCCGCCTCGCTGGCCGATGTCGCCCGCACCGTGGCCTCGGTGCAGGTCGACGACGCCCGTCCGGTGTCCGATGTGCAGGTGGGGGTCCGGGCCGAGCACGCCCGCGCGTCCGATCTGGCGCTCCGGTTGGTCACCCCCGGCGGCGCGAGTGCGCTGCTCTTCGAAAATCGCGGCCTCACCAGCACCAATGGCCTGGGTGGCGTCTTGGTGACCAGCAACTACCAGCACGTGGCCTTGTCGCTCGACCGGGCCGGCGGCGTCGCCCGCATCTACTTCAATGGCGAGGTGGTGGCCGAACAGGCCGTTCAACTCTCGCCCAGCAATACGCCCACCTCGTTCCATCTGGGATCGCTGGGGTCGGCCAACCTGCCGGGCAGCCCGATCCAGCTGGATGACTTCGGCCTCTGGCGCCGTTCGTTGCGCGAGGCGGAGATCCGTCAGATCTACGATGAGGGCACCTTCGGCCGGGCCAAGGCGACCAACCTGGCCACGGCCGGATTGGCGGCGCTGTGGCCGCTGGACCGCTTCGGGGTGGATACCATCGCCGGTCAGACCATCAGCAGCGTGGGCACCACGGTGGCCGGTCAGATGAACTTCGGAATGCGCCAGACGGGGACCGGCACCGGCGCCATCTCCACCGACTCCCGCATCCGGGACATCGGCAACCTTCCGGGATTGACCCTCGAGGGTTGGATCAAGCCCGTCTCGGGCAATGAGCGGCTCATCGTCGGCGGCTGGTATGACGCCGCCAACAAACGCACCGGTCCCGCCTTGTTCGTGGGTCAGGCCGCGCCCCTGGGCAACGGACCGGGTTCCCTGAGTGCCATCTTCCAGGATGCCAATGGCAATCGGGTCGTCCTGAGCACCCCTTCAGGTCTCTTTCCGACCGGTGGTGTGGTCACCAACCGCGCGTTCGCGGTCTTCGGCGACAGCACCAATGGCGTCTACACCCCGATCAAGTTCGCCCCGACGCCCTACCTGAGCCGCATCGTGCCCCAGGTCCTCTACTCCAACGACTGGGAGACCCTCACTCCGGGCGAGTATGTCGCCGGTACCAACAGCCTCGAAGGGTGGGTCGTGCTCACCAACCGGGTGTCGATTCTGGCCGGGGGCGCCGAGGGTCAGGTGCTCGACCTGCGCAATGCCGCGGTGGAGCGTCAATTCGACTTGAACATCGGTCAGGCCTACCGGCTGGCCTTCACCAGTCGCAAGTCGCCCACGGCCAAGACCGCGGTCAATGCCCAGGTCTGGGTCGATGGGTCCAGCGTCCTGCGGGTCGACAGCACGCCGGGTTGGGTCACCAACACGGCCTCCTTCGTGGCCCGTTCGTCACGCTCGGCCGTGGGCTTCGTCTCCACGTCGCCGCCCGCGTCGAACACCAATTTCCCGGCCGGCCTCGAGATCGGGCAGGTGTGGCTCGACCAGGATGGGTCGCCGCTGGTGTACCAGCCCGAAGAGCCCCTGCGCCCGTTGATGGGACAGCCCGGCACCGGGCTCTGGCAGTTGCAGACCACCGATGCCCGGGGTGGCGAATCGGGGCTGCTGCTCGACTGGCAGTTGCGCTTCACGTTCATGCCGACCAACCCGCCGACCTTCCGGTTGACCAACGGCATCGCCTTCACCACCAACATCGTGGGTGCGGATATCCGCTATTTCGTGGTCGATGTGCCGTTGGAGGCCGAACGGGCCACCAACACCCTCATCAACGTCTCCGGCGGCCCCTTGACGATGCTGTACAGCGCTTCGGGTCTGCCCGATGCCACCGAATCGGACACGGTCACCGTGGTCTCGGGTCTGGCGGCCGGCCAGGCGTTCGCCGGCACGCTCGACTCCAACCTCCCGCCGCTCCTGCCTCGCGGTCAGCGCTATTACCTGGCGGTCCGGGGAGCCGGAGGCACGTCGTCCAACCAGTTCTCGTTGCAGGCCGATTTCGGAGTGCGCATCACCCCGCTGACCCACCGCATCGCCATCCGGGCCACCAACACCGCACCGATTCTGCAGGAGTACTACTCGTACCAGGTGCCGACCAGCAACGTGCTCGGAGTCACCTTCACCGTCACGGGCCAGACCCGCGATGTGGATCTGTACGCGGTGCGGGCTCCGAAGCTCCCGGGCGTGGGTCAATACGATTACGCCTCGGTGACACCGGATGGCACGAATGAGACCCTGGTCATCCACCTCGACAGTCAACCGGTCGCCCTGGCTCCGGGACTGTGGTACCTCGCGGTCACCAATACCTCGGCCATTCCCGGGGCCGCTTACAGCATCATGGTCGTCGAGCAGCGCGGCCGCATCCAGGAGTTGAAGCCGGGTCAATCCGTCACCGCCAGCCATACCGGCACCGACGACGACTACTACTACGTCACCCTGCCCGACGATGCGTCGGCTCTGCGGGTGCGCACGCGCGGAGCGGCTCAAGACCTGATCCTCAGTTCCCGCAGCCGGCTCCCGGTGCCGACCCCCACCAGCTTCGAATACCGGAGCGACACGGTCGGCTCGGGCGATGAGGACCTGCTCGTGACCACCAACTCCACTCCCGTCGCCCTGGCGGGTGGACGGTGGTATTTCGCCGTGACCAGCGTCGATGGCTTGCCCGGGCCCTACACGATCTCGGCCGACCTGCGTCTCAAGGACGCCGTGTTCGAGACGTTGACCAACGAGTTGTGGTTCGAGGCCCAGGCCACCAACGGTCCGGTGGATCTCGACTTCGTCTTCCGCAATCCGGGCGAGGTGAGTGGCATCACCTTCGAGCTCGACCAGTTGACCGGCGAGGCCGACCTGGCGGTCAGCCCCGACGAGCCTCTGCCCTTGTCGGCGGTGTCCTTCGCCAATGCCCAGCCGGGCACCCAGTCCGAGCGGGTCACGGTGCTGGCCGGTCGTGATCTGCCTTCGCTGGGGCGCGATTGGTATCTCCGCGTCCGCCTGCCCTCGACGGGGCCCGTGCGCTTCCGCATCCGGGCCAGTCTCAATCGTCCGCCGGTGTGGACCGATGTGGGCACGCGCCGGGTGACCGAGGGGCTCCGCCTGTCTCTCACGCTCAAGGCGACCGATCCCGATCCCTATGGGCAGACGGTGACCTATGGTCTGGTGGCAGGTCCGGCGGGCCTCACGGTGAGCACCAACGGTGTGCTGACGTGGCAACCCACCGAGGCGCAGGGTCCGAGCACCAATCGGGTGATCGTCTTCGCCACCGACGGGCTGATGTCGGCGACCAACGAGTTCACCATCCTGGTCCGTGAGTCGAACCAGCCGCCGGTATGGACCAACCCGGGAACGCGGAAGATCACCGAGGGTTTGCTGGCGTCGTTCCAACTGGTGGCCACGGATGCCGACCTGCCGGTGCAGTCGCTGGTCTTCGGATTGGTGAAGGGTCCGGACGGGCTCACCGTGAGCACCAACGGTCTGGTCAATTGGCAGCCCACCGAGGCGCAGGGGCCGAGCACCAATCGGGTGACCGTGACCGTGAGCGATGGTGGGGTGACGGTGCCGCAGGACTTCGACATCATCGTGCGCGAATCCAACCGGTTGCCCGTGTGGGTGACGCTCATCACCACGCGTCGGGTGGCCGAAGGTTCGCTGCTGTCCTTCAATGTCCAGGCCACCGACAGCGATCTTCCGGCACAGCCACTGACCTATCGTCTGCTCAATGGCCCGACCGGTCTGGTTGTCACGACCAACGGCCTGGTGTCCTGGACCCCGACCGAGGCCCAGGGCCCCAGCACCAATCGGGTCCGCATCGGAGTCGGTGACGGCGTGGGCAACATTTCCCAGGAGTTCGACATCATCGTGGCCGAGCGCAATCAGCCGCCGGTGTGGACCAACCCGGGCACGCGCCGGGTGACCGAGGGTCTGCAGTTGACCTTCACCCTGAAGGCCACCGATGCCGACCTGCCGGTCCAGACGCTGAGTTATTCGCTGGTCCAGGGTCCTGCCGGACTGAAGGTGTCGACCAATGGTGTGCTGTCCTGGAAGCCGACCGCGGCCCAGGGGCCCAGCACCAACCGTGTCCAGGTGAGTGTGAGCGACGGCGTCGTCTCGGTGGCGCAGGAGTTCAACATCGTGGTCCAGGAGCCGCCGGCGGTCGAGGCCCGCCTGACCCTGGTGCTCACGTCGCCGAACGGATTCGAGATCGTCTTCGTGGGTCCGTTTGGCGGTCAGTACATCCTGCAACAGAGCGCTTCACTCGACGGGCCTTGGGTGGCCGTGCCGGGAGTCCAGAAACCCCTCACCGCGGCGGGCTTGAACGAGCCTCTCAAGGTGGCCTTGCCGGCCACGGCCTCGCCTGAGGCCTTCTACCGCTTCACCAAGCCTTGAGTCGGACCCTGGCCTGTCTCCGTTCGGAGACGGGCCGGGTGCTCCTGCATTTTGGGTCGGCCACCTGGGCCAGGTGATTCCGGTTGGGTCGGGCGGATCCGAGGAGCGAGTCCGCGGTCAGTGCTTGCCGCGCAACTTGCCCAGAGCCTTCGGCTTGAGGATCCCGTGCGGGGTGATGATTCCGGTGATCAACTCCGGCGGGGTCACATCGAATCCCGGATTGCGGGCCGTGCTGGTGGGGTTGGCGATCCGGACATAGGCCCGTTTTCCGGGTTTTCCTCCCTTGCCGGGAAGCACTCCCCAGGCGCCGAGCACCTCATCGCCGGAGCGGTCTTCGATGGGAATTTCGAGGCCGGAGCCCAGCTCCCAGTCGATGGTGGACAGCGGAATGGCCACGTAGAAGGGGATGCGGTGCCGGTGCGCGAGCACGGCCTTGGTGTAGGTGCCGATCTTGTTGGCCACCTCACCGGTCTTTCCGAGCACCCGGTCGCTGCCCACGATCACCAGGTCGATCTCGCCACGGCTCATCAGGAATCCGGCCGCGGAGTCGGCGATGATCTGGTGACTGACGCCCTGCTGGGCCAGCTCCCACGCGGTCAGCGAGGCACCCTGGCAGCGGGGCCGGGTTTCGTCGCAATAGACATGGAACTTCCGCCCCGCCGCCTGCGCGGCGTAGATCGGGGCCGTCGCCGTGCCGATGTCCACGAAGGCCAGCCACCCGGCATTGCAGTGGGTCAGCACCCGCATGCCGTCCCGGATGAGGGAGGCCCCGTGTTCGCCGAGCGCCCGGCAATGCTCGACGTCTTCCTCGGCGAACCGGGAAGCCGCCGCGAAGGCGATGTCCTGGCGTTCCGAGACCGTCTCGCCGACGGACATCTCCTCGCGCACCGCAGTCATGGCGTTGACCGGGTCCACGGCCGTGGGGCGTGCGTGTTTCAGGGTTTGATAGACCGTCTCGAGGTGCGCTTCGAAGCGGTCGATCCGGTTGCCGCGAAAAGCTCGGGCCCCCTGGGCCAGACCATAGGCCGCGGTGGCTCCGATGGCCCCGGCCCCGCGGACCACCATGGAGGTGATCGCTTCGGCCGTCTCGCGGTAGTCCCGGGTCTTCACCAGGCGGAACTCGTGAGGCAGGAGGCGTTGCTCGATGAGCACCACCGAATTGGACAGGGCGTCGAAGGAGACGGTGCGATGGTGCTGGCGCTTGCCGCGAAGCGTGACGTTCATGGCCCCGACGCTAGGCCAGGAGCAGGGCGTACCCAAGCCCGGAGGCGATTCACCGAGGCTGTCAACGGAGGCGGGTTGGAACCCGCCTCCCGGGCGATCGGATGACCCGAACCATCGGTGCGGACTGGCGGTTCGGGTCGATCAGGCGACCTTGGCCTTGATGCGCTTGCCGCCGAATTCAGCCCGCTTGAGGCGCGACACGAACGAGGCGGCCCGGTCGCCCGGAACCTCGACGAAGGTGTGCCGTTCGCGGATGTCGATGCGGCCGATCGAGGCGGCCGGCTCGCCGGTGGTGCCCAGGATGAATTCGCGCAGGGCGTCCGCGGTCGCCCCCTGCTCTTCGCCGGTGCTGATCCACAGCCGGGTGATGCCCACGGTCGGAGCCGCCGCGGGCGACTTCGAATCGACGGCCTCGGCTTCGTTGGGGCGCGGAGTCAGGTGAGGGGGGATGACTTTCGAAGCCTTGGCAGCCGGAACGGTCGGGACAGGAGAGTCCGATCCGGGAGTTGAGGCCACGGGGGGCGTAGGGGCTGTCGCGGGGTTGGCCGCGGCCTTCGGCGCACGCGGCCGCGGCACGGGAGCCGCGGTCACCGGAGCGGCGGGGGGCACGGGTGAAGCCGAGACGGCGGGCGGCACGAACGGCACGGGCGTGGGGGGCAGTGCGGATGCCGGTGCGGGAGCTGGGGCCTTGGTGGCTCGGGGCAATTCATGCTTCACGCGCTCGGGCCGCGCGGGTTCCACGGTCCGGGGTTCGAACTTGCGCGGCGCCGGATCCATCGGAGCCGGCGCGATCTGTGCGGCCGGGGCCACGGGCGTGCGAGGGGCGGGAGCGGAGGCGCGGGCCGCCGGGGCCTTGGCGACAGTCGGGCTCGATCCGGCGGTCGGAGCAGTGGTCGACGGATCGGCCGAGGGCGGGGCGGATGGCGACGCCTTGGCCGGTTTGGCGGTCTTGGGAGCCTCTTCGCTGGGCTTGCTGATGAGCCGGTGGATGGCTGCGCTGGCCACGTCGAGAGAATCGAACCCTTCCTCCAACAAGGCTTCGATCACGTGATCGTAGTGGCGGAAGTCGCCGGCCTGCAGAGTTTCCCGGAGACTCTTGAGGAATTGGTCGCGGCGGGCGTCTTCGATCTCGCCCGTGCTGGGGATCTCGCCCCGGCGCACCCGCTGGCGGGTGAAGCGCTCGATGTCGCGGATGAGGAACACCTCGCGACCGCTGGCGAAGGAGATGCCCAAGCCGCTGCGTCCGGCGCGTCCGGTACGGCCGATCCGGTGGACGTAGTCTTCGGCGTCGTAGGGGAGGTCGAAGTTGAAGACCACCTGGATGTCGTCGACGTCGATGCCGCGGGCCGCCACGTCGGTGGCCACCAGGAAGCGGAGTCCGCCGGAGCGGAACTTGCTCATCACCCGGTCGCGGGAGGCCTGGGGCATGCCGCCGTGGATGCAGTCGGCGGTGTAGCCGGCACCGATGAGTTCTTCGGTCAGCTCGTTCACCACCCGTTGGGTGTTGGCGAAGATGATGCCCAGGGTCACGTCGTGCAGGTCGATCAGCCGGGTGAGGGCCTCGAACTTCCAACGCCGATCCACTTCGAAGTACACCTGCTCGATGGTCGGTACGGTCAGCGCCTTGGCTTCGATGCGGACCCGCACCGGTTGGCGGGTGTACCGGGCGATGAGTTCCTCGATGGGCCGCGGCACCGTGGCCGAGAACATCACGGTCTGGCGCTCGGGAGGCGTGGACGAGAGGATCTTCTCGATATCGTCGCGGAAGCCCATGTTGAGCATCTCGTCGGCCTCGTCGAGGATGACGGTCTTGATGCCTCCGAGCTGCAGGGTCTTGCGGTCGATGTGGTCGATGACGCGGCCGGGCGTGCCGATGATGACATTGGCGCCGGCGCGCAGACCGGAGAACTGGCGTTCGTAGCTCTGTCCGCCGTAGATGGGCAGGGGTTTCACGCCCCGCTTGAAGAAGGCCAGTTTGTGGACTTCTTCGCTGACCTGGATGGCCAGTTCCCGGGTGGGGCACAGGATGAGCACCTGAGGACCGGCCGCCTTGGGGTCCATGCGTTCGATGGCCGGAATGGCGAAGGCCGCGGTCTTGCCTGAACCTGTCTGGGATTGCCCGACAATGTCCTTGCCCGTCAACAGGACCGGGATGGCCTCGGCCTGGATGGGGGAGGCCTGTTCGAATCCCAGGCGTTCAACGGCCTTGAGGATCTCTTCGGACAGACCGAGTTCAGAAAACAGCTTCGTACTCATTCGCAGGGACAGAGTCTAGCAGACCCCGCCGCCTCACCGCGAAGCTTTTCGCTCGCCCATTGCAAGAGCCGATGCGCCCGGAGATCGGATCGAGTGGGATCTACGGGAATCGGGTTCAGAGTCGGGGTGGAGCCGGCAGGACGGGGGCGGCGCTCGGGAAGACTCCTCGCGTTTGCACCGTGCGGCGCCAGACATGCCCGTCGGCCAACAGGTACAACTGGTTGCCGGTGGCTCCGCCGAAGGTGAGGCCTTGGACCGTCGTGAGGCGCTGGGGTGGAGCGATGATGCTGTTGACCCGGCCGGCCTGATCGAAGACCTGGATGCCCATCGGGGTGGCCGCATAGAGCCGGCCGGCGGTGTCGACACACAGACCGCCGACGCCCGAGCCGACGGCATCGTCGGGCAGGTGCAGGTGGCCATAGGGTTGTTCCAGGGTCGGGACTCCGTCGCTGGCCATCTGGAAGCTGGTGATGAGTTGGCGTCGCCGGTCTGCGACGTACAGCAACGTCTGATCGGGGGACAGGCACAGCGCGCTCGGCGAATCGAGTCCGGTGAGGGGGTGGTGTTGGAGTCGGCCGGAGGGGGGCCGGTGGGCCAGTTTGCTGGTCGCGGCGTCGAGGCGGTAGGCGTGGCCGTCGTGTCGAGTCGCCGAGGTGGCTGTGGGAGTGGCGAAACGGGGCTTGAGCCCCCGGGCCTCAGCCCGGTTCAAGACGACGCTCCGGGAGTCCTCCAGCCGCAGGAATTCCCGGGATGTTTGTGCGAAGACGGTGCCGTGTTCGTCGGCCCAGAGTTGGTTGACGTGAGTCGTGTTCACGGAGGTCCAGGTCTCGCCGGCGGCGAGGACTTCCCGGGTGAGCGGTTGTCGCGAGCCCTGGCCCGCTTTCACCGGTGCGGGATAATCCTTCCACAGCCAGCGGAGTGCCTCCGGAAAAACGCTACCGGCCTGCTTGCTGTCATGGCCACCAGTGCCCCAGGCCTTTTCCAGTTCGTAGCCCGAGAACTCGAGGGCGCTGTGCATGTCGAGGTTGGCGATCCACCAGTTGCCGCCGTAGATGTTCTGATCATTGGAGCCATCTTGCAGGAAGACTCGCAGCGGCTTGGGCTCGGTCTTGCGGATGAGGATGGGGTAGGCGTTGCCGCCACGGAGTCCGACATAGGTGCCGATGGTGCTGAAGACCCGTCGGAAGAGGTCGGGGCGTTCCCAGGCGGCGGTGAAGGCGGCGATGGCCCCGCTGGAGGCGCCCGCGATGGCGCGGCCGTTGGGGTCGTCGGTGAAGGTGACGGTCTTGCGCACTTCCGGGAGCAGTTCTTCGGCGAGGAACCGGGCGTAGCGGTCGCCGAGACCGTCGTATTCGTAGCTGCGGTTGTAGCGGGGGAGGGCGTTGGTGCCCCGGGTGGACGGCACGACGCCGGGGTTGATGAACACCCCGAGGGTCACCGGCATCTCGCCGCGGGCGATGAGGTTGTCGAAGACGATGGGGGCGCGGAACGAGCCGTTGGTGGACACGTAGCCACCGCCATCCTGGAAGACCATCAGGCACGCCGGCTTCTCGGGCGAATACTGCTTTGGCACGTAGACCCAGTAATCACGACGCGTACCCGGGAAGAGGCTCCGGGGCGATGCCGTGAAGACATGCCGGGTCACTGTGCCGTGGGGAACCGAGGGGTTGAACTGCGAGTCCGGACCCAACGGGTAGTCTTCGGCCTGAGTCCGGATGAGCGAGGCGAGTGCGATCGGCAGGATCCGACCAAGCCACGGGGTCAGCCAACGGGAGCACCACGAACGGGAGAACATGGGCCGAAGTCTGCCCCGGGTGTTCGGCCGAGGCGAGGGGCTTCGGCAGGGGCGGCCCGGGCGGGGTCGGAGCTGCAGTTGGTAGGGA
>JAIXXC010000167.1 GCA_027490985.1 Verrucomicrobiales bacterium
AGTGTCCGTTGCGAGCATGGCAAGCCCCCGGTGGGTGAGGTCACCCTCGAGGCCGAGACCCGCGGCGACTTCTTGTGTCTCGAAGTGACCGATGACGGGGCGGGAATCGCCACCGCCAAAGTGTTGGACCGGGCCCGTCATCGAGGCCTGATCAGTCCTGAAGACACTCTGTCCGAAGAGCGGGTCCACCAGTTGATCTTCGAGCCCGGATTCTCCACCGCCGACTCGATCTCCGTTCTTTCTGGGCGTGGCGTTGGAATGGACGTGGTCCGGAGCAATATCGAAGCCCTCGGAGGCTCGGTTCAGATCCGATCCGAGGAGGGCCTCGGCACTCGATTCATCCTGCAGGTGCCTCTGACCGAAACAGAACGCTGAACCAAAGTCTCCGGTTGGCTTGTCTGAGACCGGGCTTAAACCGGGCTTAAACCGGGCTTAAACCGGGCTTAAACCGGGCTTAATCCGGAAACCCAACTCAACCCCGGATCCCTCAAGGGAAAGGCCCAGGGATCGCCTGGGCCCGGATCTTCTGCTTGCGAGGGGTGCTTACGGCGGGATGGATCCCGACAGCATCACTCCCGACCGACACGACGTCAGTACTTCGGCACGGCCGGATCGATCTCGTCGGACCAGCCGTTGATGCCGCCCTTCACGCTCTTGACGTACTTGAATCCCTGCTCCCGCAGGAAACGCAGGGCCTTCAGGGAGCGGACTCCGCTCTTGCAATGGATGTAGTACTGGACGTTCGGGTCCAAATCGGTGAACCGCTGAGGCAGGGTGCTCAAAGGCACCAGAGGAACGCCAGCGATGCGGGCGATCTGCTGCTCATCGGGTTCCCGCACATCGATGACCTTGATCCCGAGCGACGGGGTATCGAGGGCTTTCTTCATCTCCTGCAGGCTCACCTCATCGGGGTTGGCGCCGGGGTTCACCGGTTCGGGCTGGATGCCGCAGAACATCTCGTAGTCGATGAGCTCGGTGACCGTGGGGTTCGGGCCGCAGACCGGACACTTCGGATCCTTCCGGAGCTTGAGTTCCCGGAACTTCATGTCGAGCGCGTTGAAGAGCATCAGGCGGCCGATGAGCGAAGAACCCTTGCCCAAGGCCAGCTTGAGGATTTCGGTGGCTTGGATGCACCCGATGATGCCGGGCAGGACTCCCAGAACCCCACCCTCGGCGCAGCTGGGCACCATGCCGGGAGGCGGCGGCTCGGGATAGAGACAGCGATAGCAGGGCCCACCCAGATGCGGGGCGAAGACACTGGCCTGCCCTTCGAAGCGGAAGATCGACCCGTAGACGTTGGGCTTCTTCAGCAGCACGCAGGCGTCGTTGGTCAGGTAGCGGGTCGGGAAATTGTCGGTACCGTCGACGACGATGTCGTAGGGGCGGATCAGGTCGAAGGCGTTGTCGGCGGTGATCCGTGTCTTGTGGAGATCCACCTGGACATTCGGGTTCAACGCCTGGATGGCCGCCTTGGCCGAATCGGCCTTCGAGGTGCCGACATCGGCGTCGGAGTGGAGGATCTGGCGCTGCAGGTTCGAATAGTCGACGGTGTCGAAATCGACAATGCCAAGCCGGCCGATACCCGCGGCTGCGAGGTACATGGCGATGGGCGACCCCAGTCCGCCGGCACCGATGCACAGAACGGAGGTGTTGCGGATCTTGCGCTGACCGGCCAGGCCGACTTCAGGGAGGATCAGATGGCGGGAGTATCGGCGGATCTCCTCGTTGGTGAGCTCGAACATACGAAAGGCCGAAAGGCTAGGGCGTCGACGCCCGTCGCGAAAGAAAAGTTTGGGGTTTGGGCACGGCGAGGGCTCCGAGGAACTCCGCAAGGTCGAGTCGCATCCGGGGATGCCTCGTGCTTCGGGAGAACCCGGACGCCGGAGAGGAGTCAGGAGGCGCGCTGGGCGGCCGCCTGGATGGCCTGAGCCGCCGCAACCGGATCGGCCGCCGCGTAGATCGGACGTCCGACGACCAGCCGACTGGCGCCTGCGGCCATGGCTTCAGCCGGTCCGAGCGTCCGTTTCTGGTCATCCGACTTTTCGGCACCGGTGCGGATGCCGGGGGTGACCAACTGGATGGAAGGCGGGAGGATTGCGCGGAGCGGCGTGATCTCGAGCGGTGAACACACCAACCCCCGCAAGCCGCTGGAGGCCGCCAGACGGGCCAGTCGTTCGACCTGTCGGGTGATGTCGGTCTCGCCGCCGAGTTCGGCCAGCGCGGCGGAGTCCATGCTGGTGAGGACGGTGACGCCCAGCACCAGGGGTGGGGTGCGTCCGAGACTGGCGGCGGTCTCCTGCGCGGCCGTCTCGGCAGCCCTCATCATGGCCGAGCCACCGGAGCAGTGCACGGTGAGCATCTGGACATCCAGGCGCACCGCTGCGGCCACGGCCTTGGCCACGGTGTTGGGGATGTCGTGGAACTTGAGGTCCAGGAAGACCGAAGCGCCCGTCTGTCGAAGTTGGCGGACCAGATCGGGCCCCTCCGACACGAACAGCTCCTTGCCGACCTTGAAGGCGCCCACATGGGGGGCGACCCGACGGGCGAGGTCGAGGGCTGCGGCTGCTGAGGGCAGGTCGAGAGCGACAATGATCGGCGAACTCACGGCGGGATTCAAACGGCAGGAATTGGACGAGGCGAATCCAAAACGCCGGATTGTTGCCGGACGCGAGCCCGACTCAGTGCCCACTGCCCCGCGTCTTGGCTGGAAGCCATGGCAGGAGCTTCTCGCGGAGCAGCAGGATTCGCCGGGGATTGCCGGGGGCCGACAGGTCGCCCTCGCGCAGGGAGGCGTC
>JAIXXC010000109.1 GCA_027490985.1 Verrucomicrobiales bacterium
AAGTCATCCCACGAGGCGGTTTGACCCCTCGGCCACCGACAGGTCGAGCGACTCGGCCTCGGCGAAGGCCTTCCATTCGGCCTTCAGGGCCTGTTTCCGATCGGGATCCAGCAGGGCGATCTCGATGCCGTTGAGGGCGATCCGCGCCAGTTCCGACCGGGTGAAGCGCAGTTCCTGATGGAGGGCGAAGTATTCCTCCTCGAGCCGGTTGCCGAAGAAGAAGGTGTCGTCGGAATTGAGGGTCACCGGCACGCCGGCATCGAAGAGGGCTCGGATCGGATGCTCGGCCATGGAGCCGATTCCCTGGACCGCGAGCTTCACGTTGCTGATCGGGCAAATGTCCAGCGTGATGCGTTCGCGGGCCAGAAGGCGGACCAACTCCGGATCCTCGACCGACCGCACGCCATGCTCGATGCGCCGGACTCCGAGGTTGTCGAGGATCCAGCGCACAAAGGGCGCGGGCATGAACTCGCCGGCATGGGCCTTGGTCATCTTGCCGGCATCGCGGGCCCGCCGCCACAGGTCGATGCTCCAGGTCTCCATGCGCCAGTATTCGGGCCCATGAAGGTCGATGCCTGCCAGATCCTTCCACCCGAGGGCCGCCTCGATGAGCGGGCCGTGGGCGGCGTAGTCGTTGTGGCACATCCCGGCGAAGATCCGCACCTCCAGCCCGGCGGGCGCGGCCTCCCGGATCGCGGCCAGCACCTCCGGTCCCGAGTCGTTCGCGGCGGCCAACCCCGGCAGGTGGATGCTGGTCTCGACGTACCGGCAGCCTTGTTCGGCACAGGTGGCCAGCACGATCTTGGCCGCGTCGTGATAGCGCTGGGCCGACCGGTAGAAGTCCATGCAGTACTCGTCGTACAAGCCCATGAACTGATCGAAGCTGTCGTATCGGAACCCGGGCTGCCAGAACGGCGGCGGCGTCCGGAATCGATCGGGTTCGAGTTCCCGAAGCAGTTCGAGCGGCGTCGAACCTTCGAGGTGCAGGTGGGTCTCGGTCTTGGGCAAGGCCCGGACGAACCGGGTGAAATCGGCGGAGGCGGTGTAGTGGGGAATGCGCATGGAGTTCAGAAGTCCGGATGGATCGCCCATGGCTCAGTTTGTGCAACCGGCACAGGAGCGGCCAAGGGGGTGGTCAGATTGCGACGGGACCAGCGGGCGGTGAGGTGCGCCGCCTGCGGCACGCCATAATTGAGGTTCACCACGATCTCGGGTTCTCCCCCGAGATCGACCCGGTCATCGCGCAGCAGGTTGGCCACCGCCACCGGAGATTGGATCCGCACCAGATTCATGCTCAGGCAGATGTGGGTGCTGCCGCCGAAGGTGCCGTGGGCCTTCTTGGGGTATTCGCTGGTCCATCCAGCGCGACGGATCGAACCGGTAGGGCGACGCAGACACCTCTTCCAGGAAATGCGGCAGGGTCTGCAGGTGGAGAACCCGGGTGCCGCGAGGCAGCTCGAACCCGGCGAATTCGAAGGGCTCTTCGACCACCCGTGACAGCACGGGCGCGGCGGGGAACATCCGCTCCATTTCCACGTGGTAGGACCCTTGGTCCGGGTTGCTCCAGGCCGTCGCGTTCATTTGGCAGACCGAGGTGGGGTTCGAAGTGGGGTTCAGGCCTGGGCCGCACTGGCCGCTTGTTGCATGGAGATGCGGATCCGCTCCTCGATGTGGGTGCCCGCGAGGATGGGGGCGAATCGAGCGGGGCGATCGGCCGTGATGCACGAGGGGATGGTCTCCACCCGGACGTCGGGATCGGGATCGCTGAAGAAGGCGATCGACAGCCGACCGGCCGCCGCCGATTCGGGCCGCACCTGCACCCGGTGCGGCGTCGAACGCAGCACGTCGTTGGTCCAACGGGCCAGGAGGTCTCCGGTGTTGACCACCACGGTTCCCGGAATCGGCGGCGCAGGCACCCAACGGCCGGCGGTGTTCTGCACCTCCAGTCCACCGGCGTCGTCCTGGAAGAGCAGGGTGAGCGTGCCGTAATCGGTGTGGGCCCCGGCGCCCAATTGACCCGGCCGGATCATGCGACTCGGCGGATAGTGCAGGAATCGCAGGGTCTGGGTCCGGCCGGTGTGCTTGTCGTCGAAGAATGCCTCGGGCAGTCGGAGGGCCAGGGCGAAGGCCTGCATCACCTGTTCGGCCAGATGACGGCATTCGGTGTAGAACCCCGTGGCCCCGACCCGAAATGCTTCGGATGGCCAGCGGGGATCGGAGGGGCCGATCCCCAACGCGTGGCGCAGGGTGAAATCCTCCTTCAGATCGGGTGGTTGCGTGGGGTCGAGAGCCTCTTGAGCGACCGACTGGTAACCGAAGTTGCCGGCCGTGCGCAGGTGCCGCTGCTTGGACTCGTGCGGCCATTGGAAGAAAGACCGGGCCAGGCCGAAGGCCTCGGTGATGTGCTCTGTCGGAATCCCGTACCCCTTGAGGTACATGAAACCGGTTTCGTGGGCCGCTTTGAACATGGCCGCTCCCACGCGCTGTCGGCCCTCGGGACCGGTGAAGAAGGGCGAAAAATCGATGACCGGAATCAACTCGCTCATGCCGAGCGGTCGGAAGCAGGAACCGGGCCCGATTTCAGATGAGGGAGGGCGATCCCTGCGAGGATGAGGCCGATGCCTCCCAGTTGGGAGGGGCGCACGGGGTCCCCGAGTACCACCGCCGAAAGGCCCACCGCCACGGGCAGTTCCAGCGAGGTCAGGATGCTGCCCAATCCACCGCCCAACCGATGGGCCGAGTTCATCATGAGGAACACCGGGACGAACTGGCCGACCGCACTGAGCACCGCCAGCCATCCCAGCGTTTTCCAGAGGCCGGCGCCCGAGGCGCTCAACGGCCAACCCGCCGCCAGCGTGACTCCCAGCAGGATCAATCCGGACAGGGCCGAGAAGAAGAATGAGCGGAACAAGGGGCTCGAGCGGTTGCCCAGGCCGGCCGAGATCATGAAGAACCCGGCGAAACACAAGGCGGCCAGGACGGCCTGAGGGGCTCCGCGGAGGCTGTCGGGACCGGCGGCCCCGATGAAGTCGGTGGCCAGGACCGCCCCGGCGGTCACCAGGCACACCGAGGCGATTTCCCGGGCCGGCGGCCAACGACGGTGCACCAGCGCAGCCAAGATCGAAGTGAAGGGCACGTAGAGGAACAACAGCGTGGCTCCCACCGGAACCGGCCCGAGTTGATACGACCAGAACAGGAAGAGCACCACCCCGCTGCCCACGACGCCGCCGAGAAGCATGCGCAACCAGAAGGCCCGGTCTTCGCGGGGCCACTTCACCCCTCCGGCCCGGCAGGCCAATCCGAAGGCCAGTGTCGCCAAGGCGTATTCGCCGACCGACACGAGGGCGAAGTTCAGCCCGGCTTGGTAGGCCAGTTTGAGCAACGGCCCATGAACGCCCCACATGGCGCCCACCGTGAGCATGAACAGGATGTCGGAGGGGGCGGGGCGAAGGGGGGCGGGTTTCAAGACGCGTTTTTGGGATTGGCCTCGGTGGCGATCCGGACCGTTGCGGCCCGGTAAGCCAGAGTCGTGCCGTTCGCCGGACGGTCGCCCTGGGGCGCGGCTCAGAGCGCTCGGGTGGACGACGGCCTGAACGGAGACCGGAAGGCCTTTTCGAAATCGTAGCCGTCCTGGAAGTCTTTCCGGGAGTCGTTCTCGGTCTTGGAGAGGATGCCGTGCTCCACCATGTTGAAGACGATCTCCCCGAAGTCCTCGGAACGGCGGATTCCCCATTCGGACAGCACGGTCAACGCCATCGGGCCGTACTCCTTGAGCGCGTATTCCCGGATGCCCTCCAGCAACTCCTGTCCGGTGATATGCCGCGTCTTCTCACCGACCGGGCGCTTGAGGGTGCGCTGGGTGTACTCGAGAGCCTCCTTCAGGAAGGCGTAGGCGTCCCGGTGGTACCGGTCATCGGCGGCCACCAGAGCGGCGATCGGATCCTTGGGGCGGGGGAGTTCCATTCAGGGATTCGGGACGGAGGCCGCAGCGGCCGGTGGCGTACTCCGGGCCACCGGCATCGATCGACTGGCGATCCAGATCTTGCCGCCGATGCCCAGCAGGAGCACCGCCGTCAGGATCCAGACGATCCGGAGTTCGTCGGGCGTGAGGTGTCGGGTGAGCGATTTCATGGTTCGGCCGCGGGCGGAGGCTCAGGCCACCACCACGTTGACCATCTTGCGCGGAACCACGATGACCTTTTTGACGGTCTTGCCCACGATGAACGCCTGGGCTTTTTCGGCCTTCAAGGCGGCGGCCTCGATCTCGGCCGCGCTGGCGCCCACGGGCATCCGGATCACATCCCGCAGCTTGCCGTTGACCTGCACCGGCAACTCCATGTCGGTCTCGACCAGCAGGGCCGGGTCGAAGGCGGGCCAGGGGGCATAGGTCAGCGAGGGCACCGGTGTTCCCAGATGCTGATGCAAGCGCTGCCACAGTTCTTCGGCCAGATGCGGGGCGAAGGGGGCCAGCAATTGCAGGAACGGCCGGAGCACGGCCGACGGGCGGTTCTCCCACGTCATGGCCCCGTTGATGAACACCATCATGGCCGAGATCGCCGTGTTGAACTGGAGGTGCTCCAGATCGTGGCCGACCTTGCGGATGCATTCGTGCAGCAGCTTGAGTTGGGCCGGGGTCGGCGCCTCGTCGCGGATCAGCGGCGAGAGCCGGATCAGGTCGAGCAACCGGGCCGCCTCGGCGGCGGAATCGGTGCCGCCGGCGACGGTCGACGCCTGCTCGTAATCCGTCTCGGCCTTTTCGTCGACGAAGAGACGCCACACCCGACCGAGGAAGCGGTACACGCCCTCGACGCCCTGGGTGTTCCACGGCTTGGTGTCCTGCAGCGGTCCCATGAACATCTCGTACAGGCGGAACGCATCGGCCCCGTACTCGGCCAGCACGTCGTCCGGATTCACCACGTTGCCGCGGGATTTGGACATCTTCTGGCCGTCCTCACCCAGGATCAGTCCCTGATTGACCAGCTTGAAAAAGGGCTCCGCCGTCGAGACCTGGCCGAGGTCGAAGAGGATCTTGTGCCAGAAGCGGGCATACAGCAGGTGCAGCACGGCGTGTTCGGTGCCGCCGACGTACAGGTCCACACCCGGGGTCTTGCCCCCCGACTTCATCCAGTAGCTCTCGACCTCCCGACCGACGAACCCTTGCGAATTCTGGGCGTCGAGGTAGCGCAGGTAGTACCAGCACGAGCCGGCCCACTGCGGCATGGTGTTGGTCTCGCGGACGGACCCGTCCGGGAGGTTCAGCCAGTCCTGGGCGCGGGCCAGCGGGGGCTGCCCGTCGGCCGTGGGCTTGTAGTCTTCGAGCGTCGGTGGCAACAGGGGCAGGGCCGTTTCGGGCAAGGCCTCGTGGCACAGAGTCCCCTCGGCGTCCTTGCGCCACACAATCGGGAACGGTTCGCCCCAATAGCGTTGGCGGCTGAAGAGCCAGTCGCGCAGCTTGAAGTTGACCGTCTTCTGACCGAGCCCTTTCGACTCGAGCCAGGCGGTGATCCGTCGCTTGGCCTCGGCGGTCGGCACGCCATCGAGCGAGATCTCGGCATTGCTCGAATTCACGGCCGTGCCCTCGTCGCAGAAGCCCTGCCACTCGGTCTTGGTGTCGGGCGGTTGCACCACCTGCACCACGGGCAATTGGAACTTCTGGGCGAACTCGAAATCCCGTTCGTCGTGCGCGGGCACGGCCATGATGGCTCCGGTGCCATAGGTCGCGAGCACGTAGTCGGCGATCCAGATGGGGATCCGGCCCCCGGTGACCGGGTTGAGGGCGTAGGCGCCGGTCCAGACGCCGGTCTTGTCTTTGGCCAGTTCGGTGCGCTCCAGGTCGGACTTGGTGGCGGCGAATTCCTGGTACTGCTTCACCGCCGCGGTCTGCGCCGGCGTGGTGAGGGTCGACACCAGCCGGTGCTCGGGCGAGAGCACCATGTAGGTGGCGCCGAACAGGGTGTCGGGTCGGGTGGTGAACACGCGGATCTTCTCGGCGTGGGAGTCGACCTGGAAATCGACCTCAGCGCCTTCGCTGCGGCCGATCCAGTTGCGCTGCATCTCTTTGAGCGAGTCGGACCACTCGATGGTGTTCAGGTCGGCCAGGAGCTTTTCGGCGTAGGCGGTGATGCGCAGCATCCACTGGCGCATCGGCTTGCGGATCACCGGGAAGCCCCCCACCTCGCTCTTGCCGTCGATGACCTCCTCGTTGGCCAGCACCGTCCCCAACTCGGGGCACCAATTCACCGGAGCCTCGCTGACATAGGCCAAGCGCTTGGAATCGCGGTAGGCGCGCCGCTGTGCGTCGGTCTGGCAGTCGGCCGGATAGGTGAGCGTGTCGATGGGCTCGGCCTTGTTCGTGGCCGGGTTGAACCAGGAGTTGTAGATCTTGAGGAAGATCCACTGCGTCCACCGGAAGTATTCCGGATCGGTGGTGGCCACCTCGCGCGACCAGTCGTAGCTGAAGCCCAGCGATTGGATTTGGCGGGTGAAGTTGGCGATGTTGGTCTCGGTGGTGATGCGCGGATGCTGGCCCGTCTTCACCGCGTACTGCTCGGCCGGCAAGCCGAACGAGTCCCAGCCCATCGGGTGCAACACATTGAAGCCCTGCGCCCGACGGTAGCGGGCGAGGATGTCGGTGGCCGTGTAGCCCTCGGGGTGCCCGACGTGCAGGCCCGCCCCGGACGGGTACGGAAACATGTCGAGGATGTAGAACTTCGGCGGGAGGTCCGACGCCGCGGCGGCCCGTCCGGCCAGGCCATGGCGCAGCCCGAAGGGGTGCGATTCCGGAATGGAATCTCCCGGGTTCCAGGCCCGGAAGGTCTGCTCTGCCGCCCAGTGCCGCTGCCACCGGGGTTCAATCAGATGGAACGGATATTGCCGCCTCGACATAATGGACCCATAGCATGGCGAGATCCTGCAAACCGAAGCAATCCGGGAACGCGACCTCCGGAACGCGGGGATCCGGCGGGATTCGGACCCTCCACCCAGGGCGGCGATTGGGCGTTGCCTGGGCCCGGGCTTCCCGAGACGCTCCAAAGCCATGATTTCCCGACGTGAATGGTTGGTCAGCGGCGCTGCCGCGATGGCGGCCGCCGGTTGCAAGACCGCGGGTGGTTCCCAGGCTCGGGTGCGAGTGCGGGTTTGGGACGAGCGTCAACCGGCGCAGAAGAAGGCCTATCCGAACTGGCTGGGCAATCAGATCGCCGATCACCTGCGGAATGTCGCCGGACTGAGTGTCGAATCGGTCTGCATCGATGACCCCGGGCAGGGCCTCCAGGGGTTGGAATCGGTCGATGTGCTGGTCTGGTGGGGCCATGTGCGCCATGCCGAGATCGAAGCATCGACCGCCGCCCGGATCGTCGAGCGGATCCGTTCGGGCAACCTGTCTCTGCTGGCGTTGCATTCGGCGCATTGGTCCCGCCCCTTCGTGGAGGCCATGAATGCCGTGGCGCGCGACCGGGCTCTGGCGGCCTTGCCCGAGGCCGAACGGGCCCGCGCGGTGGTGGTCGAGAGCGACCTGCTGCCCCGGCCGTGGATGGCTCCCGGCTACAAGGAGCGCCTGTCCCCGGAAGTCCAATACCGGCGTCCTCCGCAGGGACCGATCGAGGTGCGGCTCCTGAGGGCCAACTGCTGCTTTCCGGCCTATCGTGGCGACGGCAAACCGAGCGAGGTCCGGATCCGCCTGCCGCAGCATCCCATCGCCCAGGGGGTTCCCGAGTCCTTCGTCATCGACCAGACCGAGATGTACGACGAGCCGTTCCATGTGCCGTCCCCCGACGAAGTGGTGCTCGAGGAACATTGGGCCTCGGGCGAATGGTTCCGCAGTGGCTCGGTGTGGCGTCTGGGCCGGGGTCGGATCTTCTATTTCCGCCCCGGACACGAGACCTACCCGGTCTTCTTCAACCCCAACGCACTCCGCATCGTGGCCAATGCCACCCGGTGGCTGGCGCGCCGCTGACGGTCGAGGCCATGGCCCGGGCTTGGGCCCGACCGATCACGGGATGCGCTGCAAGGGAAAGGCCTCCACGGAAACACCCCGGCAATAGTGGGCCAGATCCGGAGGCCGGTCCGGGATGGGCAGACCGTTCCAGGCCAGGGGCAAGGCACTCCACCGCGAGAACTGCGCTCGCGAGGCCTCGTAGGGAGCATGGCGCACTCGCCCCTGATGCAAGTGTCCGCCGCGTTCGGTGAAGAAGTGATAACGCTCGAGGAGGTGGAACTCCACGCTGCCCGGCTCGGCGACCCTGGGCATGGAAATGGGACGCCACGCATATTCGGCCCGCCCATGGCCGATACCCCATCGACGGCAGCTCAAGGTGAAATCCTCGGAGGTCGCCCCGAATTCCATCGATGCGTGCCGGTAGGGCAGGCTGAAGAACGTGCGCGCGATCCAGACGGCAATGGCCCGGTCGCAGTCCAGAGACAGGAAATAGACCCCGGGGAGTCCATGGCGATCGCGCACATACAGTCGGACATTGAGTTCCCGGAAGTACGACAACCACGGCATGGGCGGCAGCCCCCGGGGGCGAACCGCTTCCATCAGGAATCCCACGATGCCCACATGGGAGATTCCCTGATGGACATCCAGTGTCAGACCCGGGGGCAACAGGGATTCCAAACGCTCGGGTCGCTCGATCCAGTGAAGAAAGAACAGGTGGCTCCAGCACTGGTGCATCACGGCGCGGGTGTCCGAAGGAATCTCGCGGAACACCGGACCGGAAGCAGGTTCAACGGGAGGCATCGTGGTCGGACATGAGGGCAGCCACGATTGCCGCTGTTAAAAAAGCAAGCAAACAATGTAACACCCTGAGAATTGCGCCCGAGTGCCGGTGCGTTCGCTGGGGTAAAACCGGGTTGGACGATCACCGGCGGAATGCCCACACCGACTTGCGGGTCCGGATCAGGAACAAGCCCTGGGAGATCGCCGGCGACGCCTGAACCTCCTCGCCTTCGGTCAATGGATTGCGCGCCACCACATGGAAGGTCTTCGACGCCTCGAGCACCGTGGTCTGGCCGTTGTCGCCGACGAAATAAATCCGACCGTTCGCCGACACCGGTGAGGCCGAGAAGTTCCCGCCCACTCGCTC
>JAIXXC010000280.1 GCA_027490985.1 Verrucomicrobiales bacterium
CCACTTGGGAACTGGCCGAGGCGGCCTTGAAGGCCGGTAAGAACCCGGTGCCGACCCAGGCGGGTGTGTCGGCGGCCTTCACGTATGCGATTCCGGCTGATCCGCTGGCCATTCCGGGCGGACTGGAGAAGTTCAAGGGCCTGAAACTCACCGTCTTGGGCAACACGGGCCCGGCCAATCAGGCGCCGACGGCGGCGGGCCAGAACCTGAGCGTGGTGACGGGTCAAACGCTGCCGATCACGCTGGCCGGTGCCGATCCCGAGGGGGCCGCGCTGACCTACACGGTGGTTGCGCCGCCGGCCAATGGCACGCTCACGGGCATCGGGGCCGCTCGCATCTATGCTCCGAAGGCCGGGTTCACCGGGCCTGACAGCTTCACCTTCAAGGTCAACGACGGCTCGCTGGATTCGGCCGTGGTCACGGTGGCCATCACGGTCAAGCCGTCGACGGTGGTGGTCACGCCGCCGGAGTTTCCGATCGAGCCTCCGCCCTGGGACAAGACTCCCTGCATCTGCGGTCCGCTGGTGGGCAACTACGAGACCAACCAGATCCACACCTGGCATGTCTTGGCCGACGGTGGCTCCCTGGACCTCCAGTTGACCACGGTGACGGTCAACACCAACGACCCGCAGACCACCATCGTGGATGCGTTCGATGGCACCAACCGCATCGCCACGGTGAGCGTCTCTTACACGGCCGCGGAAGCCCGGGCCAACGGCTTGCGCTGGGAGAAGTCGGCGTCGGTCAACCTCGGAACCTTCGCCGCCGGCAAGGTGATCCGGTTGGAATCGCGCATCGGGGGTACCCCGGTCACACAGACCCACTACACCTTGCAGTTCTGCGGAGCGCGCTGGTTGGCCCTCGATCTCCCCAGTTTCAAGGCGCTCGAAGAGGATCGTGCCGCTTACCGCTTCAATGTGAAATCGGGTGAGCCGCTCGTACTGGATCTCGACAATGTCGGCATTCCTAGCCCGGCTTCGGCGTTCCGGTACCGCCTGATCAGCCCGCTGGGGGTGGTCGTCAAGTCGGGCACCAATGCCATCGTCGCGGGGCCCGAGTTGACCGTGGCCTCTCCCGCCGTGGGTCTCTGGACTCTCGAAATGCATCCGATCGGCGGCGAGCACTACCTGCTCGACAAGCCCAGCGGCAGCGATCGGCACGCCTATCTCGACTGGTACACCAGTCAGCGCGGCATCAAGGAGGTGCTCATCACCATCAACGACAGGCCGGCGATCGGCGTGCCTTTCGAGGTGCAGTTGACCCGGCTCCGGGAGGTCGGAGCCAAGGATCCGTCCGATGTGGTGGTCACTTCGGTGGTCACCAACGGTTGGGCCCGGTTCGTCGAACTGCCCAACGGCTTCTACGACGTCAATGTGCGACCGCTCATCAAGGAGATCCCCGTGATCGAGTCCCAACAGGATTGGATCTACTGCAACAACCCGGTCACCAACCTGTTCGCGTTCACCCGGCTCAACAAACTGCCGATCTTCGACGCGATCGCCAATGCGACCCTCGACGAGGGCAAACCGTTCGGCCTGACCTTGAAGGCGTCGGATCCCGAAGGCGCACCGCTGGTGTTCACGCTGGTGGGGGCTCCTGCCGGGATGACGGTGACTCCGACCGGCTCGCTGTCTTGGACCCCGTCCGAGGAGCAGGGCCCGAGCACGAACATCGTGGCGGTGGCGGTCAATGATGGCATCGACTCGGTTACCAACCGCTTCACGGTGTTCGTCAAGGAGGTCAATGCCGCGCCGCAGATCGCGGCCGTCGCCAAGCAGACGTTGGATGAAGGCAAGCCCCTCGCCCTGAACCTTTCGGCCACCGACTCCGATCTGCCGAAGCAGCCCCTGGTGTTCCAGCTGACCAGCGGCCCGGCCGGTTTGACCGTGTCGCCGTCAGGACAGGTGACCTGGATCGCCGGTGAAGACTTTGGTGGCAAGACCGAGACCGTGAAGGTCAGCGTTTCGGATGGCATCCAGACGGTGGGCACCGAGTTCCAGGTGGTGATCAGCGAGGTCAACGAGGCGCCGGTTCCCACGCCGGTCGCCAAGCAGACCGTCGATGAAGGCAAGGCGCTGTCGTTCACGCTGGTCGCTTCCGATGCCGACCAGCCCAAGCAGGCACTGGTGTTCCGCTGGGTGAGCGGTCCGGCCGGGTTGACCCTGAGCCAGTCCGGTCAGGTCGCTTGGGCCACGGGCGAAGAGTCCGGCGGCAAGACCGAGACGGTGAAGTACACCGTGTCCGATGGCCTGGTGGTCGTTCCGGCGGAGTTCCAAGTGACGGTGAACGAAGTGAACGATGCCCCGGTCATCACCGGCGTGTCGGATCAGACGGTCGACACCCTCAAGCCGGTCTCGATTCAATTGAGCGCCAAGGACTCGGATCTGCCGGCCCAGAAGCTGGTGTTCGGCTTGTCGAGTGGTCCCAAGGGATTGACGGTCACCGATCAAGGCGGTGTGTCATGGACTCCCGCCGCCGATCAGGGGGGAAGCACCAACCGAGTCGAGGTGTTCGTGACCGATGGTGTGGCCAAGGTGACGACTTCGTTCGTGGTCGTGGTGCGGCCGTCCAACACGCCGCCGGTGATTGCCGATGTACCGTTGCGCCGGGTGGCTGAAGGATCGTCGATGAGCTTCACTCTGGGCGCCTCCGACAGCGATCAGCCCGCCCAGAAGCTCACCTTCGCGCTGGTGTCCGCTCCGGAGGGGATGACCTTGAACCCCAACAGCGGGTTGTTGCAGTTCCGCCCGACGGAGGCGCAAGGCCCGAGCACCAACCGGATCGTGGTCCGTGTGACCGACAACGGGGTGCCGGCGCTCAGCGCGACCAATGCCTTCACGGTGGTGGTCCTGGAAATCAATCAGGCGCCCGAACTGGCCTCTGTGGAAGATCTGACGGTCGATGCGCTCAAGCCGTTGACGATCCAGCTCCTGGCCAAGGATGCGGATCTTCCGGCCCAGAAGTTGAGCTTCGCGCTGTTGGAAGGTCCGCGCGGGATGTCGGTGAATCCCGCCGAGGGCGTGGTCTCGTGGACCCCGGGTGCCGACCAGGCTGCGGCCCGGCATCCGGTGACCGTCTCGGTGAGCGATGGCGTCCGTGTGGTGATCCGCTCATTCCAAGTGGAAGTGCGCTCGTCCAACGCGGCGCCGTTCTTCATCAACCTGGTGAATCGGAGCCTCCGAGAACAGACCTCCCTCAACTACAAGCTCATCGGTCGGGATTCCGATCTGCCGGCTCAGAAGCTGACCTATTCGCTGGTCTCCGGCCCGACCGGTCTGGCTGTCAGCGGCGAAGGCCAGTTGACTTGGACTCCGACCGAAGTGCAGGGGCCGAGCACCAATACGGTGCTGGTGGCCGTGACCGACAGCGGCACTCCGGCGCGGAGCACCACCAACTCGTTCACGATCTTCGTCACCGAGGCCAACACCGCGCCTACGCTGGTGAATGCCTTCAGCCGTTCGATCCTCGAGAGTGCGGGGCTCAATTTCACCCTGATCGCCCGCGATGCGGACCTTCCGGCCCAGAAGTTGACCCTCACGCTGGTCAGCGGTCCGAAGGGCTTGACGATGACCGACGCGGGCCTGATCTCCTGGTCTCCGACCGAAGAGCAGGGGCCCAGCACCAACACCATCGTGGTGAAGGTGACCGACTCCGCTTCGACTCCGCTGAGCACCACGGCCAGTTTCGTGGTGACCGTGCGTGAGGCCAACGTTGCTCCGGTGTTGCCGGTGACCAACCTGACCGTGGCGGCCACGAGCAAGTTGTCGGTGGCTCTGAAGGCGACCGACGTGGACATCCCGGTGCAAGCCTTGAGCTACCGGTTGGAGCGGGGTCCGCAGGGGCTGACCGTTTCCACCAACGGTCTGCTCGAATGGACTCCGGCCGCCAGTTTCGCCCAGACCACCAATGTGGTGACCGTTTCGGTCAGCGACTCGGTGTCGCGGGTTCAGGCCACCTTCCGGATCATCGTACGCCCGGTGGGTTCCGGACCGGGATCCGAGGGCAAGGCGATCCAGAAGACCTACCTCTCGCTCACTGTCCGGCCTGACCAGACGCTGGGCCTGAAGGTGGTGGGGCCCGAAGGCGGTCGCTTCCGTGTCGAATCCACGACCTTCCTCGGGGCCGATTGGCAGGCCGTGGAGGGCGTGGACGTGATCGAGACTCTGGGTGAAGAAACCCCGGTCGAGGTCTCCCTGCCGGCCGAAGGCTCCGGTGAGTTCCGGCAGTTCCGCCTCAAGAAGCAATAATCACCGGGCTCCAAGCCCGAACAACGGCCGCCGATGCGCGTTTGCGTCGGCGGCCGTCTTTGTTTCGGGAGGGCGGTGGAGTCGCACCGGAACCCGTCGACGGTTCACGGGCTTGGCGGATCGTCGGCCCGAGGTTGAGTCGGGGGTGAGAAGGATCGGCCGTCTCGGCCAAAGCCCCGATCAAAGGCTCGAACGGGCGTCACGGACCGCCTGAATGGCGGCTTCCGGGGTGTCCGCCGTGGCGGTGATATGCCCCATTTTGCGTCCGGGCCGCGCGGAGGCCTTGCCGTAGAGGTGCAGTTTGAGCCGGGGATTCGACAGGGCCTGCGCCCAGCGGGGTTCACCGTGAGTCCAGACGTCGCCCAGCAGGTTGGCCATGGCGGCCGGATTCTTCAGTTCGGTGGATCCGAGCGGGAGCCCGCAGACGGCCCGCACCTGCTGCTCGAATTGGCAGGTGATGCAGGCGTCGAGGGTGAGATGGCCCGAATTGTGGGTGCGTGGGGCCAGTTCGTTGACGATCAGGCGCCCGTCCCGGGTGACGAACAATTCGACGGTCAGGAGACCGATCACATCGAGGGCTTCCAGGATGCCCCGGCTGAGTTCGCGGGCTGCGGTTTCCAGGGCCGGGGGGATCCGCGCCGGGGACACGGTCACATCGAGGATGTGGTGTCTGTGGACATTCTCGAACACCGGGAATGCGGCGAATTCACCATCGAGTGTGCGGGCCCCCACCACGCTGACTTCCTGGGCGAAGTCGACGAACGCTTCGTAGATGCCCTCCGCGCCGCCCAGTCCGGCGAAGGCCTCGGGAAGTTCGGCCGTCGAGCGGATCGTGCGTTGCCCCTTGCCATCGTAACCGAAGCTGGCGGTCTTGAGCACCCCGGGCAGACCCAGATCGCGGGCGGCCGTCTCGAGGTCTTCTTGGGAATGGATGGCCCGGAACGGGGTCACCGGGAACCCGTGGTCGCGGAGGAATCCCTTTTCGCGCAAGCGTTGCTGGGTGATGTGCAGGACCTTGCCGTCGGGCCGCACCGGAACCCACTCGGCGCAAGCGTCGCTGGTGGCGCTGGGCACATTCTCGAACTCGAA
>JAIXXC010000173.1 GCA_027490985.1 Verrucomicrobiales bacterium
CGGGATTGGTTGATGCGTGCCGGCAAGCGTTGGCGGCCGTTCCTCACGGTGGCGGCCTACCAGGCGCTCAGCGGCCAACCCGATGCGGCCCTGCCCGACGATCTGCGCAAGGTGGCCGTTGCGGTCGAATGCTTCCACAAGGCGTCACTCATCCACGACGACATCGAAGACAACGACAGCCTGCGCTACGGCGAGAAGACCCTGCACGAAGAACACGGCGTGGCCGTGGCCCTCAATGTGGGCGACCTGCTCATCGGCGAGGGCTACCGCCTCTTGGCCGCCTGCAAGGCCAGCCCCGAGGCCAAGGCCGAGATGCTCCGCGTGGCGGCCGAAGGCCAGCGCGAGTTGTGCCGCGGTCAGGGGGCCGAACTGATGTGGACCCGCAAACCCGGAGTGCTCACTCCGCTGCAGGTGGTCAACATCTTCCGCCAGAAGACGGCCCCGGCCTTCGAGGTCGCGCTCCGACTGGGGGCCCTCTATGCCGGCAAGCATGACGAATGCGATGACGTGCTCGGTGCCTACAGCCGCGCCCTGGGCATCGCCTACCAGATCCGCGACGACCTGAACGACCTCGGCACCTCCGGCGAGACCAACGACATCGCCGGCCAACGCCCCAGCCTCCTGCTGGCCGTCGCCCGGGAGCGCGCCAATGGCGAGAACCGCGAATTCCTCGACCGCCTGTGGCGCCGCGAGATCCAGCCCGATTCCAAGCAGGTCGAGGCCTTGTACTCCGAACTGAAGGCCGACGAGCGCTGCAAGCACCTGCTCGAAAGCTACCAGGAAGAGGCCATCCGTTCGCTGGCCGCGCTCGAGCACCCCAGCCTCAAGGGCCTGCTGCGCCGGGTCATCGGCAAGATCTTCAACGACGTCGAGATCCAGGGCTGGTGCAAGGAGCAGGAACAGAAGAACGCCGCCCAGCGTCTGGATGCCATCGTCCCGCCCGGGACCACAGGCCTCGACGGCGCGGGAGCGACGGCCGCACAGACCGCCCCGGTCGCGTGAGCCTGCGTCTCCAACTCCTCCAGGTCGCCCGGTTGGCCCCCCGGTTGTTGGGCGACTCGACCGACCTCGTCCGCGAGTTCTACCGGAGACAATTCAACGCCGACGGGGCCGCGGGCGACCGCGGAGGCAAGCCCGACCTGTATTACACCATCTTCGCGCTGGCCGGGGCCCAGGCCCTCGATGTGCCCATCCCGGCCGACGCCACGGCCGCTTGGCTCGAAACCCACGGCGACGGAGACGCGCTCGATTTCGTCCATCTCGGTGCCTTGGCTCGGTGCTGGGCCGCCCTGGGGCCGGAGCGCCTTCCGCCGGGCCGAGCCGAATCCTTGCTGGCGCGGATCGAGTCGTTCCGCAAACCGGACGGAGGTTATGAAGGGGACCCGCGTCTGGGTCATGGCACCGCGTACGGCGCCTTCGTGGCCCTCGGCGCCTATCAGGATCTGGGTCGCACCCCTCCTGGCGTCTTGGAGTTGATTCGCAGCCTCAAGCGCCTCGAAACCCCGGACAATGCCTGGAGCAACGCCCCGGGGCTTCCCACGGGTTCCCTCAACGCCACCGCAGGAGCCGTCACCTTGATTCGACATCTGGGATTCCCGGTGAACCCGGCGGTGGGCGACTGGCTGATGGCCCAGCACCATCCGAATGGCGGATTCCTCGCGGTGCCGGGCGCCCCCCTGCCCGACCTGCTGTCGACCGCCACGGCCTTGCACGCATTGGCCTGCCTTGAGCGGCGCATTCCCAGCGGGGTGCATGAGCGGTGCCTGGATTTCATCGACACGCTGTGGTCGGCCGACGGGGGATTCCACGGGCACTGGGCCGACGACCACCTCGACGCCGAGTACACGTTCTATGGCCTCCTGGCGCTGGGCCACCTGAGCCTGTGACCGCGGAGCTTCAACACCGTCTGGCCGCGGCCCGGAAAGCCGCACGCACCGCGTTGATCGGTGAACTGGGGACCACCGGGCATTGGACCGGCGAGCTCAGCAGCAGCGCCTTGTCCACCGCCACCGCGGTGACGGCGCTGGCGGCCATCGACCCGAGCGCCCACGAGATCCCGATCCGGCAGGGCATCGCATGGCTCGCGGCCCATGCCAATCCGGATGGCGGCTGGGGTGATACCGTCCGCAGCCAGAGCAACCTCAGCACCACCGCTCTGGTGTGGGCGGCCTTCGGTATCGCCGGGGCCGACGGTCGATTTCCGGAGATCCTGTCGGCCACCGAACGCTACCTGGGCCGGCAAGCGGGCTCCCTCGAGCGACTGATCCCCGCCATCGAGGCCCTGTATGGAGAGGATCGCACCTTCAGCGTCCCCATCACCATGATGCTGGCCCTGAGCGGCCGCCTGGGCCGGGACGGCTGGAAACGGGTTCGGCCCTTGCCCTTCGAATTGGCCGCCCTGCCGCGCGGGCTCTTCGGAGCGCTCCGGCTGCCGGTGGTCAGCTACGCCTTGCCGGCTCTGATCGCCATCGGGCAGGTCATCCACCACCGCTCGGGCCGGACGAACCCCCTGCGCTCGGCCACCCGGGCGCGCACGCTGCGGGTGCTCACGGGCTTGCAGCCCGAGAATGGCGGTTTCCTCGAGGCCACGCCCCTGACGAGCTTCGTGACCATGAGCCTGGCCGGTCTGGGGCTCGCCGCGCATCCCGTGGCCCAGCGCGGCGTGGCGTTCCTCCGGGCGTCGATGCGGACCGACGGCAGTTGGCCCATCGACACCGATCTGGCCACCTGGGTCACCACACTGTCCATCAAGGCGCTGCACTCGGGGGCCGCCGGAGACCCGGGTCTCTCCGTCTCCCAGAAGAGCGGACTGCGCGACTGGCTGATCGGGCAACAATACCGGAAGGTGCACCCGTACACCGGAGCCGCGCCCGGAGGTTGGGCCTGGACCGACCTGCCCGGCGGCGTGCCCGATGCCGACGACACCGCCGGAGCCCTGCTGGCCCTGAGAGCCTTGAGCGAACCCGACGCCCCGACCCTGGAGGCGGCCACAGCCGGCCTCCGGTGGTTGCTGGGGGTCCAGAATCGGGACGGCGGCATCCCGACCTTTTGTCGGGGCTGGGGCGCCCTGCCCTTCGATCGCAGCACTCCGGAATTGACCGCCCATGCCCTGCGAGCCTGGAAGGCTTGGATTCCATTCCTCCCCAAACCCCTCGCCACCGAAGTGCAGCAGGCCGCTCACCGCGCGCTGGGCCATCTCGGTCGCACCCAGCGGCCCGACGGCTCCTGGATTCCGCTCTGGTTCGGCAACGAGGCGGCTCCCGCGCAGGAAAACCCGGTGTATGGCACCGCTCAGGTGATCATCGGGCTCAATGCCTTGTCGGCCGGGGGCATCGCGGTCCAGGCCCTCCTGGAGCGGGCGCGGGGCTTCTTGAGTTCAGCCCAGCACCCCGAGGGCGGCTGGGGTGGGGCGAGCGGCGTCGTGCCGACCGTCGAAGAGACCGCGCTGGCCGTGCGCGCCCTGCACGGGGCCCAGGATCATCGCGAAGCTCTGGAGCGTGGCCTGGCGTGGCTGGTGGACCGATGGGAACTCGGTGAAGCCCGAGACGCTTCGCCCATCGGCCTCTACTTTGCGCGCCTCTGGTACCACGAGTCCCTCTATCCGTTGATCTTCACCGTGGACGCCTTCAACCACCGGGCCGAAGGCGATGACCACGGGGCTCCCGGACCCGTCTGAAGTCTGACCGAAGGCATGGCCGGGTCTCCGAGCCCGGGTTCAGAGCACTGTTTTAGAGCACTGTATTGGCATCGTCTTTCTCCAGACGGATCAGGTGTTTTTTCACCACTTCCACCTGCTTGGTCAGTTCAAACAAAGCCTTGAGAATCTCGGCCTGGGCTGGCGGTGCATTCAAGCGGGGCACCAGCGGGTGCAATCGGGTCACGGTGTTGCCCAAGTCATTGCACATGGCCCGCATCTGCCCTATCGCCTCGGTTCGATCCATCCGCTGAATTGAACCCGAACCACGCTCAGCGTCCAGCAGGCTCCTGCACCGCGCCGCTTTGAAAACACAACAGGCGCCTCCGGAGACCGGAAGCGCCTGTTCGATCCGGGCCTCAACCGGCTGCGAAGGCCGGGGTTGGCTCCGGGGGGGTTACTTCTTGCAATCCTTCTTGCAGCAGGAACCGCCCTTGGAGTCGCAGTGGCCCTTGGCCGACTTGGAGGACTCGTTGGACGCGCCGCGCGGAGAGTGGGCGGCAGAGAGAGCGGTGGCACCGAACACGGCCGAGGCCAGAGCGAGGATCACCGACAATTTGAGGGTCTTCATGACTTGAGTGCGTTAGATGTTGTGGTGTGTGTGCGCAAGACGGCCAATGAATCGACCGGGTTGCTTGGTGTTAATGTGACTCACAAAATCCGCTTGGCCGCAACCATTCCTGTCCGAAGCCGATCGGATTTTGCCCACGGAAACCCGACTGCGGAAACCTTCTCGAAACCACCCCTGATCTTGGCCGACCGTCGATAGGGAAACTGCCGACTCGCCAGACCCGTTTCCATCCCCCACCTTGCAGGCGTCTTGGAAGGGCGGGGGGTCGCTCGCGGCGGCAGTCGCGGGAGGAAAGTCCGAACTCCATAGGGCGCGGGGCCGCGTAACTCCGGTCAGGCCGGAGATACACGCGGGAGGTCACGACGTAAGGCGTGGCCGACAGACAGTGCCACAGAGAAAATACCGCCCGCGCCGCAAGGTGCGGGCAAGGGTGAAAAGGCGGTTTAAGAGACCACCGCTCGCGACGCAAGAAGCGGGGCATGGTAAACCTCCCCGGGAGCAAGACCAAATAGGGAACCTGCGATGCGGCCCGCATCGTATCGGCGCAAGTCGATCGGGTTCCGGGTATCGGTCGCTCAGAGAAATGACTCTCTCCCTGGCGCAAGTCAGGAAGACAGAATTCGGCTTACAGCCCTTCCAAGACACTTTTTCTCCCCCAACCGGGGGGACCCTGCCCGGGATCACCCAAGCGTTCCTCCCGGGATCACGGTGACGCCTGAATCTGCCGCACGATCTCGAAAGCGACATCGAGCGCCGCCTTGGCCTGGGCTCCACTCACCTTCGGCACCTGCCTCTCCCGGACGCAGGCCACGAAGTCCGACAACTCCAGCTTGAGCGGCTCGTCTTTGTTGATGGGCACCGGCTCCCGGACGATCCGCTTGCCGGCGAACTCGCTCACGATCGTCGACTCCTTGGCCGCCAAGAGCTTGCGCAGCAACGAACTCTCCTCCTCGCCGTCCCGGGCCAGCCGGTACAGGAACCCCTCCTGCACCCGGTAATCGAGACTGATGTACACCGGATGATCACCCCCGCTGAAGACGCGGATCTTGCGCATCCGTTCGGGGCTGATGCGACTGGCCGTGAGGTTGGCCACGCACCCGTTGGCGAAGCGGAGACGGGCATTGGCAATGTCCTCGCTCCGGCTCAGCACCGGGATCCCAACCGCATCGACCGAAACGACCGGCGACTTCACGAAGGCCATCACCACGTCGAGATCGTGGATCATCAGGTCCAGCACCACCCCGATATCCGTGCTCCGGGCCGGGAACGGCGACAGCCGGTGGCATTCGATGAACTTCGGGAAGGGCGCCGCTTGTTCCAGATAGCTGAACACGGGATTGAAGCGCTCCACATGCCCCACCTGCAGCACCAATCCGTTTTCCTGCGCCAGTCGCACCAGGTCCTGCGCCTGTTCGGAGTTGTCGGTCATCGGCTTCTCCACCAGCACATGCCGCCCCCGGCTGAGCAACTCGCGGGCGATCGCGTGATGGGTCACCGTCGGCGTCACCACGCTGAGCGCATCGCTGGC
>JAIXXC010000265.1 GCA_027490985.1 Verrucomicrobiales bacterium
CCCCCAGAGAATCTTCAAGAGTCACGTTGCCAACGGTGCTGGGCGGGCGCTCCCTCGGCAAGTCCCCGAAACTCCCCCCGTCTGGAGGTTCAGAAGTATTTCTCGACGATCCAACGGGGCTGCCAGTCGTCGGGCTTCCGAGGGTGAGCGGTGAGGTCGCGCATCAGGGGCTTGGGATTCGGGACGGTCAGCGGCTGGGTGTCTCCGACCCGGGCCTGCCACTCGGCCATCGTGGCGAGCAAGCGGGTCACGACCGGGGCGTTGTCGGGATCGCCGGACACGTCCACCCGCTCGTCGGGATCGTGGGTCAGATCGAACAACTGGCGATGATTCACCGGTGGATAGCAAATGAGTTTCCACCGTTCGTCGCGCACGGAACGCATGAGTCCCAGATACGGCAAGAAGACCGAGTCGCGGATGCGCTTCGCCTCACCGGTCCATAGCGGGCGGAGGTCCGATCCGGCCAACCCGGACGGCACCGGCGCCCCGGTGAGCCCGCAAAGCGTCGGGAACAAGTCGAAGAGGTAGGTGAAGGCCGCCGCAGTGCCGCCGGCCGGAATGCCCGGTCCAGCAATGATGAGCGGGCACCGCATGCTGTGCTCGTACACGTTCTGTTTGCCCAGCAGGCCATGACTCCCGAGGGCGAGGCCATGGTCGGCCGCATAAACGATGACCGTGTTGGTCGCATGGGGAGATTTCGCGAGGGCGTCCAGGACCCGGCCGATTTGCGAATCCAAGTGCTCGATGAGTCCGTAGTATTCTCCCAATTGATCGCGCACTCCTTCCGGCGGGCGCGGCCACGGCAACAAGTTCTCGTCGCGCAAAATCAACTCGCCGTTGTCGAAGGGATGCTGCGGCAGGTAATTGCGCGGCAGCGGCGGGCGCTTGGCCGGATCGGTGACCCGCCACGCCTCGGGCGGATTGCGGGGGTCGTGCGGCGCGGTGAAGGCGGCATAGGCCAAGAAAGGTCGATCGCCCGAGGGGTGCCGGAGGAATTCGATCAACTCATCAGCAAACTGCTCACTGGAGAACTTGGGAGCTGGCTGACGGCGGGTGAACTTCCCGTCGGACTGGAGGTCTTGGACGGCGGTCCGCGTGTGATCATCCATCCCTCCGAAATGAATGGATCGCCCTCGCTCGAAGCTGCGCAGGAACGATGCCTCACCGTTGTGCCACTTGCCGGTGGCGAAGGTTTCATAGCCTTGCCGACGCAAGTGTTCCGGAAAGGTCGTCACACCTTGCAGCGTGTGCGGGAGACCGAACCACGTCCGGCCACTCATGAGCATCGCCCGACTCGGGATGCACACCGCACCGCTGTTGCCCCCAAAGCAGTAGTTGCCCCGAAAACTGAAACCCCGCGCCACCAGACGGTCGAGATGCGGCGTGCGGATGTGGGCATTGCCCCAGGCACCGATCGTGTCGGCCCGCTGATCGTCGGCGAAGAGGAACAGGATGTTGGGTCGCACCGCCGTGGCCATGGCACCCCGCACCCGTCCGGCGGGAACCAGAACGAGCAACAGCGCCACCACCACACACCACCGTCGAGGGAACATGCCAGCCATTGAAGCGAACCGTCGCAACCACCGCCAACGGAAACACCAACCGACTCCACGTCATTCTGGCGGAGCGGGATAGGTCCGAAGCGAGCATTGAAGGCGATCACCAAAAACCCTCGCGCATAGCGCGAAAGCCCCATCCTCCCCCGAGCCTTCCTGCGAGCGCAGGACCTATCCCGCGGAGCCCCCCGCCAGCCCAAGCAAGCCACCATCAGTGATCATATGGCCCATTTTGGGTAAACGGCCGGGACCCAACCCTTTGGCTAGGGTGAAGACTGGAGGACTCTCTCGGCGGCTTTTCGGCTCAAGGCAGCCCGCAAATTCTGCTCCCAGAATTCACCATGGCTCCGAACTACCGATGGGGCACCACCGACGGCTTGCAGGATCTCTTGGGAGGCCAGCATTTCTTGGCGGGCCTCGGCCTCCCGCCCCAGACGCGCCAACAACTCCGCGCGAAAACACCTCAGCTCGGCGTGATGGGCCGGATGAGACTCGACCCCGGCTCGGACCACTCCGAATCCCCGCTGAGCCATGGATGCATCGAGGAGTTCCAGCGCCTCTGGAAAGCGACCTTGTCGGTGGGCCAATCGAGCCTGCATCGACAAGGCGAAGTCGCGGCTCCAATCCTGGGCCGCAGCCACCCGCTCGACCATCGCCGCGGCCACGGCCATTGCGGTGGCATCCCCGTTCGCGGCCAACAACCCGTCGGCCAAGAGCAGTGCATCGACCCCCTCGGCCAACGACACGTAGCCCAGCAAGCCCGCACGGCCTAAACGACGGATCGCCTCCGTATCGTCCAGGCTGAGCGCCAGCACCATGGCCCGATGCCAGTTGCGCACCCCGGCCAGTCGATTGGTGGCCACCGCCTCCATCTGCTGCAACGCCTCGGGCAGCCTCCCCGCGCGGGCCATCACCACGGCTCGCTCGGCCTCCAGGGCCAGCTGCTCGACTTCCGGAGCGCCCCGTTCCCGAAACCCCTGACGTTGATCCATCAACCAGCGTTCGGCCTCGGCATGGCGCGCCTGACCGCACAGCGCATGAGACATCTCCGCGATCCAACGGACCCTCAGCCCTGGAGTTTCCCCAGCCAGATCGGCCGCAGTCGGGGCCCTATCGCGGAGAATTTTTTCAGCGCGATCGAAACGCCCCTGCAGCGACAGCGCCCGAGCGTAGTCCGGAACACATCCATGGAGTCGAATGCTCCGATCGGGCGGGGATGGCTCCAGGCGACAAGCCTCCTGCAGTCGGGCCTCCGCTTCGGAAAACCTTCCCGCGAGCAACAGCCACGATCCCTGGGTGGCTCGGATTTCACGGGCCATCGTCCGCTCCGGTGGCGTGCGAGCGAGAAACGATTCGGCCAGACGATCCAACTCACCGAGCGCCGCTTCGGCCGCCGGCCCGGGCCCTCCCGAAGCCCAGAGCCGGGTGCCCGCCAGGAACACCGCCAGCAAATCGCGCTGCAGCTGGGGTGCACCTAGTTGAATTTGGGGGGCGATGCGTGCGATGGCTTCGCTCTGGCCTAGAGCCGCTGGATAATCCCCCAACTGTTCGATGAAGGTCTTCCAGAGATTCACCCGGACCACCAGCTCGGCGATCGGCGCGTTGGACAGCGAAGACGAAACCAGTCGATCCGCCGTCGCGATGAGTTCTCGGGCGGCCCGGGAATCACCGCGTTGGGTGAGCGGCGGTAAGGAATCGGAAAGGAACTGGTGGACGAACCCCGTCACCGCCTCCGTGCGGGCGGCCTCGGTGCGACCCCGCACCCAAGCGGCCACGGCCAGGGCCAATCCCAGGCTCAGCCCCACGGTCACCGCCATCAGGGACAGGCTGGCGACCCGGTTGCGGCGGACCCACTTGCGAAGCCGATCTTGCGCACCCGGTGGTCGAGCGAGGATCGGCTCGTGGGCGAGGAACCGCCGCAAGTCCGACGCCAGGGCGTCGACGGAGGCGTATCGACGCGAACGGTCTTTTTCCAGGCACTTCAGGAGAATCCAGTCGATGTCGCCCCGGACCTCGCGCAGCAGTGCCGCACCCTGGGTGGACCGGGCTCGGGCAATGGCCTCGCGCTCGTCGACCGGAAGGCCTGCCAGACGTTGGCTGGGTCGCTGCGGCTCGGTTTCTCGGAGGGTTTTCCGAAGCGCCTCCAAACCGGCGTCCCACAAGGCGCGCCCGTCGAACGGCGGCGACCCGGTCACCAACTCGTAGAGGAGCACACCCAGGCTGTAGAGGTCGCTGCGCGTGTCGATGTCGAGGCCACTCATGTCGGCCTGCTCGGGACTCATGTAGGCCGGTGTCCCGATGAACGGATGCAGTCGGGTGCCCGCGGTGGTCTGTTCACCGAGGTTTCCCTCAAGAGCCTTGGCGATGCCGAAGTCGATGACCCTCGGGACAGGGGTCCCGTCCTCGTCGATCACCAGCAAGTTGGTCGGCTTGATGTCGCGATGCAGCACGCCTTTCTGATGCGCATGCTGCACGGCTCGGCACACCCGAATCGCCAATTCGAGGCGTGCGGTGACGCTCAAACGGTTGCGGTCGCAGTAGTCGGTGATGGGTTGGCCGGCCACCAGTTCCATCACCACGTAAGGCCGGCCGCGTTCGGTGGTGCCCGCGTCGAGGACCTTGGCGATGCCGGGATGATCCATCATGGCCATGGCCTGACGTTCACCCTCGAAGCGGGCGATCACGTCGCGGCTGTCCATGCCCGGCTTCAAGATTTTGAGGGCCACGCGACGCCGGACCGGATCGGTCTGCTCGGCCGCGAAGACCCTGCCCACCCCACCCTCACCCAAGAACTCGAGCAACCGGTAGCGACCGATCACCGTTCCGGGCTGTTCCTCTTGGGTTGTTTCGGGGGATTTGCGGGGGAGGGACTCGAAGAGGGCATCCGGGTGTCGGTGGGCTTCGAGCAGCGATTCCACTTCGCGGCGAAGCACCGGGTCGGGACAGGCTTGGTCCAGAAACGCGGCTTGGGCGGCTGAGGATCCCAGGGCCACCGCTGCGTCGAAGACGCGTTCCAATTCGGAGGCCGAAAACCTCAGTCTCTCGGGACGCGCAGCCCCGGAGGTCCCGGTGGATTCGGCCGATTTGGCCGATTCAGCTCTTGGATGCGGCTTCATTCGCGCTGCAATTCCCGGGACAGCCACGCTTTCGAGAACACCCAATCACGCTGGACGCTCTTCTCCGACAGCCCCAGCACCTCGGCGATTTCTTGCACCTCCATGCCGACGAAGACCCGCATCTTGACCACCTCCGCCTTGCGGGCATCGACCAGCGCCAATCGATCCAAGGCCTCGTGAACCCGGAGGCACTTGTCGCCATCTTGAGCGATGGGCAGGTCGATGTCCTCGGCGTCCACCCGGGTCCACTCACCCCCATGCCGAATACGGGCGCGGCGACGGGCTCGATCGATGAGGATCCGTCGCATGGCCTCGGCGGCGGCGGCGAAGAAATGCTCACGGCTGTCCCACGGCCGGCCGGAAGAAGACCCGAGTCGCAACCAGGCCTCATGAACCAGCGCCGTGGGTTGCAACGTCTGCCCGGGCCGTTCGTGAGCCATCTTCTGGGCGGCAAGACGACGGAGTTCGTCATACACCACCGAAAGCAACTCGGAGGCATTGGGCTCTGGTGCGGAGTCCATCGACCGATCCGAACCGAAGGCCGGGTTCGAGGCGAAATCGCCGGCAGGCTTGCTGGAGAAATCACTCACAGGCTTGCTCGCGATCTGGGCGACGACTGGCGGGCCTTCCTTCATCGGGTCACTGGAATCATCCGGACACGGGCGGAGTCACCGATGAAACCTGAGCGAGTGACGGGGGATTCCGATGTTTCCGACCATTCAACAAGGCTCCCACCCACGTGTAGCGAACGCCCCATTCATACACCACCAGCAGGAGTCCGGTGACCCCGACCGAGATGATCAGGGCTTTGATCCAGCCCGGAATCGGCCAACCCACCGCAGCCCCCTGAGCCCAGATCACCAAAGGCAGGTGGCCCAAGTACAACCAATAGGCCGAATCGGAGAGGTAGCGCACCCAAGGTTTTTCACCCTGAACCCAAGAGCGAAACGCTCCGATGCAACCGATGGTCATCCCCCAGGCGTAGAGGCCTTGGAAGAGGACCGTCGCGGTATGGAAATGACGGTCGGCCAACAGACGCGATCGGAATCCCAAATAGCCCGTCGCAAACTCGACACCGAGGGGCAGCAGGACGAGCAAACTCACGGGCAAGCTCCAGCGCCAGTGACGACCGAGTTCACCCACCTCGTCCTTCGATTCGTAGTAGAGCACTCCGAAGGCGAAAAAGAGCAGATAGTAGGAGAAGACATGCGGCATGGGAACAATGCCCATGGAGGTATCGGGACCGAAAGCACCCCCTTCCCAACTCATGAAGGCCTGCGGCACCCAAGTCAGGGGCAACCAGAGCAGCCATTTCAATGGCCCCAGCGTCAGCCAACGAGGCGAGGCCGCCCCACCCCAACGCTCGGCGACCCAGGCGTAAATCGAGAACGGCAGCAACATCCAGCACAGGAACCACAGGAACCACACGACGATGAACACCGGGGTGTTGATGAGCGACTGGAACACTCCGGCCAGGACAGAGGGCTTGGATTCGCCAGGCTTGGAACCCGCGGGCGAATCGGTGACGCCCAAGGCGGTCAACCGCCGGACCGCCTCAGCGCGGCCGGCTTCAACGGCGGCGCGGTCCAGCTTCATGGAGAACAGGCCCGCGATGAATTCGGTGGTGGGCCAATCGGCACGCGCCGGTTGAAGGGCCGATTCTCCCTGAGCATTGCGCACATGGACATTCACCCCATTTGAAATCAGGAGGTCCACCACTCCGGTACGCCCCAGAAAAACCGCTGCATGGAGTGGCGTGTTGCCGTCCCGGTTCGTCGCGTTCACCGACGCGCCCGCCTCGATGAGTTGCCGGGCCAAATCGGCCCTGCCCTGAAGAGCCACCATCGACAGCGGAACGATGCCGGATTCCGGCTGCTGCGCGTTCAAATCCGGCTTCTTGGCCAGAACCCGACCCAGCACCGCCGTATCCCCCGAGGCCAGCGCGCTCCAAACCGAAGCCTCCGAAGAAACCGCCTTCCGGACCTCCTGAGCCTGACGGAATCGGGCCCCGGCCCCGGCCGCGTTGCCGGAAGACCACCCCATCGCCGGCACCAGCGTCACCAGACCCAACAGACACGGCACCAGAATGCGCAGCAGGCGATTCTTCCAGAGCGCCGCCAAACCCCGCCGCCGCCACAGCAGCGCCGTGAAGAACCCGCTCACCACAAAGAACAGCGGCATCCGGAACCCATGTACCCCCGCCTGAAAGAGGTACACCAGCGAGCTCTGGCTCGGATCCTGGATCATCCACCAAGAGCCGGCGGCGTAGGCCAACGCCGCATGGTATACGATCCCCAGCAGCATCGCCGCGGCCCGGAGCGCATCCAAGTCATGGCGGCGGGGATCCAAGCGAGGCGCCGAGGGGGATGGGGGTTCTGGATTGGGAACCAAGCTCATGGGATGCAACGGTGACAACCTTACTGGGCGTCCTTTTCATCCCATATCGGACATCCCCAATCCAATCGGCTTCCACGGGCCGATCCCCAAGCCCCCCCTCGGCCGGTGATCCCTGCCGGGAAGTGGGGGCCGGGGCTCGATCCTACTTCTTCTTGAGGCCCACCGAGCTGGAGCGCTTGGCGACTTTGCGGCTGGTGAGCACTTTGTCGACGGTGCCGATCTTCAGGTACTTCGAGCGCACCTTGTCGAGGATCGCGTCGCGGTGGTCGTAGAGGCGCTTGAGCTTGCGGGGCTTGACCCGGGCCGTGACGTAGGCCGTGAGCAACGGCAGGGCGATGGTGCTGTCGGTGTAGCACACCACCGAGTCGGGCAGCTTGTCGGGATCGACCTTGCCCCAGCTGACGGCCTCGGCCGGCGTGGCGCCGCTGAGACCGCCGGTGTCGGGACGGGCATCGGTGCACTGAAGGAAGTAATCGTGCCCCTTTTCCTGGATGCCCATGACCTCCTGGATCTGGGGCTCGGTCTGGAGCATGAAGTTCTTCGGGCTGCCGCCACCCAAAATGAACACGCTGCTGGTGTGGCCGGTGCTCTTGGCGTGATACACGATGCCCGCAGTCTGATTCACATCGCGGTTCACGTCGGGCATCAGCTGGGATCCGCGCAGTGACATGGCCGCCACGTTCATGCCGATGGAACTGTCGCCCGGGCTGCTGGTGAAGATGGGGATGCCGCACTCGTAGGCCGTGGCCAGGATGGAACTGTCGCGGATGCCCAGCTTCTTCTGGCGGGCGTGCACGTACTTGCCGAGCAGGTAGTGGAACTCGTCGGTGCCCATCGCGCGCTGGAACTCCGGCCCCTGGATGACCTCGCGCACGAAGGCGTCGGTGTCGAGCAGCACGTTGTAGTCGAAGAGCACGTCATAGATGCGGATGACGCCCTCTTCGTGCAATTCGACATCGTCGAGGAACGGCGTGCCGCTGTGCAGGTGCATGTCGAGGCCGAAGTGCAGATCGTGGTACAGGTTGGCACCCGTCGAAATGATCCAGTCCACGTAGCCGCCCTTCATGAGCGGGATGAGGCAGCTCTTGCCCAGGCCGGCCGGGGTCAGGGCGCCGGTGAGCGACAGGCCGATGAACCCGTCATCGGGCAGCATCTTCTTGGCGAGCAACTGGGCCGCCTCGCGCAGTCGACCGCCGTTGTAGGCCAGCATCGAGTGATCGATGAGGTCGGCGGCAGAGATGCTCTTGCCGATGGCGAAGGGATTGAGCCGGGGGTAGGCGGCGAACTTCTTGGAGATCTTGTGGGCGGACGCGTTGCTCATAGAGGCGGGAGCAGTGTGCCCCGAAATCGAAAATGAAAAACGCAAAACTCCACCGGAATCGATCGCCCGTCGGAAGACCGCGAACCCGGGCTTGGAGGCGAGTCACCGAAGTCGGATCCGGAGGCTCAGGGGATCTCCAACAACTCCAGCCCAGCCAACCATTCCGCGAACGACCACAGCGATCCATCCGAACCCGGGGCGCCCAGGCACTGGAAACCCAGTCCCGGTTCGTCGCCTTCGAGCCACGGAACCGTGACCACGGGCAACCCGCCCAGGCTGGCCGGAGCCGTCAGACGGATCATGCGCGGACGGGTGCCGGCATGATCGGCACCCGCCTTGAGGACCCGCATCGCACTGGCTGGCGCGATGAGCACATCGAAGCGCTGGAACAACGGGTCGAACCCCCGCCGAAACGCGTCACGCTCGGCCAGCAGTTCGGCATACCGGCCTGCGGAGATCCCCCGCCCCAGTTCCAGTCGCGGCAGGATGGCCGGATCGTAGGCCCCGGCATGGTTGGTCAGGTACCGCGCATGGGTGCTGTGGGCCTCATGAGCCTGGATGGGCACGAAGCAGTCCACCGCACGCTCCCACCCCGCGCCCTCGACCGAATCCACACTGGCTCCACCCGCCTTCAAGGCCTCCACGAAACGCTCCATCCCGGCCAGCACTTCGGGCTCGGCCGGAGCCAGCCAATCGCCCCGTACCACGCCGACGCGAGGCGCCCGCGACAAGGCCGTCGATGGGATTCCGGGGCGAAGGTTCCGGGCCACCCAAGCCAGATCGCCCAGACTACGCTGCAACCAACCCAGCGTGTCGAAGGCGTGGGCCAAGGGGAAACTGCCAGCGGCGTCTTCACTGCCGAGCGTCGCCCGGTAGGACACCAGCCCGCATAGCGCCGCCGGAGCCCGTAGCGATCCTCCGGTGTCGGTGCCCAGACCGATCGCCGCCGCTCCCATGAGCACACTGGCCGCGGCCCCGGAACTCGATCCACCGGTCAACCGATCGGGATGGCCCGGCTGGGTGACATCGCCATACCAGCGGTTCTCGCCGGTGATGCCATAGGCGAACTCGTTGAGGTTCGTCTTGCCGACCAACACGGTCCCTTGGGCGCGCCAATCGGCCACGTACGGACAGTCGTCCTGGGGCACCGGACGCGTGCCGGCGTAGAAGGGTGACCCGCAGGTCGTGGGCAGGCCGCGGACATCGAACAGATCCTTCACCGACACCGGCAATCCCCAGAGCGGTCCCCCGGGACCGGCGGCCTCCAAGGCCTGGGCCTGGGCCCGGGCGCCCGCCTCGTCGATGGCAAGGAACGCCCGCGAAACCGCCGAACGCCGGGCCGACTCGAGGGCGATTCCAGTCAACTGCGTCGGGGTCAACTCCCCGGACCGCAGGGCGGTGGAGAGCTCACGCAACGACCATTGGATCAACGGGTTCGGATTCATCGTACCTGGCCCAACAAACCACACCCGGCCGCGAACTCAACCCGCAGACTCGGGATCATCGAAGGTGGGCCTGATCGATGCGGCCGCGGGCATAGGCCTCGAAGACCCGACGGATCTCATCGCGCACCCGCCGGAATACCTGCATCTGTTCGTCTTCGGTCCCGGTCGCATGGGCCGGGTCGTCGAAGGGCCAATGGTAGCGGTTCACCTGCCCCGGATACACCGGGCACACCTGATCGGCCTTGCCGCAGACCGTGATCACGGTTTCCACCGGATGATTCAGGAACAGGTCCATGTGCTTCGAGGTGTGACCGCTGATGTCGATGCCGATCTCGGCCAGCGCCCGGATGGACAGGGGGTGGACATATCCGGCCGGTTTGCTGCCGGCGCTGGCCACCCGGAAGAGCCCTCCGGACGCGGCCCGTAAAATGCCCTCGGCCATATGGCTGCGGCACGAGTTGCCCGTGCACAGCACGAGGATCAATGGAGTCTGGCGAGGAAGAGTCATGGCTTCGTGGGATGGAGACGTCATGGGAGAGAGAGGATCATCCCGACTGCGGGCGGGTCCGAAAGCCGATGGCCTGGGGCGCCGGGGTCGCGGGCTGACACCGGTCTTGCGCCAGGCAGTCGGTATGACGCAAGCCCAGCCGCAGCAGCAGTTCACCGCCTTGAACGGCCGCCGATTCGAGCGGCATTTGCGTGACGAAGCCCACTTCGTGCTCCACGTCGACCTCCAGGTCGTCGCGCAACTGCACCGGGCCGGCCTTGTCGAAGATCGCCAGCAACTTGCCCGCGGTGAGCCGATGTTCGACGTCGTCGGCCACCCAGGTCTGCAGGCGGCAGAACGCATCGGCCCGCAGCACCCCGCCGCAGTCGATGTAATGCTTCTCGACCCGCGCCACCTCGGAGACGTGCGCATGGATCGGCAACAGCGATCCGTCGGGCCGCTGGAAGCGCAGGAGCGCGTCGGCGTGCTGCGAGAGGAGGGCGCGGAATTCGATGAGTTTCATGAAGAGGCAGGAGTGGAAGAAGAAGGATTCGGATCGACTGTGTCAGAGCCCATTTCAACGACTGGAATTCAAGGACCGGAATTTCACGACAAAGGATTCATGGTTCACGGCGGTGCGATCCCGCAAGGGGCCCTTGCAGGAAGATGTGCACCGGAACAGCCAGGAGCGCCCCGAGCATCGGACCCAGACAGTAGATCCACAGCGAATCGAGACCCGTGCCGAACAAGGCCGGACCGAGGGAACGTGCGGGATTCATGGAGGCTCCGCAAATCGGCCCCGCGAACATCGCCTCCAAACCCACGGTCGCCCCGATGGCCAGACCGGCGGTGATGCTCTTTTCCTTCGCCCCGACCGAGACCTGCAGGATCACCAGCATGAGGAAGAAGGTCAGGATCGCCTCAGACACGAGGCTCTGGGCATCGGATCCCGAGGGCTGCGTGGCCCCCAGATTCGCGACCGCGGGGAACAGCCATCGCAGAAGCCCACTGGCCGCCAAGGCCCCGCCGCACTGGACCAGCAAATACGCGGGAACTGCCCGCCACTCGAAGCGGCGGGCCGCCGCCAGGGAGACGGTGACCGCCGGGTTGAAGTGCGCCCCACTGGTCTCTCCGAACCCGTAGATGAGGACCATCACCACCAGGCCGAAGGTGAGCGCGATGCCCGGGTGGGTGACCGCCCCGTGCGAGACCTCGTTGGCCACGATGGCCCCCGTGCCCGCGAAGACGAGGCCGAACGTGCCGAGGAACTCCGCACACCAGGCGCCCAACGGGAACGGCTCGGATTCGAGGCGCTTTCGGCTCACAACCGCCCTTTCCGCGTCCGCGCCGACGACTGGGCCGGCATGGGCTGGCTGTCGGCTGCTCCACAACAGTCCGCGGCTTCGCGCTGGGCCAGCCTCCGTTCCAGGTGCTGTCGATCGCGTCGCAATCGGGCATCGGCGGCCAGCGCCGACATGAAACACCCGAAGAAGGCCTCGGTGACCGCGACCCCCAATACAGTCAGCCGGTGATAGCTCCACTTGCCCTGCCTGCGGGAAAGGGTCAGCCCCGCATCACGCAACACCCCGAGGTGGGTGGACAACGTGGACTGGGTGAGGTCGAGCACCGAGCACAGCTCGCATACGCACAACTCCCCGGACGCCAGGGCGCGCACGATGCGCACCCGGTTCCCGTCGGCCAGAGCACCGGCCGCACGGATCAGCGCGGGGACCGGTCCCCGCGCGGTGCCCCGCACAGGTCCGATCGGAGTCTTTGATGTTTTCGATGAACGCATCGGTATCCACCGATATGAAAGGCGACGCACCGGGCCCCGCTCAAGCACTTTGTGGATCGCGATCAACGCCGCCGGGCCGGCAGCCGGAGGGCGCGCCGCAGGTGGGGCTCCAGCCCGTCGGCGCAATGCTGGAACCCCAGCGAATTGGGATGCACTCCGTCCACCAGACCGGAGCCCTGGGAGCGGGACAGCATGTCGAAGCCGTCGACGAACACGAGGGCGCGGTCACCGGCCTTGCGGCGGGCCGCCACGAAGTCGCGGGCCGTCTTCCGCTTGGCCTCCTGCTGGGCATGGAGCGAGGCCGAGGCCGCTTCGGCGGGGAACCAGAACGGGCCGGTGATCAGGATCGGGGTGCGCGGATGGCGTTTGCGAAGCGTGTCCACGAAGCCGGGCAGCGTGTCGCGGTACACCTCGGCGGACGGATTGGCCCAGTAATCGAGCACGAAGGCTTCGGCCTCGATCTCGGCGACCGCCTCGGCCACGGCCGGTTCCCCCAGGCCCGCGCCGCTGAAACCCAGATTGACGAAATCGAG